>NZ_VFWA01000004.1:0-515197 GCF_006442295.1 Mesorhizobium sp. B2-3-2 | reverse complement strand
CATCGACACATGCTATGAAATCTCGAGGGCGACGCTGACGAAGCTCTACGACGAACTCTATGCGGCCCGCGTCGTGCTCGAAGGCACGATCCTGAAACCCAATATGGTGCTGGCCGGCAGGAAGTCGGGCAAGGTGAGCAGTCCTGAAGAGGTCGCGCAAAAGACCATAAAACTGTTCCGCGAGGCCGTGCCGGCGGCGGTGCCGGGCATCGCCTTCCTCTCCGGCGGCCAGGAGGACGAGGAAGCGACCGCCAACCTCAACGCCATCAACGCCATTGGCCCGCATCCGTGGAAGCTGACCTTCTCCTATGGCCGCGCCCTGCAGGCTGCCCCGCAGAAGGCCTGGAGCGGCAAGGCATCCAACGTTGCCGCGGGCCAGGCCGCCTTCACCCACCGCGCCCACATGAACCATCTGGCGGCGCTTGGACAATGGAGGCCGAGCCTGGAGCAGGCTGCCTGACCACGGTTTTCCGTCTCTATCGGACCCGGGCCATGCGCCCGGGTTTTGCTGCGCTCCGCCGGACTTGGGATAAAGCGCCTCCATCCCTATTTCTCTCCAGCGCAGCCGGCGCGATGTCGGCTCACGCCCGTCCCGAACGTCCTTGGGATGAAGCCAGGGAGAGGTTCATGCATCGCAACAAGGTCGTTTCACGCGAGGATTGGTTCCGGGCGCACAAAACGCATCTGGCGCGCGAGAAGGAATTGACGCGATTTCGCGAGCGCATCGCGGCGGAACGGCGCGAATTGCCCTGGCTGAAGGTGAGAAAGGACTACGTCTTCGAAACCGAGCAGGGTCCAAGATGCCTGGCCGAACTGTTCGCCGGCCGCAGCCAGCTGATCGTCTATCATTTCGTGTTCGGTCCCGGCTCGACCCATCATTGCGAAGGCTGTGCGTTCGTCGCCGACCACATCGACGGCGCCAACCAGCATCTGAGACATCATGACGTATCACTTGTCGCGGTGTCACGCGCGCCGCTCGCCGAACTGCTGCCCTACCGAGAGCGCATGGGTTGGAAATTCGACTGGGTCTCATCCTATGCCTCGGACTTCAACTTCGACATGCAGGTGTCGTTCACCGACAAGCAGATCGCATCGGGTGAAGCGATCTACAATTTCGAGACGCCCGTTCTGAAATCGAAAGAATTGCCGGGCACCACCGTGTTCTACCGGGACGAGACCGGCGATATCTTCCTGACCTTCATGTCGCGCGCCCGCGGCAGCGAACAACTGATCGGCGCCTATCAATATCTCGACCTTGCGCCGAAAGGGCGCGACGAGACCGGCCCTTACAGAACCTTGATGGACTGGGTGCGGCTGCACGACCAGTATGGAAACAGGTCGCAAGCGGACAGGGCTTAGGGCATTCAGCGATCCCCTCGAACATTGAACGCTTGAAGGCGTAAGGCGCCGGTGCAAGGATCGTTCACCTCCGGCGCAACATGCGTTAAATGCTGCTCGATGCGACGCTTTCCGGCTCTCCTCACCTGGCTCGCCTTCCCTGTCTATGTCTGGCAGGGGCTTGGCGTGCGCCGACGCACCTCGCGCATGCTGCCCGCGCAAGGCCCGGTCATGCATGAGATCGCCGGCGGGCAGCCGGCGGTCTGGCTGCTGGTGCTGGGCGATTCCTCCGCCGCCTCGGTCGGCATCGAAAAATCCGAGAATGGCCTGGCCGCGCAGCTGGCCGCCCTGATCTCGCAGCGCACCGGCCGCGCCGTGCGCTGGCGCGCCGCCGGGTTCAATTCGGCGACCTCTGGGCAGATCCGCGACCACGTCCTGCCCAATCTCTCGGCGGATCCGTGGACGCATATCGTGCTCGCCATTGGCACCAACGATACCAAGAATTTCCACTCCGTGTCCCGTTTCAAGAAGGCGTTCGGCGGCCTGCTCTACGCGCTGCGCGCCAAGTGGCCCGAGGCCCGCGTGGTGTGGTCTCCTGTGCTGGAGTTCACGCAAGCGCCGGCAATGCCGTCACTGCTCGGCAGGATCCTGGAAATTCGCGCCGGTGAGATGAACCGGATGGGCAAACGTCTTTGCCTCGAACGCGGTGCGGTGCCGGCGCCGCGCTTGCCGATCGCCAATCCCGAAGCCGGCTTCGCCTCGGACGGATTTCATGCTTCGGAAGCCGGTTACCGGGCCTGGGCCGAGCACCTCGTCGGCTGCGTGATCGAAGAGTGATTGCCGCCGGCTGCGTACCGGCCGACATCTTACGCATTCCGGGCGGAAAGCCGCCAGACACCTTCCTGGAACTGCGCTACGTCCAATGTCCAAGCACGGCCGTTATCGAAATGGCCGCCATGGCCAGGAGCGCCAGCTTCCAGAAGTCGCCGCGCCGTTTCAGCCCCGGCCAGCCGAGCGGCTTGATCAACTGGATGATCATGATGCCAAGGATGACGAGGGCGAGGAGTTTCGACATGCCGCCTTTGACCAGCATCGGAACCCGCTGTCAAAGCCTCTCGCAAGGGCCGAACCGGGTCATGCCGGCGCTGATCGGCCATCACTTCGGCGGGCTGACATCCTCCTGACAGACTGCTGTCAGGAGGGGTGTGCGATAGTGGCTCATCGAAGCAAGAGGAGGATAGCCATGAACGGGTTCACCATTCTGCATAACATGAAGCACTATGTCGGCAAGGTGCGCACGATGCGCAATGAGATCCGCACCAGGCGGTTCCTGAATGCATTGCCGGCGGACGTCCGCAAGGATATCGGCTGGCCGGACATGTATGATGGTCTTCATATCCGCGACAATTGAGGCGATTTTTTCTGGCAAGGCTTGGAGGCCGGGATTGCCGCAGCCAGATAGCAAGCCCAGGCAAGCAAGTAACGCGATTCCCGGCGAAGGCGAACTGAACGAGTGCAGCTTGTCGCCGGGGGCTGCGCATCTGGGAATGGAGCAAACGCATGCCTGAGCAAAAGACGATCGGCTTTTTGTTCATCCAAGGCTTCGCCGACTGGGAATATGGCCTGCTGGCCGCCTCGGCGGTCGAATGGTTCGGCGCCCGCGCGGTTTCGCTGACGCCGGACGGCGGACCGGTGAGCGGGATCAGCGGTTTCCGGCTGACGCCCGACCGCTCGGCCGGCGCCGATGAAAATGCCGATCTCGATGCAATCGCCGTCATTGGCTCCGACCGATGGGCGGGCGAGGCGCCGCCCGAGGTCGCGGAATTGCTCAGGGATGTTGCGATGCGGGATGGTGTCGTCGGCGGTATCTGCGCCGGAACGCTGGCGCTGGCCCGAGCCGGCATGTTCGAGAAGGCGAGGCATACCAGCAATGGCCGTGACTGGATCAATCGCCACATTGCCGGCTATGCCGGCAATCATAATTATCAGGACGTGCCGCATGCCGTGTCCGACGGCAAGATCGTTTCCGCGCCAGGTTCGGCGCCCGGCACCTTCGCGCTGGCCTTCCTGAAGACGCTCTATCCTGAACGAAACGGCGAACTTGCCGAGATGCGGACGCTATTCGCCAGCGAGTATGCTGAACGCTCCTGACAGAATGGTGTCAGGAGCGCCATGCCATAGATACGAGCGGTGAACAGGACGAGCGATGAAGAGCTGGACCGACAGATTGAACACGCCGGGGGTCAACGGCATCAAACCGGCCCCGCGCACGGTGGAAGATGGAGCCGAAGACCGGACGATCCTGATGCCGACGGCGCGACAGGTCGACGAATTCATCCCCTCTATTCCCAAAGGCGTCGAGATGGACGTTCGCGCGCTGCGCACGGCGCTTGCTTTTGAACGTGGCGCCGAAGTGACATGCCCGGTCGCGATGGGCTATTATCGGCGTACCGTTGCCGAAGCAGCCATTGAGGATCTCGGGCGCGGCATGACGCTGAGCGATGTCGCGCCCTTCTGGCGCGAGCTCGATGCCAATGACGCCGACAACGAGGAAATTGTCCTTCGGCGCGGAATTTGTGGCCGCGCAGCGCAAGTGCGAAGGCCTGAAACCATGATGCATGCCGCCGAGTGTTCTACGATTTCGGAATAAAGGCATGCGCAAGAACACGATGCATGCAGTCCAAAAGTGGGAACCGGTTTTGGGCGACATGCATAGGAACAACATCGAGGGACCATACGATGCGACGCGCCGACAGGCTCTTCCAGATCGTGCAGCATTTGCGCGGTGGCCGTCTGGTCACCGCGCAGAAGCTTGGCACATGGCTCGAGGTTTCCGAGCGAACCATCTATCGCGACATAGCCGACCTGCAGTCGACCGGAGTGCCGATCGACGGGGAAGCGGGCGTCGGCTACATGATGAGGGAGGGTTTCGACCTTCCACCGCTGATGTTCACGCGTGACGAGATCGTGGCGCTGGTCGCCGGCGCCCGCATGGTGCGTGCCTTTGGCGGTGCGGCCATGGCCCGGGCCGCCGATGAGGCTTTGGTCAAGATCGGCGCGGTGCTGCCCGATGCCGAAAAGGACCGCATCGCCCGCACCGAGATCCACACGCCGATGTGGGTGGTGAGCGACGCCGCGCGCGAGGCGATCGACCTGATCGAGCGCGCCATCGAGAAGCGCCAGGTGCTGACCATCGACTATTCGGACGAAGCTGGCCGCGGCACCGCCCGCGACATCAGGCCCTTGGGCCTTTGGTTCTGGGGCAAGGTCTGGACGCTGGTCGCCTGGTGCGAGATGCGCGACGATTTCCGCGCCTTCCGCATCGATCGCATCGCCTCCGTGGTCATCGCAGGCCGCGTCTTCAAGCCGGAGCGCGGCAAGCAGCTCGCCGATTTTTACCGGGCGGTGGAACGCAGCGAGGATTACGGCATGGCGCCGGAGCGCGCGGCGCGAAGCTGACATCTCCCGACCACATGGAAAAGCCCGCTCGAAGCGGGCTTTTCCATCGAATTCACGAGAATTCTACTCCTCGTCGTCGTTATCCTTGTCCTTCGACTTCAGAGCCGAGAGCTTGGCGAACACGGCGTTGGCGTCGAGTTCGGCATCCTCGTCCTTCGGCTTTTCGGGAGCCGGAACCAGGCGCTCGGTCAGCGCCGCCGGCAGCAATGTGTCGCCGACCGGCTGTGCCTGCTCGCGACCACGCGATGCGCGGTTGACTTCCATGTCAAGATCGATCTGCGAGGCGAGACCGAGCGTCACCGGGTCCATCGGCTGCAGGTTGGCGGAGTTCCAGTGTTTGCGCTCGCGGATCTGCTCGATCGTGGACTTGGTGGTGCCGACCAGACGCGAGATCTGCGCGTCCTTCAATTCGGGATGGTTGCGCACCAGCCAGAGAATGGCGTTCGGCCGGTCCTGACGCTTCGACAGCGGGGTATAGCGCGGCCCCTTGCGCTTGGATTCCGGCACCCGCACCTTGGGGTCCGAGAGCTTCAGCCGCTGGTTCGGATCCTTCTCGGCACGCGCGATCTCGTCGCGGGTAAGCTGGCCGGTCATGATCGGATCCATGCCCTTGATGCCTTGCGCCGATTCGCCGTCGGCGATCGCCTTGACCTCGAGCGGATGCAGCCCGCAGAATTGTGCTATCTGCTCGAAGGAAAGCGCGGTGTTGTCGACCAGCCAGACGGCGGTCGCCTTGGGCATCAGCAGGGTGTTGGCCATTTAAAAAATCCTTCTCGTTCGCCCGCGTTCCCGCGCGGGCGGTGGTTTAGAGCCACCAAAATGGGAAATTCGAGGGTTATATAACCGCTCTGCGGCGCTTCCGCAACGTTTTTGGGAATGCGTTTTTGGGAACGCGCGTCGATCTGGCAGCCACACCGGGGGCGGATCGATCAGGACCGGCACGCAAATGGCGCCGCGAATATGGGATCCAGAAAGACAAAACCCGCCGGACAAGGTCCGGCGGGTTCGGAACCGGCGACGAGCAAGCGTCTGCGGCGGCTCTGCTTTGCGACCCTGCATGGCGGCAGGGCGGTTCTTGAAGTCAGATCGCCTGGCGGGCGATCTTTTCGATGTCGGCGCGATTGATACCGAGATCGCTGAGCTGGCGCGCATTGAGGCGGTTCAGTTCGCGCACGGTCTCGTTGTACATGCGCCAGTTACGGAAAGCGCGGATCGGGTTCATGTCAGTCCTCCAAATGGGGTGTTCGTTTCGATGATGCTCAAATAGTCATCATCGAGCGGCACTTGAATGGCTGATTTTGCATAGCAATGATGCAAATGCTGCATTGCACCATTAAGCTTTTGTTCAGCTTACAGGCAGGGACCGGGATCGCGGGTATGAGCCCGCCTCCGCCGGCCGGCATCGGCAATGTTGGCGTCAGCCGACGTCGAGCACGATCTTGCCGATATGATCGCCTTCCTCCATACGCTCATGCGCCCGCCAGGCATCGGCGAGCGGGAAGATCATGTCCATTACGGGCGCGATCCGGCGCGTGCCGAGCAACGGCCACACCTGCGCTTCGAGCGCGGCTGCCAGCGCCGCCTTGAACTCAACGGTGCGCGGCCTCAGTGTCGAACCGGTATGAACAAGCCGCTTGACCATGATTTTCGAGAAATCGGCGCTCGCCACCGCGCCGCCTTGCAGGGCGATCTGGACGATCCGGCCCTCGATCGCCGCGGCCTCGTAGTTGCGCGCCACATAGTCGCCGCCGACCATGTCGAGGATGACGTCGGCACCCTTGCCGTCCGTCACTTCCTTGACCGCCGCGACGAAATCCTCCTCGCGGTAGTTGATCGCCCGGTCGGCGCCGAGCTTCAGGCAGGCATCGCATTTCTCCTTGTTGCCGGCCGTGGTGATAACATGGGCGCCGAAGGCAGATGCAAGCTGGATCGCCGTCGTGCCGATACCCGAAGAGCCGCCATGGACCAGCAGCGTTTCGCCTTTCTTCAAGCCGCCGCGCTCGAACACATTGTGCCAGACGGTGAAATAGTTTTCCGGCACGGCCGCCGCTTCCGTGTGGGTGAAACCGGCCGGCAGCGGCAGCACGCTGCCGGCATGAACCTTGACATATTCGGCATAGCCGCCGCCGGGGGTGAGCGCGCAGACGCGCTCGCCAAGACGCCAGCGAGAGATCTCGTCGCCCAGCGCGGCCACTTCGCCCGACGCCTCCAGGCCCGGCAGGTCCGACGCGCCGGGCGGCGGCGGATAGGCGCCCTTGCGCTGCTGCACGTCGGGCCTGTTGACGCCGGCGGCGCGCACCTTGATCAATATCTCGCCGGGACCGGGCACAGGCACATCGCGCGTCTCCGGTTTGAGCACCCTGGGCCCACCCGGCTCCGAGATCGCGATGGCCGTCATCCTTGCCGGAATTTTATATCCGCTCGCCATGAAATCTCCCGTCTTTCCTCGCCGCATTCTTACCGGCTGTTTGCATCGACGCCCCTGTCCTATGTATGCTCATTGGCAAATCAGGCAAATGGCCAATCGGTATGGCGGAGGAGGAGCACAAATGGCGATCTTCGACGACGAACCCAAGAAGAAGGCGCGTCCGCACGAGATCGGCCAGGACCTGTCGCTGCTCTCCGTCGGCGAGTTGTCGGAACGGATCGGCATCCTGCGCGACGAGATCGCCCGGCTGGAGGCTGAACTCAAGTCGAAGGACAGTACCAAATCCGCGGCCGAGGCGCTGTTCCGCCGCGGATAAAGCCGGAAAGATCCGCCGCCGAAAAGCCCGAATGCGACTGTCTTCAGACTCTGCGTCTTTCCTCGATTTCAGCCGGATCAAAAAATGCTCGCAGCCTACAGACCGATCCTTTCGCTGCTTCGCGGCACCGCCTTCCTTTTGGCAGCGTCGGGATTGCACGGCCTGCTGTTGCCCCTGCGCGGCCAGGTGGAAGGCTTCTCCACCGCATCTCTCGGCCTGATGGGCACGGCCTGGGCCGGCGGCTTCGTCACCGGCTGCTTCTTTGCGCCACGCATCGTGCGCCGTGCCGGCCACGTGCGCGCCTTCGGCGCCTTCGCCGCGTCCGGCGCCATCGTTGCGCTGCTCACCGGACTGGTCATCGACGAATATGTCTGGATCCTGCTGCGCGCCTTCACCGGCTTCACCATGGCCGGCGCCTTCATGGTCATCGAAAGCTGGCTGAACGAGAAGGCCACCAACGAGAATCGCGGCACCGTCTTCGGCCTCTACATGATGGTCACCTATGCCTCGATCATGGGCGGGCAGATGATCGTGGCCGGCGGCGACGTGAAATCGGCCTCGCTGTTCATGATCACCGGCATCCTGTTCTGCCTGTCGCTGATCCCGACCGCGGTATCGACCGCCTCGCACCCCAAGCCGCTCCAGGACGTCAAGCTCGACGTCAAGGGGCTCTACGCCAACTCGCCGGTCTCGGCCATCGCTTGCGTCCTCATCGGCATCGCCAACGGCGCATGGGGCACGCTTGGCGCCGTCTACGGCGCCCGCATCGGCATCTCCACCGCCGAGATCGCCTTGATGATGAGCCTGGTGGTGGTGGCGGGCGCCGCCATGCAGCTTCCGGCCGGGCGTTTCTCCGACAAGACCGACCGGCGCTTCGTGCTGGCGGGTGCCGCTTTCGGCGCGGCGCTGTTCGCGCTCTTGATCTTCCTGTTCGAGCCGCGCTCCGGCGTCTTCGTCATCGTCTTCACCGCCGCCTACGGTGCCTTCGCCTATACGCTCTATTCGATCGCCGTGGCGCATGCCAACGATCACGCAAGTGCCGAGGACTTCGTCAAGGTTTCGGGCGGCCTCCTGCTGCTCTACGGCTTCGGCACCATGATCGGCCCTTTGCTGGCGGCCGCCCTGATGGGCTGGATGCGCCCCGAGGGCCTGTTCCTTGCGACCGCGTTCGCGCATCTTTCTCTGGCAGGCTACACGCTGCTGCGCATCAGCCGCCGTGCGCCGGTACCGATCGAGGACCGCGATGCCTTCAAGACGCAGCCCGCCGACCGTTCGGTGACGCCGGAAGCATTGCGGCTCGACCCAAGAAGAAAAGCAGAAGCAAACGGTTGAGATTCGAAGAACTTTGCCCCACAAATGAGGCATGATGCTTTCCGACGCGTTCGTGGCGATCGCCGACCCCAACCGGCGCCATCTCCTGGAAGAACTTCGACGCGGCCCGAAAACCGTCAATCAACTGGCAGCCGGGCTGCCGGTCTCACGCCCGGCGGTATCGCAGCATCTGAAGGTGTTGCTCGATGCCGGCCTTGTCCACGCCAAGGCCGAAGGCACGCGGCGCGTCTATACGGTGAGCAATGCCGGCTTCCTGAAACTTAACATCTGGCTCGACCAATTCTGGCAGGATTGATCATTCCTGTTCAAACGCCCGATCAAGCACCACGATCAGCCATCATTATACGGGAAGAGCTTGAAATAGGGCTGCGCCTCCTCGATCACCCTGATGAAGGCCGGCCGCTGCAACAGCCGGTCATGATAGCGCTTCACGGCAGGATATTTGTCGCCGAACGGCTCGACCTTGTTGGCGTAGAACAGAGCCGGGGATGCCGCGCAATCAGCCATGGTGAAGGCATCACCCACAGCCCAGCTCCTCGACGCCATCTCCTGTTCGATGATCGCGTAGGAATTGCGCAACTGGTCGCGCGCCTGTTCGACGCCGAACGGATCGGTCCTGCCTTCCGGGCGCAGCCGGTCGCCGACGATCTTCTGCATCGGTTCCTGGACATAGAGATCGTAGAAGCGATCGGCCTGGCGAGCCGCGATGGCGAGGTCGATGTCGGCCGGGACGAGTTCGACCGGCCCGGGATAGTGCACGGCCAGATACTCGATGACGATGGTCGATTCCAGCACGGTGCGATCGCGCGTATCGTCGCGCAAGGCAGGCATCTTGCCCGAAGGCGCTATCTCCAGGAAGGCCGCGCGCGACTGCTGGTCGCCGAGGTCGACGATGACGGACGCGAACGGCGTGCCGTTCTCGTAGAGCGCGATCAGCGGCTTCCAGCAGAACGAGGCCAGCGGATGGTAGTGAAGCGTCAGGGACATTTTTGCTCACCTGTCTCGGGGTTCACGTCGCCTAGTACTGAAATGTTCACTTAACTATTGCCCAAACTTGTGGCGTCAGGACCGCGCTTTGAGTGCCAATCGGCCGGATATGAGCGACGATGCCGGCGACGATCACATCCCAATCCTCCAGATGCAGTTCGTGGCCACCGCCCTCAACCCGGAGGAGTTTCGCGCCGGCGACCGCCCTGGCCAGCGCTTCGCCATGCTCGACCGGAAAGAGGGGATCGGCCGTACCATGGATGACCAGCAGCGGCGCCTTCATCTCATGCAGCCGGCCCCTCCATCGGTCGCTATCGCCTTTGAGCAGGAAATGATTGGTCGCGCTGAGCAAGCCGCCGGAGCGATCATAGTCCCGCTCGATGAAGGCTCTCATGCGGCCCTCGTCGAAGGGATGCGCTGTGCTGGCGATCGCCCTGGTATCTTTGATCATGAAGTCGATGACCTGGCGGCGATCCGACCAGTCGATGTGCGCGCCTTCAGCCGAATGTTCGATATAGGCATCGCTGGTCTGCGGCAGGTTCGAGGTGTCCACTCCCAGGGGCGAGCTGCTGATCACGGTCAGCGACGCGACGCGGGATGGATGCTTGAGTGCCACAAGCTGCGCGATCATGCCGCCCGACATGCCGGCGATATGCGCCTTGGCGAGGCCGTGGCTGTCGAGAACGCCGATCGCATCGTCGGCGATGTCGTCGAATGTGTAGGGTGGCTCCCCAGGCGGGTATTTGGTCGATCGGCCGGTATCGCGATTGTCGTAGCGGAGCACGAACAGTCCGGCGCCGGCGAGCTTCCGGCAAAGCGCCTCCGGCCACCACAGCATCGAGGCCATCGCTCCCATGATCAGCAACAGAGCGGGGTCGGCGGGGTCGCCAAAGGCTTCGGATATGATATCGGGGCGTCCGGTCTTCGTCATCGCGTGGCCTCCTCATCTGCTTGCATTTTGCAATCGGTTGCATCATAATAAAACCGATACGATAATGCAACCGGTTTTGGAGACATCGAATGAACATCGATCGCCGCTCGGGTTGCCCGATCAATCTCTCGCTGGAAGTGTTCGGCGACCGCTGGAGCCTGATCATCCTTCGCGACATGATTTTTGGCGGCAGGCGCCATTTTCGCGAATTGCTCAACGGATCGATGGAAGGCATTGCCTCCAACATACTGGCCGACCGGCTGAAGCGGCTGATGGATCTGGGCATGCTGACCAAGGCCGACGATCCCTCGCACAAGCAGAAGGCGATCTACAGCCTGACCGAAATGGCGATCACGCTGGTGCCGATCCTGGCCCATCTCGGCGCCTGGGGCCGCGTCTGGCTGCCGGTCAGCGAGGAATTGTCGATCCGCGCCGAGCTTCTGGAGAAGGGCGGACCACCGCTCTGGGAGAAATTCATGGACGAGTTGCGCCATGAGCATCTCGGCACGCCTCTCGATCCAGCGTCCGGCCCTTCTGTACGCGCGACCCTGCAGGCCGCCTATGAGGCCGTTGTCGCCAGCAAGGCTCTCAGCACCGACACGGCCGCTTGACCAACTATTTTCCCCGTTGAGTGGCCGGCTCTGCTACAAGAGGCCGAAAATCACGTCACGAGATTGGAACAGACTCTTGGTTGAGAACTCTAGGGATACTGCCCGCGCGCGCGCCGATCTGCGCTTCAAGAAGCAGGAAGAAGCGGCCACGGTCCGACAGAAGGCGATGGCCGAGTATGTCGCCGAGAGCGATGCTCGCAAGGTCAAGACCGACAAGCTGCGGGCGCTGCGGCTGGCCAAGGAAGCCGAAGACCTTGCCAACGCGCCGGCAGTGCCCGCCAAGAAGCCCGCCCGCGCCAAGAAAAAGTAGCACGCCGCTCCCCGGTCGCTTCGTTGCCGGCCCTGAGCCGTTGGCCGTTGATCGCATTGGGATCGCGGCGTCAGCGCGATCCAAGTGGCGCCTTCACCCGCTTTCCAGCGCGAAGCAATTTCAACCGGAACCTGGATTGTCTCGTCCGGCTGGCTGCCGATGATTGTCCGTTCAATAGGAGATCGCCATGACCGCACTGCCGCTCGACAAAGCCCTCGAGATCATCGATGCCGCCTTCACCAAGGGCGCGGAGCTCAAGCTCAGGCCGCTCGGCGTCTCGGTGCTCGACGCCGGCGGCCATCTCGTCGCCTTCCACCGCCAGGACGGCGCCTCGTTCCTGCGCCCGCAAATGTCCGCCGGTAAGGCCTATGGCGCGCTCGCCATCGGCATGGGCTCGCGCCGCGTCGAGGCCTTCGCCAAGGAGCGTCCGCATCTCATGACAGGCATCTCCGATGTCTCGGGCGGACGCGTGTTGCCGGTGGTGGGCGGCGTGCTGATCCGCGACAAGGCAGGCAGCATCATAGGCGCCGTCGGTATTTCCGGCGACAGCTCGGACAATGACGAAGCCGCGGCCATCGCCGGCATCGAGGCCGCCGGCTTCACCGCCGATCCGGGCTGAGGTTAATTCAGGTTGATATCCCTGCTCGCCGACCGCATGGACACCGAGAAGCCGGCGAGCACATCGAATAGCGCGATGATCATCAGCGTGAAGAAGACCGAGTGCGCGGCGCCCTTGACCAGCAGGAACTCGATCAGGAAGGCCACGAAGACCAGCGTCGATAACAGATGGTCCATGATCGAGGAATTCGTGGTGCGCGCCGATTTCACGATCTCGACGAAGAGGAAGATGAGCCCGATCAGCACAATTAGGTCGCCGAGCGTCATCGAGAACACCCCGCCCGACATCATGCCGACGGAAAAGACCTCGCTCGTCCACGGATCGTCACCGCTGCCGAATATTCCGAGCAGCCCGAGATTGTAGAGAACAAAAGGCACGATCAGCAGCGGGACGGCACCGAACATCTGGCGTCTCCATTTGGGGGCACCTCTTTTGTAGAGTGCGCCAGCGGCACGCCGTCAAGAATTTTCGCAGCACGCCCCGAACACGCTAGAAGACCGGATGCAACAACGATGTCAGCCGGTTGTCCGGCCGACATCTCTGAAATCGAGCCGCGGGATGCGTGAACGCGCACCCCGCTCGCGATCAGCGCTTGAAGTAGCCGGCGCGCACGGCCGCGCCGATGACGTTGAGGATGATATGGCCGGCCGTCATCGAGGTGATCTCGTTGACGTCGCGCGCCGGCGCGATCTCGACGATATCCATGCCGACCAGCCTTCCTTTGCCGACCAGCCCCTTGATGAGTTCAATCGTCTGCCGGTAGCTGACGCCGCCCGGCTGTGGCCCCTCGACCGCCGGCATCACCGCCGGGTCGAGGCCGTCGGCATCGATGGTGAGATAGTAGCGGCCGCCGTCGGGAATTCGCTTCAGGAGCGCCGCGGTGCCGATGTCCTGCCATTCATTGGTGGTGATGATGTTGGCGCCATAAGCGCGGGCGGCCTCGACCTCCTCGGTGCGCGCGCTGCCCTGGCCACGGACGCCGACCTGAAAGATATCCTTGATATGCGCCATTTCCGAGGCCCGCCGGATGGTGCTGGAATAGCCCTCCTTGACCCCGTTGACGTTGTCACGCCAGTCGAGATGGGCGTCGAGCTGAACCAGCGTGATCGGACCCTCGCCATCGAGCGCCCGGAAGATCGGGATCGGAATGCCGTGGTCGCCGCCGATGGTGATCGGCAATGCGCCCGCGGCGCGGATCTTGCGGATCGCCGCTTCGGCTCTGCCGTAGTGCCCGACATGATCGGCCGCCGCGCCGGGAACGTCGCCGACGTCTACCACCTTGATGTCCTTGCCGTCGAAGACTGGCCCACCAATGTCGAAATCATAGCGGTCGAGCGCCTGGCTGATCCGCTGCGAGGCGCGCCGAACCGCGGTCGGCGCATTGGTCTGGTCGTTGATCAGCTCGTCGATCGTGTAGGGATCGCCATAGGGCATGCCGATGATGGCGACATCGGCCTTCAGCGTGCCGAGATCCTCGACCAGCGGAAAGTTCATGAATGTCTGGAAGACGTCGCGCGGCGCGATGGTGAGCTTGGACATGGGGACTCCTCTGCGTTGAAAGCTTTTTGGATCAGGCGCCACGGCGGGCTGCGAGATGGGGCTGCAGCCTATGCTCCAGGCTGCGCGAGATCGCTGCCACGAGGGCCGTCAGCCCCCAGTACAGCAATGCGATGGCGGTGAAGATCTCCACCGGCGAGAAGGTGCGGCCAATGATGTTCTGGGCCATGTAGGTGAGTTCCGGCACGGTGATCGCCGACAGGATCGCCGATTCCTTGATCAGCGTGATGGTGAGATTGGTGGCCGCGGGCAGGATGTAGCCGAGCACCTGCGGAACCAGGATCTTGCGGAAAATGGTCAGGTAGCGCAGCCCCAGCGCGTAGCCGGCCTCGACTTGGCCGTACGAAATCGACTGGATCGCGCCCCTGATGATCTCGGCGGAATAGGCGCTGGCATAGGCTGACAGCGCGCCGATCGAAACAACCACCGGGGAGAGCCTGACACCGAACATCGGCAAGGCGTAGAACAAAAGGAAGATCTGGATCAGGAACGGAATGTTGCGGAATATTTCGACATAGGCGGAAACGATTGCCGCCGGCACCCGTCCGCCGCGCAGCCGGATCAGCGCCAGCACGGTGCCGAGCGCGAAGCCGAACGGCAGTGCGACAGCGCACATCAGCACCGTGTTGCCGAAGCCCTTGGCGAGTATGTGCCAGTTGTCCGCTATGACGGAAAAATCGAAGCTCATGCGCGTGCGCCTCGCGCCTTGAATTCCAGATGCCTGGTCAGCAGGCTGCATGAGAGCAGCACGACGAAATACAGCACCGCCGCGATGCAGAAGGCCTCGACCGGCCGGTAGGTCACGTTCATGATGTTCTGCGCGGTGCGGGTCAGTTCCACCACCGCGATCACCGACAGGATCGAGGATGCCTTCACCAGCATGGTGAACTCGTTGACCATCGGCGGGATAATGGCGCGGAAGAGCTGCGGCAGGATGACCTTGAACCAGGTCACGGCAGGCTTCAGCCCGAGCGCCTTGGCCGCCTCGTACTGGCCGGCGGGAATGCGCGTCAGCCCGGCGCGCAGGATTTCGGCGACGAAGGCCGCGCTGTTGAAGCTGAGCGCCAGCACGCCGGCCAGGAGCGGCGGCAGGTCGATGCCGACGAGGCCCGGCAGCACGTAGTAGACCATAAAGATCTGCACGATCAGCGGCGTGCCTCGGATGAAGCTGGTGTAGAGCGCGCCGATCCAGCGGATCACGCGCCAGCGCGACCTGCCACATGCGAGCAGGCCGAAGCCGATCAATGTGCCCACCAGAAACCCCAGCGCCGAGACACCCAGCGTGATGCTGGCGCCGGCCAGGAATTCCGGCAGGAAGGTCAGCGTCTTTGAAAAATGGAACATTTTTCAGCTCGAATGATCCCTGAACGTCCGGCCCATCCGAGACCGGCGCGTCCAATGACTGGAACCGCCGGTCCGGCAGCGCAGGGGCGCCTGGTCGGCGGGCTTAGAGCGCGCCAGGCGGCAGATAGCCCTCGTCGGGCGTCTTCATCTCGAACCCGAACCATTTGAGCTGAAGCTCCTTCAGCTTGCCGCTGTCTTTCAGCTCGCCGATCTTGGCGTTGATGAAGGCGCGCAGATCCTTGTCCTCCGGCCGCACCACCCAGGACAGATAGGAGAATTCGCCGATCGAGCCGACGACCTTGTAGGTGTCGGGAACGTTCTTCATCAGAACGGCCGCCGAAGGCGAGGCGATGACGATGGCGTCGACCTGGCCGGAGGCCAGAGCGACATGGGTCTCGGGAAAGGAGGTGAACAACTTCAGCTCGCCGACACCCTTGCCGCCCTTATCCTTGAGCTCCTTGTCATAGGCCTCGATGATGGGCTGCACGGAGGAGGCGAGTTGCGTGGCCACCACCATGCCGTTGATGTCCTCCGGCTTCTTGATGCGCTCCTCGTCGACGCGCACGACGATGACGTTCTCGAACGAACCGGTCGGCCGCGTGTAGGCGTATTTCGCCGCCCGCTCGGCGTTGATGCCGGTCGAGGTCGCCATCAGGTCGAACTTCTTGGCCAGCAGCCCCGGCAGCAAGCCTTGGAAAGGCAGGTTGAGCTGGTCGAGCTTCACGCCGAGCTGGCTGACCACATAGTCGAGAATGTCCTTGTTATAGCCAACGATCTGGCCGTCGCGGACGAATTCGAACGGCTCGAACGCGGCCTCGGTTCCGACGAGGATGGTGCCGCGCTGCTTGATTTGGTCGACCAGCCCATCGGCATGGGCGGCGGTAGCGAACGGCAGGAGGAGCGGCGCGGCGGCAAGAAGGGCCAGAACGCGGCGGCGCGAAGCGGAAAGAAACTCACCCATTGTTACCCTCTTTTTTCTTCGGTTTTGCTGTGCTGGTAAGCCCGGCCGCTATGCTTGAAGACGCGACCGATCATGTAGCTCTCGGAATCCTTGATCCCGGGAACGTTGGCCAGTTCACTGACGAGGAAATCGTGCAGGCTGGTCGTGGATGGCAAAGTGAGCTGGATGATGATGTCGAACGGCCCGGTCATGGCGTAGACGCTGTCGACGAACGAGTATTCCGATAGTTTTCGAGCAACGCTGATGATGTGCTCGCGGTCGACGTCGAGCCCGACAATGGCCGCAATGCCGACATCGCTGCGCAAAGGGCGCACGACCGCCTGGATGCAGATATCGGGGTCCTCGAGCACACGGGCCATTTTCCGCCGCACCGTCGCTTCGGTGACGCCAATGCGCTTGGCGATATCCACGCTCGACATCCGCCCATCGACCTTGAGTTGGGAAAGCACGGCCTGCTCGGTATCGTCGAGATCACTTGTGCTGACGAAATCCCACATCGAATTCCCAATCTGTGTCGATTTCCGACTATAAATTCAAAAATTACATAAGAAACCGTCTATGGCAATCCCACAGATTGCGAAAAACACCGAGCGACGCTGCCTCCGGCGGCGCCGGGCATCGGGCTCACGGTTCGATTATTGGGAAAAGTCGTGCCGACCGATGTCGATGGCGATGTCCGGCACTAATCGGCCATGCCTCGAGGATGCACGATGAGGCGGCGTCCGGGCCGATCGGAGATCAAGGCCTGGAGACGCAGCTACGCTGTCGGTCGTCGGACCCGACAGACGCAAAAAGACCGGCCAGCGGCCGGTCTTTTTAGCTCAAACATCAGGAAAGCTGGTCTCAGCTTTCCTTGGGCGTCAGCACCTGGCGGCCGCGATACATGCCGGTCTTCAGGTCGATATGGTGCGGGCGGCGCATTTCGCCGGAGTTCTTGTCCTCGACATAAGTCGGGGCCTTGAGGGCGTCTGCCGAGCGGCGCATGCCGCGCTTGGACGGAGAGGTTTTTCGTTTCGGAACGGCCATGGATATGCTCCACTACATGGTCAAAAGCCCCGCCCGCCCTCGTGAAAGGGCCGTGTCAGGGGCCGGAATCTGAGAAAGTCGGGTGCCTATACACGCCCGGTGCCGTTTTGGCCAGCGCTGCCCGCGAATTTTTTTATGTCGGCTACTGGAGGCAGCCGACATAAGCGCCGGATCGACCGGCGCGCCGCTCGATCAGGTTGGCCAGCCTCCTCAGCCCTGGCCCGGGCTTGGCCGGGTTGCGGGCGATCGGATTTGGCAAGCTGACGGCAAGCAGCGCGGCCTGCCGGCGCGACAGCTGTTTTGCCGAAACGCCGAAATGGTGCCGCGCCGCCGCCTCGATGCCGTAAATGCCCGGCCCCCACTCGGCGATGTTGAGGTAGATTTCCATGATGCGCCGTTTCGACATCACCGCGTCGAAGTACACGGCCAGCGGCAACTCGACGACTTTACGAACCGTGCCCAGCGGACGGGACCACAAAAACAGGTTCTTCACCGTCTGCATGGTGATGGTCGAAGCGCCGCGCGTCCCCTCGCCGGCCAGCGCGTCGTCGACGACACCCCGCAATTCGCCGAGATCGACGCCGCGATGGAAACAGAACTGTCCGTCCTCCGACATGATCACCGAATTGGCCAGCACCGGTGCCACGTCGTCGATCGAAACCCAGCGGCGGTCATAGCCGGAGAAGGTGGCAAGGTCCTTCAGCATCAGCGTCGACACCGGATGCACGAAAGACGGCAGATAGAGGAACGTCAGCACCGTAGGGATAAGCGCCAGCACGGCAGCCACGACGATACCGCGCCGGACCCAGCGTTTGAGAGCACGACGGTTCACGCCACGGGATCTCGTCGCCATGTCCAGCTTTTCGGTTTCATGATCGACGATCGGTTCCGCCAAGTCGCCCAACCCGTGTCTCTCCTTCCCCCGGCATAATGGCGCTTGTCTTCTTGCGCAACGTCTGAGTGTCGGCTACCGGTCCGGGCCATGACGAATGACAATGAAATGGCGTTCGAAACGGCGCTCGTTGCGCGGGCCGCCGCCGTCGAGACGTTGCTGCGGCGATTGCTCGACGACCGCGCGCTCACGGGCGAGATCGCGCGGCCCAAGCGCCTTATGGCGGCGATGCGGCACGGCGTGCTCAACGGCGGCAAGCGCCTGCGCCCCTTTCTGGTGATGGAAAGTGCGGCGCTGTTTTCCGCCGACGGCGAAGCGGCACTGCGCGTGGCGGCCGCACTGGAATGCGTACACTGCTATTCGCTGATCCATGACGACCTGCCGGCGATGGACGACGACGATCTGCGCCGCGGCCAGCCTACCGTGCACAGGGCCTTCGACGAGGCGACCGCCATCCTGGCCGGCGACGCCCTGCTGACGCTTGCCTTCGACATCGTCGCCGACGAGACAACGGCGCTGCCGGCGGAGCGGCGGGCCGCCCTTGTGCTGGCGCTCGCCCGCGCCGCCGGGACCGGCGGCATGGTCGGCGGCCAGACGCTGGACCTCGAGGCCGAGCGCATCGCGCCGGACGAGGCCGGGATCATCCGGCTGCAGGCGATGAAGACCGGTGCGCTGATCCGCTTTGCCTGCGAGGCGGGCGCGGTCGTCGCCGGCGTGCCTGCCGAGGATCGCGAAAGACTGGCCGAGTTCGGCTCGGCGATCGGGCTTGCCTTCCAGCTTGCCGACGATCTTCTCGATTTGACCGCGGATGCCGCACAGATGGGCAAGGCAACGGGCAAGGACGCCGCCGCCGGCAAGGCAACGCTGGTGGCGCTGCACGGGGAGGCATGGGCACGCGCCCAGTTGCATGGCCTTGTCCATCAGGCGCATGCGCTGCTCGAACCCTATGGTGAGCAGGCCGGCCTGCTGAAGGCAGCCGCGACCTTCGTGGCGAGGCGCAACAATTGAGATCGGGGCAGACCCCGAGGCTTGGCGTGAAGGTTTCTGTTTGACGAGCCAATCGGGAGGATCAGGTTCGATGTCGACCAAATTGTTCGATCTCAGCGGGCGCACCGCGCTCGTAACCGGCTCCTCGCAAGGCATAGGCTTCGCCTTGGCCAAGGGTTTGGCCGAAGCCGGCGCCAGAGTGATCCTCAACGGCCGTGATGAGGCAAGGCTCGCCGCGGCGATCAGGCAGATCCCCGGAGCGGAAAAGCTGGCCTTCGATGCTACCGATCATGAAGCGGTCCGCTCGGCGATCGACGGTTTCGAATTGGGCGGCGGACCAATCGACATTTTGGTGAACAATGCCGGCATGCAGTTCCGCGCGCCGCTCGAGGAGTTTCCCGCCGATGCATTCGAGCGCCTGCTGCAGACCAATGTCGCCAGCGTCTTCCATGTCGGCCAGGCCGTGGCGCGCCATATGATCGGCCGCGGCCGTGGCAAGATCATCAACATCGCCAGCGTGCAGACCGCGCTCGCCCGTCCGGGCATCGCGCCCTACACGGCAACGAAAGGCGCGGTCGGCAACCTGACCAAGGGCATGGCGACGGATTGGGCCAAACACGGCCTGCAATGCAATGCCGTTGCACCCGGTTATTTCGATACGCCGCTCAACGCTGCCCTTGTCGCCGACCCTGCGTTCAGCACCTGGCTGGAAAAGCGCACCCCGGCCGGACGCTGGGGAAAGGTCGAGGAACTGGTCGGCGCCTGCGTCTTCTTGGCCAGCGACGCTTCCTCTTTCGTAAACGGCCATATTCTCTATGTGGACGGCGGCATCACAGCGTCGATCTGATCCGCCGCGCCGAACAGGCCGGCGCGCCAAATGCTGCCCGATCGATAATCGGTTGACGCGGAACTGACGTCACTCGTGGCAGCATTCCGCTGTTCGGAGATACACGGCTGCGGTGGCCTCACTCCCCGCCAGAGCGTTTGGGGACTTGCGTTTCGGGAACAATTGCACCCGTCGCGACGTTCGGGACCAGAAGCAGGAGGCATCCCATGAACGACAACAAGCATCGCAAACAGCCGAGGCCAAGCGATCGCGACTTGCGCAACGACCCCGGCATCGGCGCATCCAAAGGCACCATCAAGGGTGGCGACATCCTTGACGACGACGAGGAGCTCGATGGCGAAAATACTTTTCGGGGCGATGTCGAGAACGACACCACCCCACAAGGCGGTGTGAACCCCGACCAGACCGGCCGGACGAACAAATAGAGGGAGATATCCCATGACCGGCAAGAAGACCCACGAACAGCAGATGCAAATCATCGAGGAGCGGGTGAACACCAAGAATGCGGACAAGAATTTCAATGCCGAGGACGAACTGAAGCGGTCGAAGCAGGAGAGAACGGCTCGCCAGCAGGGCCAGGCGCTCAGGGGCGGCGACGTCGATCTGGTCGATGCCGACGACCGCGAAATGCTTCGCGGCTCGAACCAGGAATCCCGGCATCACAAACGGTCCGCGGATTGAAGGAATATCCGAAGGTTGACCGTTCCTTGAAGTGCCGCGGCCCTTCATCTCGGCGCAGCCGGCGGGATACATGGGAGGCTCTGCGGGAATCCGAGATTCTCGGTCGCCAGAACGAAATCTTAATGTAAATCAAGCGTAATCCCGACCGTTAAAATAATGCGTATGTGTTGGGGTTGCGCATGCCGGAATATTCTTCCTTCATACGGTCCATCCGGACCCGTTATCTCTCAGGATTGCTGATCTTCGCGTTGGCTTCGCTCGCGATCATGGTTGCACTTGATCGCGTCAATTCCTTCCGCCACCAGATCGATGCCCTGAGCAGCAACCTTGTCATATTCACCCGCGACCTGCGCAACGCGACCAGCTTCGCCGAAACGACGGGAACCGCCTGGCGCGCGGAGACGCGCGATGCGCTGACCGCATCGGCGCGCGGCCATTCGGAACGCCTCTCCCGCGAGATTGGGACGCTTGCGGCCCAGATCGCCGCATTGCGTCCACGCCTGTCGACAAAGACCATCAACGAGCTCGAATCCGCTTCGGTCAATGGCGACCTGTTCTGGTCGCCGCGCGACATGGTTCGAAACTTCAACCTCATGTCGGTGGCGCAGAAGGTCGACGAGTGGAGCTATCGCGAAATCCGCAACCAGAACGACCTGTTTGCCCAGCCGATGCTGGTCCGCGTCCGCACCGCCATGGACGACGAGCGCCATTTGGCCGACGCCTCCAGTGACCGGCTGCTGCTGTGGGCGAGCGGATTGCTGTTCGCGGTGCTCTCCATCGCCGCTTTCTGGATCTTCCGGCCGATGGAGCAGGCCATCCGCCGCGCCTTCGCCGAATCCGCCGAGTCGCTGTTCAAGGCCGAGGCCGCCGACCGCGCCAAATCGGAATTCCTCGCCAATATGAGCCATGAGATCCGCACGCCGATGAACGGCGTGCTCGGCATGGCCGAGTTGCTGGCCAAGACCGAGCTGACCGCGCGCCAGAAGACCTTCACCGACGTCATCGTCAAATCCGGCAACGCGCTGCTCACCATCATCAACGACATCCTCGATTTCTCCAAGATCAATGCCGGCCAGCTCACGCTCGACCCGGCGCCGTTCCGCCTTGCCGAGGCGGTCGAGGATGTGGCCACGCTCGTCTCCGCCCACGTCGCCGAAAAGAACCTCGAACTGATCGTGCGTGTCGACCCGCGCCTGCCGGCCTACGTCGTCGGCGACGCCGGGCGTTTCCGCCAGATCGTCACCAACCTGCTCGGCAACGCGGTGAAGTTCACCGAGAAGGGCCATGTGCTGATCGACGTCGGCGGCGAAACCGTCAATGATGTCGTCCAGCTCAAGCTGCGCGTCGAGGACACCGGCATCGGCATCCCGGCCGAGAAGTTGCAGAACGTGTTCGAAAAATTCGCCCAGGTCGACGGCTCCTCGACCCGCCGTCACGAGGGCACCGGCCTCGGTCTCGCCATCGCCGCCCGCCTCGTCGACCTGATGGCCGGCAAGATCGGCGTCGAGAGCGAGATCGGCCGCGGCTCCGTATTCTGGTTCGCGGTGCCCCTGCCCGTGCATCATGCCGAGGCTCGCGACGAGATCGTGCCGGTCGACGTCACCGGCGCGCGCGTTCTGGTCATCGATGACAATCCGGTCAACCGCGAGATCCTGCTCGAACAGCTCCGGAGCTGGAGCTTCGACTGCGCCGCCGCCGAAAGCGGTGCGGTCGGCCTGGCTTTCCTCGACCGCGCCTGCCAGCTGGGAGCCGCCGTCGATTGCATTATCCTCGACTACCAGATGCCCGGTATGAACGGCGCCGATGTCGCGAAAGCCATTGCCGCCGACAGCCGGCTGTCGGCCGTACCGGTCGTGCTCTTGACCTCGGTCGATCAGGTCGATTTCGGCAAGATGATCATCGATTTCGGCATTGCCGCGCACCTGACCAAGCCGGCACGCTCCGCGGTCCTGCTCGGCACCGTCATCTCGGTCGTCCAGAAAGCCCGCTCGCAGCTCGGCAGGGCGCAGTTCGTTCGCGAACCGGCACCGGCGCTGCCGCAGGCGGCGCCGCCCGCCTTTACCGTCATCCGCGGCCCGGCAATGCCGGCCGTCCCCGTGCCGGAGCCGACGGTCGCGCCGAACGGTCCGATCGACATCCTCATCGCCGAGGACAATGAAGTGAACCAGCTGGTGTTCGGCCAAATCCTCAACGGGTTGGGCTTGAGCTATCGCATAGCCGGCAACGGCCGCACGGCGGTCGAGATGTACCGCTCGCTGCGCCCGAGGCTCATCCTGATGGACGTCTCCATGCCGGAAATGAACGGCTACGAGGCGACCCGCGCCATCCGGGCGACGGAGGCTTCGGATGGCAGCCACATCCCGATCATCGGCGTCACCGCGCATGCGCTGAAGGGCGACCGCGACAAGTGCATCGAAGCCGGCATGGACGATTATCTGCCGAAGCCGGTTTCACCCGACCGCCTCGGCGCCAAGATCGGCACCTGGCTCAGCGAAACGGTGGTGGCGAAGACGGCGTAAATTTGTGATGGATGCGACAGACGCATTCAGGCGAACAAAGCGTTACCGAGCTCGTTCAATGCGGCTCTACCGGTTGCGCACCACCACGCAGGCCCCGCCGACGCTTTGCAGTTTCTGGCAGATGGCGCCGGCGGCGGCACGGTCGTCGACCCCGATCCTGACCGCGTAGATGCCGCGTCGGCCGATCGGCGTCCGCACCCGGCTGACCACCGGATCATGCCCGGCTAGCAGGGCCGGGAAGCGGCCTCTCACCCTGAGCCACTGGTTGATCGCGGCGCTGCGGCGGAAATTGCCGGCCACCTGGACTCCCCACGGCTTTATGTTGATGGAAGCCATCGCCACCGTCCGCGACATGATCACCGGGAGCTTGCGGCAGGCCGCGACGAAATCGGATTTCGCGTCGAGCGGTCGTACGCTTCCGGCATAGGCGCGGTCGGCGAACTTATCGACCGGCTCGCCCATGATGTCGAAGACATAGCTTTCGGTTTCCATCGGCAGGAAGCCGCCCGAGCCCAGCCAGCGCGAGACCCGGTTTTCGCCGGCATTGTAGGCGGCGGCCGCCAGGCCGAGATTGCCATAGCTGGTCTTCATCTCGGCGAGGTATTTCGCCGAGGCCGGGATCGCCTGGTTGATGTCGAAGGAATTGGCGAGCCCGCGCATCCTGGCGGTCCCCGGCATGAACTGGGCGATTCCTTCGGCGCCGACTGGACTGACGGCGTTGGGATCGAACCGACTTTCCTTCCAGATCAACCGGGCGAAGAAATCCCTGGGCAGGCCGTTCTGGTCGGCATGGGCCTGGATCAGATTGCAGACCTTGTCGATCAGCCGCTGCTTGGCCGATTGCGGCGGATCGGCCTGGACCAGGGTCGGCCACCCGCACAGCAGGATCAGCGCCACCGGGAGGAAGCGCAGCATTCGACCTACTCTGCCGCGGCCTTGCCGCGACCAAATCGTTGTTCGATATAGTCGGTGACCATCTTTTCGAAATCCTGCGCGATCGACGGTCCGCGCAGCGTCGCCGCCTTCTTGCCGTCGACGAAGACGGGCGCCGTCGGCGTCTCGCCGGTGCCGGGCAGCGAAATGCCGATATCGGCATGTTTGGACTCGCCCGGGCCGTTGACGATGCAGCCCATGACCGCGACCTTGAGGTTCTCGACCCCTGGGTATTTCTCACGCCACGCCGGCATGTTCTTTCTAAGATCAGCCTGGATGTTCTGCGCCAGTTCCTGGAACACGGTCGAGGTTGTGCGGCCGCAGCCGGGGCAAGCGGCGACGATCGGCACGAATTGCCTGAAGCCCATGGTCTGCAACAATTCCTGCGATACCTGCACCTCCCGTGTGCGATCGCCGTTCGGCTCCGGCGTCAGCGATATGCGGATGGTGTCGCCGATGCCTTGCTGCAACAGGATGCCCATGGCGGCGGATGAGGCGACGATGCCTTTCGAGCCCATGCCGGCCTCGGTGAGGCCGAGATGCAGCGCATGGTCGGAACGGCTGGCGAGCTCGGTGTAGACGGCGATCAGGTCCTGCACGCCGCTGACCTTCGCCGAGAGGATGATCTTATCGCGGCCAAGGCCGATCTCCTCGGCCATCTCGGCCGAGAGGATCGCCGACTGCACGATCGCCTCGCGCGTCACTTGCTGTGCGGTCAACGGAAAGCCGCGGGCCTGGTTGTCGTCCATCAGCCGGGTCAGGAGTTCCTGGTCGAGCGAGCCCCAGTTGACGCCGATGCGCACCGGCTTGTCATGCTTGATCGCCATTTCGACGATTGCCGCGAACTGCCGGTCCTTCTTGTCCTTGAAACCGACATTGCCGGGATTGATGCGGTATTTGGCCAGCGCCTCGGCGCAGGCCGGATGATCGGCCAGGAGCTTGTGGCCAATATAGTGGAAGTCGCCGACAATCGGCACGTTGATACCGAGCCGCGCCAGCCGCTCCCGGATGCGCGGCACCGCGGCGGCGCTTTCATCGCGGTCGACGGTAATGCGCACGATCTCGGAGCCGGCGCGATGCAAGGCCGCGACCTGGGCGACCGTCTGGTCGACATCGGCGGTATCCGTATTGGTCATCGACTGCACGACGACGGGAGCACCGCCGCCAACCACCACGCCGCCCACATCGACGCCAACCGAGGTGCGGCGCGGGAAGGGGAAGGAATAATATCCGGTCATGCCGGCAGCCTTTAATCTCTGGGGCGCCGCGCGTCCACTTGGACGCACAAAAGCGCGCTCCGGGCCGATGCGCTGAAGTCCCGGCATGAGGTGGAGGAGCAAAGATGGCTTGTCAATGGCGACAGGTCGCCACTGGCCGCAATCATCCCGCCGCCAGTTCCTTGGCACCCGATTTTTGCCGGTCGCTTGCGTTGGCCAATCGGCTACCTGGCGATTGGCGGGCCCCCAATCGCCTCACAATTCCGGGAATGAGTTCCGGGGAGGAGCAAGGAGAAGAGCGACGCAGCACAGACCCAGAATCCAAGCCCTGACCTCAGAGCGCCACGGCAAGACAGAATTCTGCTCCGCTGCACTCTTCGGTCAAGAGTTCCCGTATAGATTCAAGGGTTCCCGCGAAGCGCTTCGCTCCTGCTCGTCCTCGGATTCCGAAGTCCGAAGACCTCGGCCTGGTACGGATATCTGTGATGGCCGACCTGAAACGGAATCAAAACCACCAGTCCGGCGGCAATTGCCGCCGGCAGGAAAGACCCGGATGGTGAGCGTTTATGTCAGTGGGGCATCAATGCGTCGTGGGTTTGGCCCTCAGTTTTTCAATCTCGTCCTTGATTGCCAGCTTGCGTCGCTTGAGATTCACGATTTCGAGGTCGTCCACCGACGGGTGATTCATCGCATCATCGAGCTCGCGTTCGATGTCGCCGTGTTTCCGCTGCAACTCATCAAGATGGGATGCAAGAGACATGATTGGTTCTCCCTTTCATGGTTTCCTCGATTGCAGCCGCCAAAGGCGCGTCCACCGCAGGCTCGCTCTGTGACGGCACAATGACAGTGTGCCACCTTCGCGCAGCGATGTCGAATGATCCGTGGTAGCATTCCACGGCACTGTGAAATGTGATATGGGCTGCGCGCCGGTGGCAAAACGAGCCACCCCCGCCCAATCAGGCCCAGTTTTGGGCGCCGCAGACGTGCAGACGGTAGAGAATGTCCGATCAGGAACAGGCCGATATTCGCCTCGAATTTTCCCGGCTGAAGCAGGAACACGCCGATTTCGACGCTGCGATCAATGCGATGATCGCCATGAACTGCGACCCGCTGCAGATCCAGCGCATGAAGAAGAAGAAGCTTGCGCTGAAGGATCGGCTGATGAAGCTGGAAGACAAGATCATCCCGGACATCATCGCCTGACTTCAGGTCCAGGCCGCGATCGAAAGCCTCGCCGCGCGTTCGCGCAGCAGGGCCAGGAGTTCGCCTGTCTTCTCCTGCGACGTGTCGATGGGCACCACCAGACACATCGTCGCCTCGACCGTGCCGGGCGCTGAAAACACCGGCGCGGCGAGGCATTTCGTATAGGCGTCGACGAGCCCCGAAGTGATACAATAGCCGGTGGCGCGCGCCGTCGCTATGTCGGCGATGAAATCGTCCAGCCGCAATCTGCGGCCATCGGGCAGGATGAGATCGTCTTCCGATATCATCGCCTCGATCCGGGCCTGTTCGAGACCGGCGAGCAGGAGCCTGCCTGAGGCGGTCCAGGGCAGCGGGATCTGCAATCCGGTGGCGGAGCTGATGCGGAACGGCCGGGTGCCCGGGCTCGAGTGGACGATCGTATAGCGGCCGCTCTGCAGCATGCACAGTTCGGACGTCTCGCCGGTCTCGCGCGACAGGTTGTCGACCTCCTGGCGTCCTCGCCTCAAGAGGTCGTTGCCGCGCACATAATCCATTCCATAGAGATAGAGCTTCTTGCCGAAATAGACGCGGTTGCCGTCGCCGGCCATTTCCAGGAGGCCGGCATCGACCAGCGATCGCACCAGCGTGTAGGTGGTCGAACGCGGCGCGTTGACCCCCTTGGCCAGGTCGCCGATGCCGATGGCGCGCTGTGTCGAATGAAGGAACTCCAGAATCTCGAGCACCCGGTTGAGGCCCTTCTCCCGAGAGGCCGAAATCTTTGCGTCCGCTGAGACCGCCAAGGCGCTGCCATCTTGCATTGTCGATTCCTGATGTTAGTATCTGTCTTGTACAGGATACACACGTCCCTTGTAAGAGACAATTCTGAATGATTCGGCGCGTGTATTGCCTGTGCGTAGGGGAACACAACACGAAAGGAGGTCGCTGTGAACGACACATCCAAAAGGCGTGATTTTCTGAAACTGGGCATGGCCGGACTGGCAACGGCCGGCGTCATGAGCGCGGCGGCAACGGTCGACGTGCAGAAGGCTGCGGCGCAGGCTGCGCCCGATAGCCTGCTGCGCACCGTGCTGGAGCGCGGCAAGCTGATTGTCGGCACCGGAAGCACCAATGCGCCCTGGCATTTCGAGAACGATGCCGGCGAACTCGTCGGCATGGACATCACCATGGGGCGCATTCTCGCAAAGGGGTTGTTCGATGACCCGGCCAAGGTCGAGTTCGTCATGCAGGACCCGGCGCAGCGCATTCCGAACGTGACGACGAACAAAGTCGACATCACCATCCAGTTCATGACCATGACCGCGCAGCGCTCGCAGCTGATCAACTTCTCCAGGCCTTACTACGTCGAGGGCGTCGCCTTGCTGACTTTGCCCGGCGCCGAGAACAAGACCTTCGACAAGCTGCTTGCCGCAGGCTCTGCGACGCGCGTTTCCATCCTGCAGAATGTCGACGCCGAATCTTCGGTGCATTTTGCCTTGCCGGAGGCGCAAGTGATGCAGATCGATACACAGGCCAACGTGCTGCAGGCACTGGAATCCAAGCGTGCCGATGCCGCGGCCGTCGACCTCTCCACCGTGCGCTGGCTCGCCTCGCGCAATCCTGACAAATACTTCGATGCCGGCAAGAGCTGGTACTCGATGCTTTATGGCGCAGCGCTCCGGCAAGGCGATCTCGACTGGCTGACCTTCGTCAACCAGACCTTCACCATCGCCATGTTCGGCCATGAAACGGCGCTCTACGACGCGGCGTTCAAGGACTATTTCGGGCAGGAGCCGCCGGCGCGCCATCCCGGCTTCCCGGTTATCTGACGTCATCGGCGGATAGGCGCCCCGGCGCCCTTCCGCCCTTTTTCCTGGCGACGCGGCCAGCTTTGCGTCACATCGGGAGCACTGAGGCCGACGCATGGGTTATGCGCTTAATTTCAACCTGATCTGGCGGCATTTCGACAAGCTGTGGGGCGGCCTGCTGCTCAGCCTCGAACTCGCCGTCATCTCGATCGCCATTGGCATCGTCATCGGCCTGGTCCTGGCGGTCTGGTACGTGTCGGCCGGACGCATGGTGCGCGGCATCATCGCCGCCTATGTCGAATTCATCCGCAACGTGCCGCTGATCTTGCTCGTCTATCTCGTCTTCTACGGTCTGCCGACCGTGGTCGACATCGCCTACAGCGCGCAAACCTCGTTCGTCGCCACGCTGGCGCTCTACAGCGGCGCTTATCTGGTCGAGGTGTTCCGCTCCGGTCTCGAAGCGGTGCCGCGCGGCCAGCTCGACGCCGGCAAGGCGATCGGCCTGACGCCCTGGCAAAGGCTGCTGCATGTGCGCCTGCCGACCATGCTGCGCATCACGCTGCCGGCACTTTCCAACACCTTCATATCGCTGTTCAAGGACACCTCCGTCGCCTCGGTCATCTCGGTGCCCGAGCTGACCTTCGGCGCGCAATGGATCAACTTCAACACCTTCCGCATCGTCGAGGTCTATCTCGTCGTGACGGCGATGTATCTGCTGACCGGCTACGCCCTGCTTTACGCGCTCCGGCTCGTCGAACGCTGGTTCAAGGTGGTGCACTAGCATGCTTGGCCAGATCGCCTACGCCTTGCCTTTCCTGGCTCAGGGTTTCGCGCTGACGCTTTGGGTGTCGCTGCTGGTTGTGACGTTTTCGCTCGTCGCCGGCGTCCTCCTTGGCGTCGGACTGGTCTATGGCCCGGCGCCGGCGCGCTGGGCGGTGCGCATCTTCAGCGACACGATCCGCGGCATACCGATACTGGTGCTCATCTTCTTCGTCTATTACGGAATGCCGGCCGTCGGGCTTCACCTGCCGTCCTTCTGGGCTGCCGTGCTGGCGCTGACCTTGTTCAAGACAGCCCAGGTCGTCGAATACCTGCGGGGCGCCGTCGGCTCCATCCCGAAGGGACAATCGGAGGCCGCAATGGCGATCGGCCTGACCTTTCGCCAGCGGCTGGCCCATGTCATCTTTCCGCAAGCGTTCAGGCGTTTCCTGCCGCCCTGGATCAATGGCGTCACCGACGCGGTCAAGGGCAGCGCGCTGGTCTCGCTGCTCGGCATCACCGATCTCATGCAGGCCATCAACCAGGTCATCGGCCGCACCTATGAGGCCATGCCGCTCTACATCCTTGGCGCCCTCATCTACTTCGCCGTCAACTATGCGCTTTCGCTTGCCAGCCGGCGGCTGGAGCGGCGCTTCTCCTTCATCCGGGAATAGCAATGTCCACAAGCTCGAACGATGCCCCGGCCCTTCTCGATATCCGCGATGTGTCCAAATCCTTTGGCGCCGTCCAGGTCCTGCGCTCGGTCAGCCTGCGCGTGGCGCGCGGCGAGGTGGTGACGGTCATCGGGCCCTCGGGCAGCGGCAAGACCACGCTGCTGCGCTGCGTCAACTTCCTGGAGAGCTATGACAGCGGGTCCATCCGCATCGACGGCAAGGAGGTCGGCTTCCGAGAAACCGGAGCCCGCCAGCGCCGCAGTGAACGCGACCTTGCCGCGATGCGCGCCGAGACCGGCATGGTGTTCCAGAGTTTCAACCTGTTTCCGCATCTCACCGCCGCCGGCAACATCATGCTCGGCCTCACCAAGGTGCGCGGCAAGAGCACCGCGGAGGCGCGCGCGATTGCCGAACACTGGCTCGGCCGCGTCGGCCTTGCCCATAAGGCCGACAGCCTGCCGGCGGAGCTCTCGGGCGGCCAGCAGCAGCGCGTCGGCATTGCGCGCGCCGTGGCCATGGGGCCGAAAATCCTGCTGCTAGACGAGATAACCTCCGCCCTCGATCCGGAACTCGTCGGCGAGGTGCTTGAGGTGGTGCGCAGCCTCGCCGAGGACGGCATGACGATGGTGATGGTCACGCATGAGATGGCCTTTGCCCGCGACGCCTCGAGCCGCATCGTCTTCATGGCCGATGGCGGCGTCGGCGCGGTCGGCCCGCCGAAGGAGATTCTCGCAGCAGACGCCGACAATGAGCGTCTGCGCAATTTCCTGGCGCGCTTCCGCGCCTCGCACTTCTGACATCGGATGGTCGACGCCATCCCAAGGAGCCTTCTTCCATGACGCCTTACACCAGGCTCGCCGAACTCGGCCTCACATTGCCCGAGCCGCCGACGCCCATCGCCAACTTCGTCACCCATGCCGAGAGCGGCCGGCTGATCTTCCTGTCCGGCCAGGGACCGCTGCGAGCTGACGGCACGCTCTGCACCGGGAAGGTGGGCGAGGACGTGACGGTGGAGCAGGCTTATCAGCATGCCCGCCTCACCGGCCTTAACCTGCTTGCCGTCATGCATGCTGCCGCCGGCGATCTCGGCCGCATCGTGCGCGTCGTCAAGCTGCTCGGCTTCGTCAACGCCACGCCGACCTTCAGCGATCACCCCAAAGTGGTGAATGGCTGCTCCGATCTTTTCGCCGACGTTTTCGCCACGATCGGCGGGCATGCCCGCTCGGCGATCGGCGTCGGCTCCTTGCCCGGAAACATCACCGTCGAAATCGAAGCGGTCGTCGAGATCGCCGCCTGACCTGCTAGAAATGGGATCCAGAGATGAAAACCTATTCCGACACCGGCTCCAACACCACGATCCGCGAACGGCTCGGCCTTCGCCCGATCATCAACGTCTCCGGCACGATGACGGCGCTCGGCGCATCGATCATCGTACCTGAAGCGATCAGCGCCATGTCTGAAATGGCATCGCAATGGGTGGAGATGGATGATCTGCAGCGCGCCGCAAGCGCCGTCGTCGCGCGCCTCACCGGCGGCGAGGCCGGCTTCATCACCGCCTGCTGCGCCAGCGGCATCACCATGGCGATCGCCGGCGCGATGACGGGAACCAACCTGCTCGCCATTGAACGCCTGCCTGACGTCACGGAAGGCCTGAAGTCCGAAGTCATCGTCCAGCTCGGCCACATCGTCAATTATGGGGCGCCGATCGACCAGTCGGTCCGGGTGGCCGGCGCCAAGGTCGTGCCTGCCGGCACGGTCAGCGTGACGCAGGATTATCATGTCCGGGACGCGATCAACGACCGCACGGCGGCAGGCCTCTATGTCGTCGCGCATCACACCGTGCAGTACGGCATGCTGTCGCTGGAGGAATTCTGCGAAATCTGCCACGCCAAGGGGGTGCCGGTGATCGTCGACGCGGCTTCCGAATATGACCTGCGCGGCTTCCTGGCGCGCGGCGCCGACATCGTCATCTACAGCGGCCACAAATTCCTGAGCGGCCCGACCAGCGGCATCGTCACCGGACGCAAGGATCTGGTGCGATCAGCCTATCTGCAGAACCGCGGCGTCGCCCGCGCCATGAAGGTCGGCAAGGAAAGCATCGCCGGCACCATGGCCGCGCTCGAGGCCTGGGAGAAGCGCGACCACGCCGGCATCCGCCGGCGCGAAGAGGCCGCCCTCAACCTTTGGAAGGCTGCTCTGCAAGGTATCCCGGGCATCGGCGCGGAGATCATTCCCGACCCGACCGCCAACCCGCTCGATCGCCTGCAGGTCTTCGTGCGGCCGGAAAGCGGTTTCACCGCCGCCGGCCTTGCCTCGGCGCTTGCTGCGGGATCGCCGCCCATCATCGTGCGCAACCACGAGGTCGAACGCGGCCATTTCTTCCTCGACCCCTGTAATCTTCATCCCGGAGAGGCGGAGATCGTCGCCGAACGGCTGCGTGCCCTGTTGACCGCGAAGGACCGGCCCGCCGACGCCATGAAGATCGCGCGCAAGGATTCTTCGGGCGCCTTGCGCTGGCCGGATTGAGCGCCAAGCGGACCAACGAACCAGAAGCACGGCTGATCACGTGACCGTGAACAGCCGGATGCGTACGCGCCGGGAATAAATCTCGGCGGCAACGGGTCTCCTCGACATAGACCGCTACAGGCGTTGAGGAGACCGGCATGCCCGTCATTGCGAAAACGACAGCGAGCATGGCCGCCGCGTCGGCGGCCGCCATATGCTCGAGCGCATGACCTTAGCCGGCCTTTCTCCCATGATGCACGGCTTTCCCCTTGCGCTTGACACTGGTGACGCAGATGAATTCACTTTCGCCACGGCAGGCGGCTCTGCCTGTTGCCGCGGGTTTCGCCCGGGCGGGCGGGACGAGATCACCCGCGTTGCCTGAAAGCGCCCGGCCTGTTCCTCGCGGAGTATCGGATGGTTCTGCTTTGAGCGATAAGGCCAGGGCCGAGCGCTTCAACGAGGTGGTGCTGCCGCATCTCGGCGACGCGCTCGCGCTTGCCCGCTGGCTGACCGGCAATGGCGCCGATGCCGAGGACGTCGTGCAGGACGCCTGCATAAAGGCGCATGCCGGCATATCAGGCTATGCCGGCGGCAATGCCCGCGCCTGGCTGCTGACCATCGTGCGCAACACCGCCTATACCTGGATGTCGCGCAACCGGCCGCGCGGCATGCTGGCTGTCGGCGATCTCGGCGACCTCGACGAGATGGCGGCGGCACACGGCATCAGTGTGCCGGACGAACGTGGTCCGGAGGCAAGCCTGATCGCCAAGGCGGATACGGCGGCACTTGAAGCGGCTATAGCAGCCTTGCCGCAGCCGTTCCGCGAGGCGCTTGTGCTGCGCGACATCAACGGCCTCAGCTACCGCGAGATAGCGGCCATGCTCGGCGTGCCGATGGGCACGGTAATGTCCAGGCTGGCCCGCGCGCGGAGCCTGCTTATGTCTGAACTGGGGAGAGCGCCATGACCATGCATGACGACGGACTGCCCAATGATCCGGAAGGCATCAGGCTGATGATCCACGCCCTCGTCGACGGCGAACTTGATGCAGCGGCCGCGCTTGCGGTGGAGCGGCGCATCGCCGCCGATCCGCGGCTTGCCGCCGAACATGCCCGCATCGTGGCCTTGCAGGGCGCGATCGGCCGCTCGCCGCACTCCGAGATCAGCGATGCCTTTCGGGCTCGTATCGCGGCCATTGGCGCTGCGGCCACCGCGCAGCCGGAGGCAGGCGAAACGGTCAAACCGCAGCAGGGCTCACCGGCGCTGCCGGGGGTGCTTGCCCCAGGCGGGGGAGGGCAGAGGCGAAATGCCGATCCGCGGCTGTCGCCAGGTCGAGCGCGCCGCTTCGGCTCGTTCGACTGGCGGGCCATGGCCGCGTCGATCATGATCAGCGCGGTACTCGCCAGCGGGGCGACGCAATGGGTGATGTTCAGCGGTGCGGAAGACGGCCTTGCCGCCGCGGTCGCCAGCGGCCATCGCCGCAGCCTGCTTGCCGCCAGCCCGATCGACATCGTCTCGTCGGATCGCCATACGGTAAAGCCTTGGCTCGACGCCCGGATCGGCGTGTCACCGCCGGCACCTGATCTTGCCCAGGACGGCTACGCAATGATCGGCGGCCGCGTGGAGGTAATCGCCGGCCGGCCCGTGCCGGCACTTGTCTACCGCCACCGCGAACATCTGATCACGCTGGTCGCCGAACCGCAGCAGGGCGGTAAGGTCAGCGAGCCTGACGATCTGTCCTCCGGCGGCTTTTCGCTGGTGCAGTGGAGCGACGGCGCCTTCTCCTACTGGGCGATCTCCGACATGGAGCGGCCCGAACTCGACGATTTCGTCGCCCGCTTCCGCAAGGCTGCGGCATAGGCCGATCTCCCGGCCGGACGACCGGCAATGCCCTGCATCCTTGCCGCCGCCGCCGAATTCCGCTAAGGCGCGCCTTTGTCGCCGGGAGCAGAAGCTTGGACGATCAACGCGCCGACGTCGCCATCATCATGGGCAGCCAGTCCGACTGGGCGACCATGCGCCATGCCGCTGAGACACTGGAGGCGCTTGGCATCCCGCATATCAGGCGGATCATCTCGGCGCACCGCACCCCCGACCGACTCTACGACTTCGCCAAGGGCGCCAAGGCCGCCGGCTACAAGGTCATAATCGCCGGTGCCGGCGGCGCGGCGCACCTGCCCGGCATGACGGCGGCGATGACACCGCTGCCGGTGTTCGGCGTGCCGGTGGAATCCAAAGCCCTGTCGGGACAGGATTCGCTGCTGTCCATCGTCCAGATGCCGGCCGGCATTCCGGTGGGGACGCTGGCCATCGGCAAGGCCGGTGCGGCCAATGCAGCCCTGCTGGCCGCTGCCGTGCTGGCGCTCCACGACGACAAGCTTGCCGGGCGGCTTGATGCCTGGCGCGCCTCCCAGACCGCCAAGGTCGCTGCCGAACCCACGGACGCGCCGTGAGCCTGCCCGCCGGATCGACCATCGGCATCATCGGCGGCGGCCAGCTCGGCCGCATGCTGGCAATGGCGGCCGCTCGCCTCGGCTACCGCACCGTGGTGCTGGAGCCGCAGCCGGATTGCCCCGCGGCGCAGGTCGCCAACCGTCAGGTCACGGCCGCCTATGACGACCCCGCCGCGCTTGCCGAACTGGCCGCGGCAAGTGCCGTCGTCACTTATGAGTTCGAGAACGTTCCGGTTGCCGCCGCCGAGGCGCTCGCCGCAAAGGTGCCGGTCTATCCGCCTGCGCGCGCGCTTGATGTGGCGCAGGACCGGGTGACCGAGAAGACATTTCTCAACGGCATCGGCATTGCCACGGCGGATTTCCGCGCAGTCGACAATGACGACGAGCTGACGGCGGCGCTGAAGTCCTTTGGCGGCAGCGGCATATTGAAGACGCGGCGCATGGGTTATGACGGCAAGGGCCAGCGCGTCTTCCGCGACATGGAAGCCGGCGGCTTCGCCGGCACCTGCGAGGCCATGGGCAACGTGCCGCTGGTCCTCGAGGCCTTCGTTTCCTTTGAGCGCGAAGTCTCCGTCATCGCCGCGCGCGGCATCGATGGCGTCGTCGCCGCTTACGATCCGGCCGAGAACGTCCACCGCAGCGGCATTCTCCATACATCGACCGTGCCGGCTGCGATCGCGCCCCAGACAGCCGAGGCGGCCCGGACGGCGGCGGTGAAGATCCTGTCGGCGCTTGACTATGTCGGCGTCATCGGCGTCGAGTTCTTCGTGTTGGCCGACGGCTCGCTGCTGGCCAACGAGATCGCGCCCCGCGTCCACAATTCAGGTCATTGGACGGAAGCCGCCTGCACCGTTTCGCAGTTCGAGCAGCATATCCGCGCCGTGGCCGGGCTGCCGCTCGGCGACCCGCGGCGCCATTCCGACTGCGTGATGGAGAACCTGATCGGCGACGATATCATGCGCGTTCCAGAATTGCTGGCGGAGCCAGAGCTGATGTTGCATCTCTACGGCAAGGCCGAGGCGCGGCCCGGCCGCAAGATGGGCCATTTCACCCGGATCAGCCGCCGCGCCTGACAGCGACAGCGACACCGCGAGCTACTGGGCAGGAAAACTCGGCGTATGTCGTTCCCCCAGTCACGTGGCGACCACCACATCATACCAGCCGGTGCCGAGCCATGGGCCGGTTGCGGATATTTGACGACACCCGGCATTCATCTCCGCTACGAGGCATGCTTGCGGTTGACACGGACAAGGCTCCTCGTTTATGAGCCACCCACAGTTCAAAGGCGCGTCTTCTGGCGCGCCTTAAAATTTCGACCCGACCGGGTCCACACCGACAGGCAAGACCATGAAGATCAAGAATTCGCTCAAGGCGCTGAAGGCGCGTCATCGCGACAACCGTCTGGTTCGCCGCAAGGGCCGCGTCTACATCATCAACAAGACCGCCCCGCGCTACAAGGCGCGCCAGGGCTGAGCTTCGTCGCGAGGCTTTTTGCCTCCGCAGTTGGTGTTTATCGTCGGTCCGCCGGCTTTTCACGCTAAAATCGGTTTGACGTTCCGCCGCCCGGGACTAGATTCGGGCGATGCGGATTCTTTTTGCATTTCTGACGATCCTTCTCGTTTGCAGCGCCGTCTCGTTGCCGGCGCGGGCCGATGATCGGGCGGCGGTGCAAGCGGCCCCGGAGCCGGCGCCTCCGGATGCCCAGCCGGTGCCGGAAGCCCCGCCTCCCGCAATGACCAGGGAGGCCCGGCTCGACAAGCTGTTTGCCGATCTCAAGCGCGAGCGCAACGAAAAGGCGGCAGAGCGTATCGCCGGCATCATCTGGAACGAATGGTCCCAGTCGGGCAGCGCCTCGATCGACCTGATGATGCAATGGTCGCAGAAGGCGATCGAGAACCAGAAGTTCGACGTCGCGCTCGATTTCCTCGACCAGGTGGTGACATTGCAGCCAGCGTATGCCGAGGGCTGGAACCGGCGTGCAACGGTGCATTTCATGATGAAGAACTACGGCAAGTCGATGTCCGACATCGACCATGCGCTGCAACTCGAACCACGCCATTTCGGCGCGCTGTCGGGCCTGGCGCAGATCATGACCGTGACCGGACGCAAGCAATCGGCGCTCGAGGCCTGGCAGAAGGTCCTTGCCATCTATCCGATGCTGCGCAGCGCCCAGGACCAGGTCGGCACGCTTTCGGAAGAGCTCGCCGGTGAAGGCATTTGATATTTAAGGCAGTAGGGGAATAGGGCAGTACGGCAGTAGGAGAGAGATCGCCTGGAAATACTTGCTACTCCCCTACTCCCCTACTCCCCTACTCCCTCTCGTATATCCCGCATGAACCTGCTCTATGCCGTCTTCGCCTTCCTTCTGGCGCTCGTCTTTGGCTTTGTCGGCATCACCCGCGTCGGCTCCTGGCTGATCGAGCGCCGCAACCCGGCCGTCGGCGAATTCGTCGACATCGACGGCGTGCGCATCCACTACGTCCACGTTCCTGGCCCCGCCAAGGCCGACCTGCCGCCTGTTGTCTTCATCCACGGCGCCAGCGCCAATCTCAGGGATCAGATGCTGCCGCTCAGGCCGCTGCTCGAAGGGCGCACCGAATTGCTGTTCTTCGACCGGCCGGGATTCGGCTGGTCAGGACGCGGGCCCGGCAACAACGAGGATCCCTGGTCGCAGGCCGGCACCGTCGCCGCGCTGATGGACCATCTCGGCATGAAGGAGGCCATCATCGTCGGCCATTCCTTCGGTGGCGCGGTGACGGCCGCCTTCGGCCGCGAGCATGCCGACAAGACGCTCGGGCTGGTGTTCCTGGCACCGGCGACCCATCCGTGGCCAGGCGGCGCAACCGCCTGGTACTACGACCTGACCACCATTCCGGTGATCGGGCGGCTGTTCTCCGAAACGCTGAGCTATCCGGCAGGAATGCTGCGGATCGCCGCCGCCACGACCTGCGTCTTCTCGCCCAACAAAGTGCCGGACAATTATGTAGCCAAAGCCGCGATCCCGCTGGTGCTGAGGCCATCGGCCTTCCGCGCAAATGCCAGCGATGTCGCCAGCCTCCACCGCCATGCGCTTGGAGCCGCGCCGCGCTACGCCGAGATAAAGGCGCCGACAGTGATCATCTCGGGCGATCGTGACAAGGTCGTCTACGCCCATGTCCATTCGGTCGGCCTGGAGCGCAACATTGCCGGCGCCGAACTCGTCTGGGTGCGCAATCTCGGCCACAAGCCGGACTGGATCGCGTCTGATCTGGTCGTTGGAGCCATCGAGAAGGTCGCCGGCAGGAGCGTGGATCTGGAGGCGATGGCAAGGGCGGTGGAAGCGCGGGTCGCCGGCGATGCCCATGGCGCCGGCAAATGCGCCGACCTCAAGGAACCCGAAGCGGAGTTGGCGCCGACCTGATGTGCGTCTTCCGAAAGCGGTCGTCGAAAAACGGTAGCGGGGCCACAGCGGCATGTATGTCCTGAAACACGGCATGAAGAAAAATCCCCAGAAATTCTGGGCGCTGCCGGACCGCATCTTCTTCGGCTACGGCGCCTGCCACATTCTCGCGGGTACTTTTCTCGGCTATCCTCCCCTGGAGGGATTCTACGGCGAGCGGATCGTTCCAAGCGGAAACTATCCTGGAAACCATGTCTATGTGACCAACGGCGTGATCGCGTTCGACTACCATGGCTATTCCAGCCGCGAACGGCTTCTGGAACACCACCGACGGGGATGGGCTTCGCACAGCGCCGACTGGCACTGCACGCTGGAAAAGGTCGATTTCGATCTGCTCGACACTGCCGAACTCAATCGGCGAAAGATGCGGGGACCGGATCAGTATCTGCAAGATCCCATAGCCCGCGCGTGCCGCTTTCTTCAGCGCATAGACCACGCCGAAGCGGCAGCAAGAGCTCTCAATATCGCGACGCGTTGAGGTCCTCGGGGCTTAGCGGGTGCCCAAGTCCGATCCGACATAGGCGATGCGCAGCATATTGGTCGAACCCGGCGTCCTTAGCGGCACGCCGGCGGTGATGATGACGCGGTCGCCGGGCTTGCCGAATTCCTCTTCAAGCGCGATGCGGCAGGCGCGATCGACCATGTCGTCGAGATCGGTGGCGTCGGGGGAGACGACGCAGTGCGTGCCCCACAGCAGCGACAGCCGCCGCGCCGTGTTGACGATCGGCGACAGGGCCACGATCGGCACCTGCGGGCGCTCGCGCGCGGCGCGCAGGCCCGTGGTGCCGGAGGCCGTGTAGGTGATGATCGCCGACAGTTTCAACGTCTCGGCGATTTCGCGGGCCGCCAGCGAGATCGCATCGGCGCCGGTTGCTTCAGGCTCGGAACGCTGGGCGTTGATGATGCCGGCATAGGTCGGATCGGTTTCCACCTTGGTAGCGATGCGGTTCATCATCGCCACCGCTTCCACCGGATAGGCGCCCGCAGCCGATTCGGCCGAAAGCATGATGGCGTCGGCGCCTTCGAAGACGGCAATCGAAACGTCGGAGACTTCCGCGCGGGTCGGTACGGGCGCGGTGATCATCGATTCCAGCATCTGCGTGGCGACTACCACCGGCTTGCCGGCGCGGCGCGCGGCGCGCGTGATCTGCTTCTGGATGCCGGGCACGGCTTCCAGCGGCATCTCGACGCCGAGATCGCCGCGCGCGACCATCAGCGCGTCCGACAGTTCAATGATTTCGGCCAGACGGGCAACCGCCTGCGGCTTCTCGATCTTGGCCATGATCAGTGCCCGGCCGCGTGCGATCTTGCGCGCTTCGGCCAGGTCCTCCGGCCGCTGCACGAAGGACAGCGCTATCCAGTCGACGCCGGTGGCGAGCACCGCGTCGAGATCCCTACGGTCCTTCTCGGTCAGCGCGCCGACCGGCAGGTCGGTATCGGGCAGGCTGACGCCCTTTCTGTCGGAAATCGTCGTGCCGGCGACGACGGTGCAGACGATCGCCTTGCCGTTGGCCTTCACCGCTTTCAGCTCCAGCTTCCCGTCGTCGATCAGCAGCCGGTGGCCGGCTTCGACCGAACTCAGGATTTCGGGATGCGGCAGATAGACCCTGGCCGCGGTGCCGGGCTCGGGATTGTCGTCGAGCGTGAAGGTCTGGCCGACGGTCAGCACCTCCTTGCCGTTGGCGAACTTGCCGACGCGCAGCTTGGGCCCTTGCAAGTCGGCAAGGATGCCGATCGGCCTTCCGACCGTCTCCTCGACGGCGCGGATGCGTCCGACGAGCGTGCGCATCAACTCGTGATCGGTGTGGCTCATGTTGATGCGGAACACATCGGCGCCCGCTTCGAACAGCTTCTTCAGCATTTCCTCGGAAGAGGAGGCCGGACCGATGGTGGCTAGGATCTTGACCTTGCGGCTGCGTCTCATTGACTGTTTGTTCCCGGGGCGGCTGGTGCGCCTCCCGTTGCGGGGTCGTCGGTCAGCTGGACCATCCAGCTTGCCTGCTCGCCCGTGTCGTATTCCTGGAATCCGGCGCGCTGGAAGCCCCGGGCGACGCAATCGGTGACGCCGGCGATCTTGAACTCTTTTTCAGCCACGCACATGTTGATCGGGCCGTCCCAGCGTCCGCCGCGTTCGGCGTCTTCTGCATAAAGATAGTAAAACCTTGATGACAGCGGCCCTTCGATCAGCGTCTTGCAGCTCGATCCTTCGATGTGCCACCAGCCCTCGGTGATCCAGCCGGCCTTGGCACGATAGCCGATGCCGACGCCGACCAGGTTTTGCGTCGCGTTGCAGACGCGGAAATCAGCGCGTGCGGGCGAGGCCGCAACCATCGCGGACAAGCCCACGGCGAGCGTCAGGAGCGGCATGGCGAAGGCGAAGCGCACGCGCCGCCCGCCGGCGGAACTCATCCTGAAACCCCTCAAGAACCACATCAGCATCTCTCTGCGCCCCTTTTCGGAAAAGTCCGGGCGCATGTCAACGCGCCGTTTTGTCCAATTCCAATCGATTTAAGAAGGCTCCCGGCGTGCGATCCGTCGCCCTTGCCAGATTTCAGCGGAAACCTTGGCCAAACAACGGCATTGCGCCCGCGTCTTCTTCGTGGAAAGACGATAGCATCCTCCCCGGAAGCCAGCGAACAGACCATTTCCCGCCAATGACCCGATCCACAGTTTTCGCGCCTTTCGATGTCGTCGAGGGCGATCGCAAGCGGGGCGTGGTGCTGCTTGCCGACCATGCCCGACGCGACCTGCCTGAAGACTATGGCAGCCTTGGCCTGCCGGCGGCCGCGTTCGACCGCCACATCGCCTATGACATCGGCGTCGAGGCGGTGACGCGCGAACTCGCTGCCGTGCTCGACGTGCCAGCGGTACTCGCCAATTTTTCGCGGCTGCTGATCGATCCCAATCGCGGCGAGGATGATCCGACGCTGATCCGCCAGCTCTATGACGGCACCGTCGTGACGGGCAACTATCCCCTCACCCCGGAAGAGCGCGAAAGGCGGCTTGATCGCTTCTACCGGCCCTATCACGACGCCGTCGGCGCCATGATCGCCTCGGTCGCGCAGGCTTCCGGCAAGGCACCATTCATCTTCTCCGTGCATTCCTTCACGCCGGTCATGCAGGGCAGGCAGCGGCCGTGGCATGTCGGCGTACTGTGGGACCGCGACGACCGCGTGGCGCGGCCGCTGATCGACATGCTGGCCGCTGACAAAAACCTCATTGTCGGCGACAACGAGCCCTATGACGGCGCGCTGCGGGGCGACACCATGTTCAGGCACGCCATCGTCAACGGCTACGCCCACGCGCTGATCGAAATCCGCCAGGACCTGATCGCGACCGGCGGGGATGCGCTTTCGTGGGCTGAGCGTCTGGCGCCGATCGTTGACGCGATCGATCGCCGTCCCGATATACACCAAGTGAAGATGTTCGGCTCCCGCACCGGGCCGTTATGAGGAAGTTTCGATGACCGAACTCAGCGACGAACAGAAACGCGACTTCGAGGCCGCCGCCTTTCGCAGGCTGGTGGCGCATCTGCGTGAGCGCGGCGACGTGCAGAACATCGATTTGATGAACCTCGCCGGCTTCTGCCGCAACTGCCTGTCGAACTGGTATCGCGAGGCTGCGGAAGCCGAAGGCGTCGATCTGAGCAAGGACCAGTCGCGCGAGATCGTCTACGGCATGCCTTACGCGCAATGGCAGGCGCTGCACCAGACCGAAGCCTCCGACGCCAAGAAGGCTGAATTCGAAGCCAGGCGACCCCGAGACCACTAGGTGGTCTCTCACGTCCTCGATTACCTTAAGCGTTCGGTTTGGCCCAAATGCTTCCCGAGCGAGCGCTTGACTGAAAATTGAATCGATCTAATTTGCCGTGCAAAGCCATTTTCTGACCGGATTCGCCTATGAACGCGTCGAATGCAATGCAGACCGCCATTCGCGGGCGATGGGCCGTGGCGGCCATCTTCCTCGCCAATGGCTTCCTGACCGGCAGCTGGGCGCCGCAGATCCCGGTGTTCCTGACCCGGCTCGACATTTCCAAGTTCACTCTGGGGCTTTTGATCCTGCTGTTCGGCGCCGGCGCTGTCACCGCCATGACCTGGTGCGGGCACCTGATCTCGAGACACGGCTCGCGCACCGTGCTGCGCTGGTTTGGCCTCTGCGGTAGCCTCGGCCTGCTGGTCGTGGCGCTGGCGCCCAACGTGCCGCTGGCTGCCGTCGCCATGTTCATCTTTGGCGGCTCCATCGGCGGCATGGATGTCGCCATGAACGCCAATGCGGTGGTGGTCGAGCGGCGGCTGTCGCGCGCGATCATGTCCTCCTCGCATGGCTTCTGGAGCCTCGGCGGTTTCGCCGGCGGTGCCCTTGGCGGCTTTGCTATCCAGAATTACGGCCACCTCGCCCATGCCGCGGTGGTGACGGTACTTGCCTTCGCGGCGATCGCGGCGGCGGTGCCCTATATCGTCGCCGAGGGCAGGCCGCAGGCTGCCGAGCATCATAAATTCACCTTGCCGGCAAACCCGCTGGTCTACTTCGTCGGCCTGATGGCGCTGCTGACGATGGTCTCCGAAGGCGCCGTGCTCGACTGGGCAGCGCTTTATCTCAGGCAGGAACTTGGCGCCGATCTCGCCATTGCCGGCCTCGCCTACGCCGCCTTTTCCGGCGTCATGGCGATCATGCGTTTCTTCGGCGATGGTGTGCGCAATCGTTTCGGTGCCGTGACGACGTTGCGTGGTTCGGCGATCGTCGCTGCCGCTGGCATGCTGATCGCAGGCCTGTCGCCCTCACCCTGGCTTGCCATCTCGGCCTTCGCGCTGTGCGGCTTCGGCATTGCCAATATGGTGCCGATCATCTTTTCGGCCGGCGGCAACCAGGAAGGCATGTCGTCGGGCACCGGCATGAGCGTGGTCACCACGATGGGCTATTCCGGCATCCTCGTGGCGCCCTCCGCGATCGGCTTTGTCGCCGAGCATTCCAGCTTCGGCCCGATCTTCATCGCCATGTCGGGCCTGCTGATCGTCGTCCTGCTGATGGCCGGATTGGCTCACCGTGCCGAATTCGCTCCCGACGCGGCGCCGGCCGAATAGCATTTCAGTTCCTCGTGAAGGAAATCCGCCACGCGTCGGATGCGCACGCTGGTGCGCACGTCGCGATGCATGGCCAGCCACACCGGCAAGCTGGGCAGCGGCAGGGCCGGCAGCACCTTCTCCACCAGGGGGTCCCGCTCGGCCAGCGGCTCCTGGCCCAGGCCGATGCCGTTTCCCGCCCGCACCGCCTCCCAAAGCACGATCTGGTTGTCGGCCCGAAAGCGAAAACTGTTCCGGGTGACCGGTATGCCGAAATGCGTAAAGCCTCGGATCATCTCGTCGCTCCGGTCGAAGCCGATCAGCGCGTGGTCGAGCAGGTCGGCCGGTTGGCGCGGGCGGCCGCACCGGTCGAGATAGGCTAGGGCAGCACAGGCGCAGAGCGCGATATCGCAGACCTTGCGCGCCACCAACTCGTTCTGTGCCGGCTTGACCATGCGGATGGCGATGTCGGCATCCCGGCGCAGCAGGTTCTCGACCTGGTTGGAAGCGACGATCTCGACCTCGATGCCGGGCTCCTCGATGCCGAGCCGCGCCATCATGTCCGGCAGCACATAGGCCGCCACCACCTCGCTGGCTGCGATGCGCACCGTGCCTTCGATCGCTTCGACCGAACCCAGCGCCAGGAGTGAAAAAGCGCTCGCCTGCTCGCTCACCGCCTTGCCGCGCTCGAACAGAGTGGCCCCGGCTTCAGTCATCGCGTAGCCGCTTCGCCCGCGCCGGAACAGGATGACGCCGAGCGCCTGTTCCAGTTCCGAGATGTGACGGCCAAGCGTCGGCTGACTTGCCGATAGCTTTCTCGCCGCGGCCGACAGGCTGCCGGTCTCAGCGACCGTGACGAAGCTCTTGATCAGGTTCCAGTCGATATCTGCCATTCAAAAATGAATATCAAAATTGCACGCATGGTCAATTTCAATTCATTGATGAGGAAATCATATTCGGCCTGCAGACACCGATACGCACTGCCACAAGCCAATCAGGAGTAACCCAAATGACCAAGATTGCACTCACCGCCGCTGCCCTCCTCATCGCCACCCACGCCGCTTTCGCAAGCAGCGACAAGTTCGGCTCGAACAATGCCAGCCAGAAGCCTGTCGCCAGCACCGACAAGACGATCACCACATCTATCGAGAAGTCGGATGCGATCGTCCGGAAGCCAGTCGTCCAGGGCAGCAACCGCGACCTCTTCGGCAACCGCTGAACAGACGTCGAGATATCCCCAAGGCGGCGGGCTTGTCCCCTCGCTTCAAAGCAAACAGGAGACGAAGAATGACCAAGATTGCAATCCTCGGCGCCAACGGCCGGCTCGGCCGCGTGGTCGCCAAGGCTTTCATCGATGCGGGCTATGATGTCCGCGCCATCACCCGCACCGGCAAGGTGCCGGCTGAGCTTGCAGGCGCGACGGCCGTCGCCGGCGATGCGCTGGATGGCGAGTCTCTGATCCGCGCCACGCAGGGCGTCGACATCATTTTCAACGGCCTGAACCCGATCTATACCGACTGGGGCAAGTGCCTGCCGATGGCCGAGAATGTCATGGCCGCCTGCCGGGCCAACGGCACGCTGCATCTCTTCCCCGGCACCGTCTACAATTATGGCTCGCCGATGCCGGCGGTGATCACGGAAGACACGCCGTTCCATCCGACAACCGAGAAAGGGCGGATCCGCTGCGCCATGGAGGAGCTGTTCCGCCGTGAAGCCGAGGCCGGTCGGGTGCGCACGATCATTCTGCGCGCCGGCGATTTCTTCGGCGGCACCGGCAACGGCTCCTGGTTCGACCTCGTCGTCGCCGCCAAGATGAGCAAGGGCATCTACACTGCGCCCGGCCCGGCCGATCTGGTGCATGAATGGGCCTATCTGCCGGATTTCGCAGTCGGTTTCGTCGCGCTGGCGCGCAATCTCGACAAGCTCGGCTCTTACGAGGCGCTGAATTTTCCGGGCCATGCCGTCACCGACGTCGAGATCAAGATGGCCGCCGAAAGGGCGCTCGGACGCAAGCTTAAACTAAGCTTCATGCCCTGGTGGGTGCTGCGCGCCGGCAGCCCGTTCGTGGCGATGTGGCGCGAGATCGTCTCGATGTCCTACCTGCGCTTCGAGGCGCACCGGCTGGCCTCGGCGCGACTGCACGAGATCATCGGTGAAATCCCGCACACCCCTCTGGACCAGGCGGTGCATGAAGCCTTGCAGGATATCGGCGTCGCCGTCGCGCCGGCCTGGCACCAAGCAGCGTGATTGCCGAGCGTACCGAAAAGATGAGAACGGCGGTCTCGGCTGCAAATCGTTGCCGGTCAGATCCGGCCCATCAGAAGCAGGATAAGCACCACGACGAGGACGACGCCGACGATGCCCGACGGCCCATAGCCCCAGGAGCGCGAATGCGGCCATGCCGGCACCGCGCCGATCAGGATCAGGATCAGGATGATGATGAGAATGGTGCTGATCGTCATTTTAGAGCCCTCGCCGTCTGGTTGAATCCGAGGGAACAATGCAAAAGGCCGCCCGGTAGTTCCCGGGCGGCCTTTTGGTCGGGCTTGCGAAACCGCTCTATTCCGCGGCCTTCGGGAAGGCGATTGCCGGCTCGGCGTCGCCATCGGCCGTTGGTTCCTGCGGCGATATCTCTCCCTTGCCGCGTCGCAGCAGCCGGCTGAACCACCCTCGCCGCGCGCCGGGCTTGACCTTGGCGCGGGTGAACACCATCAGCATCGACGGCGTCACCACCAGCGTCAGCACGGTGGCGAAGGACAGGCCGAACACGATCGCCGAGGACAGCGAAATCCACCACTGCGTCGAAGGCGCATTGATCGTCGTCTCATGATGGAAGATCTCGAGGCCGAGGCCGAAGGCGATCGGCAACACGCCGAGGATAGCCGAAACCGCCGTCAGCACCACAGGGCGGGCACGCTCGCGGCAGGTCTGCAGCACCGCTTCCATCTTGTCCCAGCCCTCCTCGCGCAGCCGGTCATAGGTGTCGATCAGCACGATGTTGTTGTTGACCACCACGCCGGCCAGCGCGATGACGCCGATGCCCGACATGACGATGCCGAACGCCTCGCCTGTCAGAAGCAGGCCCAGGAACACGCCGATCGTCGCCATGACCACGCAGGACAGCACCAGCCAGACGCTGGTGAACTTGTTGAACTGCGCCAGCAGCACCAGGAAGATCAGGAAGATCGCCGCGCCGAAGGCCTTGCTGAGGAAGGCGCTCGCTTCCGCACTGTCCTCGTTGGAGCCGGCGAGCTTCCAGCGTATGCCGCTGCCGAGATCCATGTCCGAGACCGCCTTGGTCACCTGCTCCTGTACTGCGGCGACCTGCGCTCCGGCGGCGACGTTGGCCTGCACCACCACGGTGCGCGCGCCGTCGATGCGGTTGAGGATGCCGACCGTCGGCTCGGGCTTGCGCACGACGAAGTTCGAGATCGGCACCGACCCTTGCGAGGTCTGCACCCTGAGTTCGTCGAGCGTCGACAGCGTGCGCCGGTCTTCCGGAAGGCGCAGCCGGATGTCGACGGCATCGTCGGCGCCCGCCGGGCGGTATTCCGACAGCTTCAAGCCGTTGGTCACCAGTTGCACCACGGTGCCGACCGAGGTCGGGCTGATGCCGTATTGGGCGGCCTTGGCGCGGTCGACCTCGAGCGCCCAGTCGACGCCGGGCGGCGGCAGGCCGTCCGAAATGTCGATGACGTTGGGCACCTTGGCGATCCGCGCCGCCACCGCGCGCGCCTTGTCGTCGAGCCCCTTGGGATCGGCGGCCGAAAGCCTGATCTGGATCGGCTTGCCGGTCGGCGGGCCTGCCTCCGGCACGCGCACCTCGACATCGACGCCGGGAATGCCGGCCATGACGCCGCGAAGATCGCTGAGTATCTGGTTGGCGGATTTGCGCTCGCGCCAGTCGACGAATTCGTACTGGATCACGCCGACGACGTCCTCGGGAATGTCCTGGCCGCCGCCCTGGGTCTTGCCGACACGGGTATAGACCGATTTCACGCCCGGCCAGCCGAGCAGCCTGTTCTCCGCCGTCCTGGTGGCGGCATCCATCTCGGCCAGCGAAAGATTGCCGCGCGCATGCACGTAGAGCAGGCCGTAGTCCGGCTCGACGCTGGGGAAGAACTCGACGCCGGCGCCGTATTTCGAATAGGCGTAGCCGACGCCGAACAGCAGCGCCACGGTGAGCACCAGGACGGTGATCGGGAAGCGCACCGCCTGCTTGACGATGGCCATGTACCAGCCGTCGCGATTGTCGTCCTCGTGATGCTTCGGCGCCTTGGCGAAGATCGCGCCCAACGTCGGCGCGAACACCAGCGCATAGAGCATCGAGGCCGACAGCGTGACGATCAGCGTGATCGGCATGTATTTCATGAAGTCGCCGATGATGCCTGGCCAGAACAGGAGCGGCGAGAAAGCGGCGATGCGCGTCATCGTCGCCGCGATGACCGGGCCGGCCATGCGCTTGGCGGCGAGCGCGAAGGCATCCGCCTTCGGCATGCCTTCGCTCATGCGTCGCTCGGCGAACTCGGTGACGATGATGGCGTCGTCGACCAGCATGCCGACCGCCAGGATGAGGCTGAACAGCACGATCATGTTGATCGTGTAGCCCATCATGGCAAGCAGCAATATGCCGATCAGGAAGGACGATGGAATGGCCAGCCCGATGAGCAGCGAGGCGCGGCCCGACAGCGCGTAGAGTATGACGATGAACACCAGGATCACGGCGATCATGACGTGGTTCTGAAGGTCACCCAAGAGCTGGTTGACGAAGACCGACTTGTCCTGCGTGTAGGTGACATGCATGCCCTCGGGCATCGTCTTGATGAAGGTGTCCGACACCTCCCTGATATGGTTCAGCGTGTCGATCAGGTTGGCGCCGATGCGCTTCTTCACCTCGATGGCGATGGCCGGCTTGCCGTCGAGGCGAGTGACCGTCTCGGCGTCCTTGAAGGTCGAGCGTATGGTGGCGATGTCCTTGGCCTGCACCACGGCGTTGGGTGTAGCGACGACCGGCAGGTTGGCGACGTCCTCGGGCGTCTCGATCAGCGACGGTACCTTGACCGCGTATTTGCCTTCCGAGCCTTCGAGATTGCCGGCCGCGACCAGGCTGTTGGAGGCGCCGACGCCTTGCATCACCTGGTCGAGCTGCAGCCCGTAGGAGGACAGCTTCACCGGATCGATAACCACTTCGACCAGATCGTCGCGCGCGCCCTGCAGCGAGCCTTCCAGCACGCCCGGCACCTCTTCGATGCGATCGCGCAGTTCGCGCGCAGCCGCCGTCAGCACGCGCTCCGGCACGTCGCCCGACAGAGTGACGACGAGGACCGGAAACTCGGAGACGTTGACCTCGTTGACCGTCGGTTCCTCGGCCGCCTGCGGCAGGTCGGCCTTGGCGTCCTGCACCTTGCTGCGCGTGTCCTGGAGCGCCGTGGCCAGATTGGTCTGCGGCTGGAACTCGACCAGCACGTAGCCGCCGCCCTGGAAGGCGGCCGAGCGCATCTCCTTGAGGCCCTTCAGGCTCTTCAGCTTGCTTTCCATCGGCCGCAACAGAAGGCGTTCCGAATCCTCCGGCGAAATGCCCTGGTAGATCAGGCTGATATACATCATCGGGATCGGAACGTCGGGTTCCGCTTCCTTGGGCGTCGACTGATAGGCGACCCAGCCCGCCGCCAGCAGGAACAGCAGGGCGGATATTGTGAGGCGGGCGTTGTGGATTGCGAGTCTGACGATATCCATGACTTGATGCCTGCTGTTTCTTGGGAAGCGGCGAACTGGCGGGTAGCGCCTGAGGTTACGGCGCCGAGCCTTGCGCTACTGCGTACCGGCGGTGGCTTCGCCGATCAGCTTGTTGATGGTCGCCTGGTCGGCCTCGACGGGCTTGACGATGTCGCCTTCCTTCACCAGTTCCTGGCCGGCGACGATAATGCGCGCATCTTTCGGAATTCCGCCGAGCACGAGGCCGTTCGGCGTGTCGTCCACCAGGTCGATCGGGTAGAAGGCCACCTTGTCGTCGCCGCCGACGGCGCGAATGCCGAGATCGCCCTTGTCGCCCAGCGTCACCACCGAACGCGGCAGCAGAACCGCGTCGGTCGGTTCGGCGCTGAGCGTAATCTCGGCCGTCATGCCGGCGGGGATGCTGCCATCCGCATTGGGGATCGCCACTTCGACACGGAAGGTGCGGGTCTGGGAGGAGGCGTCGCGGCTGATATACCGCACGGTGCCGGTGACCTTCTGGTCGTTGACCAGGCGCACATTGGCCTCTTCGCCGATCTTAATATAGCGCAGGTCGCGTTCGCTGATTTCGCCGCGGGCGATCACCGGATCGAGCTTGAGGATGGTCGCCACCTCGCCGCCTTGCATGACCGAGCTGCCGAGTTCCACCGGCACCCTGTCAATGACGCCGTCGAACGGCGCCTTGACCTCGTTGCGGTCGAGTTCGGCCTGCGCGGTCTCCAGCATCGATTGCGCCGAGGTCAAATTCGAGCGCGCCGTATCGAGCTGCAGCTTCGGCAGATTGCCGGTCTTGGCCAGCCGTTCGGCGGCGTCGAGCTCGGCCTTGCGTTGCGCCAGCAATTGCTTGGCGTTGTCGACATTCGAGATTTTCTCTTCGGCCGCCAGCATCAGCACCAGGTCACCCGCCTTGACGTGCTGGCCTTGGCTGACCGGCAGTTTGTCGATGATGCCGGCGACGCGCGTTGCCAGCACCGCGCGCTTGTCGGCCTCGGTCAGCCCCGAAATGCGGATAGCGCGCGCATAGGTCTTGCGCGGCGGCGTCACCACCGCGACGGTGCGCGGCGCGGCCTTCGGCTCGGCTTGCGCCGTGTTCGGCTTGCCGGCCTCCGGCGTCTTGGCCTTATCGGCCTCTCCCGCTTTCTGGGCGTCGGCGGCGGCACTGCCAACGGACGAAAATTCTCCCGTCACCATCCAGGCGGCGAAACCGATGAGCACAACAATGGCAGCAAGCTTGTGAAACCTGATTTTCGGCATCGTCGTTTTTCCACTGCGGGGTTTGGCCGGGACTGCGTCCTCCTCGAGGAGCGCGTCGCCGATATGGGTGCGCGCCAGGCCGTGTTCAAATTGCCGTGATCGGCGAAGCGCGCTTCTACATCAAGTTTGCAACGCAATATAGTCGGAAAGTTGCAGCAGCATTGCGAAGCCGGGCAGAGTGTGACCGTCGCGAAACGTTTTTTGCACAGATGCGGAGCGGCTTTGGCGCGGCTCGCCAGCGGCCCATGATCGGCTGTTGGGATCCGGCGCCGCAGGGCCGCTTGTGCTCTCGCAAACACGACGCCGGCGCCGAGCGATCGCCACCCCGGCGCGGATGTCGACCATGCTGATGGCCTCGGCCTGACGGATGATTCCGGCGCGCGGCATTTCAGGTAATGCATTGGAATTGCTTAAAGAACGGATCGCCCAACTCAGGTCCGGATTGCCCTTCCTTGACCAAGACAGATGTTCCGAAAGCGGGGCGGATCGCCTCGATGCGTCTGCTCCATGGCGTTCCGCCGTCTGGCCTTGAGACGTGACATAGCCTCGAACAAACCGCCTGCTGGTGCTGTTCGTGACAGTATTCCTCGCCCGCCAGTCACCGTTCCGGATGCGGCCGAGGGATGGCAGCGAACACCGGCGCCCGCACGACACTGGCAGCAGGCGTCAGCATGATGATGCGCGCTTCACACGCGATGGTTGTTGCTGGCGCCGGAAGGAACTTGCCGGCGCCGCGAGGCGGGTCACGCCCGTGTGACGGATGCGGGCTCAGGCCCGGCGGCGCTCCGCTTCGGGGTTCTTGCGCGCCGCCAGAAATTCCTTCACCCGTCGGCCAGGCGCCGGACCCCGCACCGGCTTGAAGCCGTCGTCGAGTTCGCCGGAGAGGTCGAGCGTCGGCCGCTTGCCCACGGCATCATAGTTCTCCTCCAGCCAGTCGCTGGCGGCGGTACGGCCAAGATCGCGCAGATAGGCCAGGAATGCCCATTCGGCATTGACCTTGGAAGATGCCGACAGGTCCTTGAAAGCCTCGTCGGCGTCGATGCGGTGCATGCGGATGTCCCGGTACTCGCCCCGCGGCAGGCGGCCGGCGGCGATCAGTTCCTTGACAAAGGCGATCGAGCGGAATTCGCGCAGCAGCCCGGCATTGAAGGTGATCTCGTCAATGCGGTTCTGGATCTCGTTGGCGCTTTTGGGCGTTCCCTCGCGCACGACCGGATTGATCTGCACCAAAAGCACATCCTCGGTGGCAGCCGTCTTGAAGAACGGATAGAGCGCCGGATTGCCGCCATAACCACCGTCCCAATAGGGCTCGCCCTTGATCTCGACGGCACGGAACAGTTGCGGCAGGCAGGCCGAGGCCATCACTGTGTCGAGGTCGATCTCGCCATCGGAAAACACCCGCAACTGCCCTGTCTCGACATTGGTGGCGGAGATGAACAGTTCCATCGACTTGCAGGCGCGTACATTGTCGAAATCGATCTCCTGCGCGACCACGTCGCGCAAGGGATTGAGGCCGAGCGGGTTGGCGACATAGGGAGAGAACACGCGCGACATGGTGTCGAAGAAGACATAACCCGGCGTGTTCTCGATCGACCAATTGCCCCAGGCGACGTCCCACGGCATGCGCTGCACCGGGCTGAACCGGCCCTTCGCCGCCACCGCACGCCAGAAGTCGTCGAGCTTCTTGCGGGCGCCTTCGACGCCACCGCGAACGAAGCCGTCGGCCAGCGCCACCGCGTTCATCGCGCCCGCGCTTGTGCCGGACACCGCTGCGATCTCCAGCCGGCCATCCTCCAGAAGCCGGTCGAGCACGCCCCAGGAAAAAGCCCCGTGCGAACCGCCGCCCTGAAGCGCGATGTTGATCTTCTTCACTTCCTCCGCCTTGCCGTTCTTTGTCATGGCGTTCCTGCCCATCCCAGTGCCTGACTTATTGCGCGCCCGGAAATCGGGACGTCAGCGTCACGGCAGACCTATGTTGCAGTGCAGCATATAAGGACACACCAAGGCAAGGACACGAGCACGGTCGCGTGATCGCATGAAATTTCGATCATGCGGAAACGCCCTCCGCCTTGTGGCGGAGGGCGCCGTGTATCTTCCAAACAGATTTGATGCTCAGGCGACGAGGTGCGGCATCGGTCCGACATAGCGCGACTGCGGCCGGATCAGCCGCCCCGTCGTCTGCTGCTCGCGGGCATGCGCAACCCAGCCGGCGACGCGCCCGGCGGCAAAGACATTGCTGAAGGCCTCCGGCGGAAACCCCGCCGCTTCGAGCACGAGCGCGGTGTAGAACTCGACATTGGTCTGCAGCGAGCGCTGCGGCTTGGCGATGCGAAGCGCCTCGAGCGCAGCCTGCTCGACTTTCTCCGCGAAGGCCAGCCGGCGGCCGGTTTCGCCCTCGCCTCCGAGCTGGCGCACAACCGTCTTCAGCACATCGGCGCGCGGATCGCGCACGCGGTAGATGCGGTGGCCGAAGCCCATGATGCGTTCGCCACGCGCGATCTCGCCGCGTAGCCAGCCGGCGGCGTCGCCATGCGCCTGGATGGCGTCGAGCATCTCGATGACAGGGCCCGGCGCGCCGCCATGCAGCGGCCCCTTGAGCGCGCCGAGGCCAGCCAGCACCGACGATGTCAGCCCGGCCTGCGTCGAGGCGACGACGCGCGTGGCGAAGGTCGAAGCATTGAGACCGTGGTCGCAGACGGTCACCAGATAGGTGTCGAGCGCTTTTGCCAGGGCCGGCGTCGGCACGAAACCGTCGAGCATTCTCAGCATATCGGCAGCATGATCGGCCTTCCCATCCGGCGCGACCGGCTGCTCGCCGCGCTGCGGCCGCAAGAGGGCCGGCGTCAGCACGGCGGGCGCCGCGATCAGCCGAAGCGCGTCCGCCAGCGTCTCGCCGTCCGGCAGCAACGCCATGCCGGCGCGCATGGCACTGTAGACATCGAGCGGTGCCAGCAAAGGCAGCGAAGGCAGGAGGCGGTCGAACACCTCGACCCGCGCCTGGCCCAGTCTCGCGGCCAGTTCCGCGTCTCCGGGAAGGTCGTCGAAGAACCCGTCCAGCAGCAGGCGGGTGACCTGCGGATAGGTCCATCGTCCGGCCAGTTCCGGCAGGGAGTGACCGCGGATCGTCAGGCGGCCGCCCAGGCCATCCACGTCCGAAAGAACGGTTTCGGCCGCCACCACATCGTCAAGCCCATTCGCCATGGCTGTCTCCTTGAAGCTTTTGCGGATGGGAGATAAGGGTGGGGAAGACAAGCATCAATCTTGATCAATAGAATCAATATCAGAGATCACGATGTCCGAATGGCTGTCACGGGAAGAGGCGCTGGAAAGACTTCGGGTGCGGCCGCAGACGCTCTACGCCTATGTCAGTCGCGGACGCATCGGCATGCGCCCGGACAGCGCCGATCCACGCCGCAGCCAGTATCGCGCCGACGATATCGCGGCCCTGGCGACGCGAAGAGCGCGCGGACGCAGCCCGTCGGCCATCGCCGAAAGCGCCATCGCCTGGGGCGAACCGTCGATCGTCACCTCGATCTCGACCGTTTCGCACGGCCACCTCGTCTATCGGGGCCGCGACGCCGTCGCGCTGTCCGAACATGCCACGCTCGAAGAGACCGCCGCCTTGCTGTGGGCCCTGCCTGAGCCGGTGAGTTTCGAGGCCCCGGCCTCGGATACATCCCAACAACTCGGCCGAGCCCCAGCCTTCATGCAACTTGCCATGCTCGCCGGCCAGGGGCGGCCTTCACTTGGACGCGGCGCCGCCTCGCTGTGCGCCGACGCCGCGCGCGCGATCGGCGTGCTGGCAGGCGCTCTTGGCGCCTCCGCGGGATCCGATCCGGTGCACATGCGACTGGCGCGAGGCTGGTCGGTGGATGAAGGCGGTGCGCAGGCGATCCGGCGCGCCCTTGTGCTGCTCGCCGATCACGAACTCAACGCATCGACCTTCGCCGCGCGCGTCGCGGCCTCGACCGGAGCCTCGCCCGCCGCCAGCCTGCTGGCGGGCCTGGCAACCCTGTCCGGCCCGCGGCACGGTGGCGCCAGCGAAGCGGTGATGCAGCTGGCGGAGGATGCGGGGCGGCACAACGCCGATGCCGCGATCCGGCGCTGGCTCGGCCATGATCGACCACTGCCGGGGTTCGGCCATCCGCTCTATCCCGAAGGCGATCCCCGCGCCACGGCGCTTTTGGCGGCCATCGACAACGCCGACGAAACATTGCGATCGCTGGAAATCGCCGCCATCGCCGCGACCGGCGCCCGCCCGAACGTCGACTTTGCCCTGGCCGTTCTGACGCGCAGCCTCGGCCTGCCGCGCGATGCGCCGTTCCAGTTGTTCGCGCTTGGACGCAGCGTCGGCTGGGCTGCCCACATGGTCGAACAGGCAATGAGCGGCGGCAGCATCAGGCCGCGCGGTCGCTATGAGGGATTATTGCCGTAGGATCGGAAGAAAAGCGCTAGGCGCTCACGACATGGTGTCGAGCTTGCGCTGCATGGCCGCGATCTGGTCCTTCAGCTGCTGCAGATCGTCGGGTTTTTCCGGCGTTTCCTTCCTGGCCGGTTCGGCGGGGGCCGCTGCGGGTGCCGAGCCTGCCGGCGGGAAAGGCGTGAACAGCCGCATGGCATTCTGGAACATTTCCATGTTGCGGCGCGTCTGCTCCTCCAGCGCCTTGATCGGCGTGGCCATCTTCATCATGTCGAGTGGTGACTTGCCGATGGCCCCCTTCATCTGCTCGCGGAAGCGTTCCTGTTCCTTGGAGAAGGCGATCATCGACTGTTCAAGGAAGCTCGGCACGATCATCTGCATCTGGTCGCCGTAGAAGGCGATCAACTGGCGCAAGAACGGGATCGGCAGCATGTTCTGCCCGTCCTTATTCTCCAATTCGAAGATGATCTGGGTCAGAACCGGATGCGTGATGTCGTCGCCGGTCTTGGCGTCCTGCACCGTGAACTCTTCGCCCTTCTTGACCATTTCGGCCAGGTCCTCAAGCGTCACATAGGTGCTGGTGCCGGTGTTGTAGAGCCGGCGATTGGCATATTTCTTGATGACGATCGGATCGTCTTTCGCGGCCATCTGCATCCTCCCCGGACACCGGCGCGCTTGGGTAAGCCGCCGGTAACGATTGCGCCCGAGCAAAGGATATGCGCAAAAGCCTCACAATTCCAAGCAGTTTGTGCAGTGCGGGATTAATTATCGCTGCACGGCCGGTGAAACATGCTGCGCAGCAGCGGACAGCTTGATGCCGCGGCAACGCGCGGCTTGCTTGCGACGCATGGGTGCCCTGCCGATTTCCGGTTTGACTCGCGATTTGGAAAGGGCAAGAAAAGTCTTCAACGACAGAACATCAGCTTGAAGTTTGGAGAACAGAATGCCCGCTTCCAATGCCATCGTCGTCGCCAGCGCCGCGCGCACACCGGTCGGTTCCTTCAACGGCGCTTTCGCCGCCACCCCGGCTCACGAGCTTGGCGCCGTCGTCGTAAGGGAATTGTTGTCGCGCTCCGGCGTCGAGGCGGCCGAGGTCGACGAGGTCATTCTTGGCCAGGTTTTGACCGCGGCCCAAGGGCAGAACCCTGCCCGCCAGGCTTCGATCCTCGCCGGGCTGCCCAGGGAGACCACCGCCTGGGGCCTCAACCAGGTGTGCGGCTCGGGCCTGCGCGCCATCGCGCTCGGCATGCAGCAGATCGCCACCGGCGACGCCAAGGTGATCGTCGCTGGCGGCCAGGAATCGATGTCGCTGTCGCCGCATGCGCAGCACCTGCGCGCTGGCGTCAAGATGGGCGACTACAAGATGATCGACACCATGATCAAGGATGGCTTGTGGGATGCCTTCAATGGCTATCACATGGGCAACACGGCCGAGAACGTCGCCCGCCAGTTCCAGATCACCCGCGAAGACCAGGACCAGTTCGCGCTGGCATCGCAGAACAAGGCCGAGGCCGCGCAGAAGGCCGGCCGGTTCAAGGACGAGATCGTCGCGTTCACCATCAAGGGCAAGAAGGGCGATACAATTGTCGACCAGGACGAATACATCCGCCATGGCGCGACGCTGGATGCCATGACCAAGCTGAAGCCGGCCTTCGACAAGGAGGGCACTGTGACCGCCGCCAATGCCTCCGGCATCAACGACGGCGCCGCCGGCGCGCTTTTGATGAGCGAAGCGGAAGCTGCCAGGCGGGGCATCACCCCGCTGGCGCGCATCGTCTCCTGGGCGACCGCAGGCGTCGACCCGGCGATCATGGGCACCGGCCCGATTCCCGCCTCGCGAAAGGCGCTGGAAAAGGCCGGCTGGTCAGTCGGTGATCTCGACCTGATCGAGGCCAACGAGGCCTTCGCCGCGCAGGCCTGTGCGGTGAACAAGGACATGGGCTGGGATCCCTCGATCGTCAACGTCAATGGCGGCGCCATCGCCATCGGCCACCCGATCGGCGCCTCTGGCGCGCGCATTTTCAACACGCTGGTCCACGAGATGCGCCGAAGAGGTGCCAAGAAGGGTCTCGCCACGCTGTGCATCGGCGGCGGCATGGGCGTCGCCATGTGCGTCGAAGCGCTCTAAAAGAGAAGAGCATGGGGAGTAGCGAATAGGGAAGAACGGCGTCAGCGCAACGGGCTATCTGATCCCTGCCGCTATTCGCTGCTCCCCATTCACTCTCCCGACCAAAGGGAGGGAACGCATGACCAAGGTTGCAATCGTCACGGGCGGATCGCGCGGCATCGGCGCGGCAATATCGATGGCGCTGAAGGAAGCCGGCTATTCGGTTGCCGCCAATTACGCCGGCAATGACGAGGCGGCGAGCAAGTTCACGGCCTCGACCGGCATCAAGACCTATAAATGGTCGGTCGCCGACTACGACGCCTGCGCCACCGGCATCAAGCAGGTCGAGGCCGATCTCGGCCCGGTCGCGGTGCTGGTCAACAATGCCGGCATCACGCGCGACGCCATGTTCCACAAGCTGACGCGTGAGCAGTGGAAGGAGGTCATCGACACCAATCTCTCAGGCGTTTTCAACATGACGCATCCCCTGTGGAGCGGCATGCGCGACCGCAAGTTCGGCCGCGTCATCACCATCTCCTCCATCAACGGCCAGAAGGGCCAGGCCGGCCAGGTCAACTATTCCGCGGCCAAGGCCGGCGACATCGGTTTCTCGAAGGCCCTGGCCCAGGAAGGGGCCCGCGCGGGCATCACCGTCAACATCATCTGCCCAGGCTATATCGCCACAGAAATGGTCCGGGCGATCGACGAGAAGGTGCTCAACGAACGCATCATCCCGCAAATCCCGGTCGGGCGCCTCGGCGAGCCGGAGGAGATCGCGCGTTGCGTCGTCTTCCTCGCCTCCGAGGACGCCGGCTTCATCACGGGATCGACCATCACCGCCAATGGCGGCCAGTACTTCGCCTGAGACCGGACTGCCGGCTTTCCGGTGCCGATTTGAAGGAGGGCTCGTTCGCCGTCCGCTTCGCATGTCCGTGACGCCGTTCGATGATGGCTGTCGGTCTGCTGTTCCAATCCGGCACGCAAAGGTTAATGGCGCCAGCGGGGAGTGTGCAAAACTGCATGGACAAGCTGTGCATTGTCGGTGGAAAACCTGTGCGCAACACTACATCTTGTCGTGAACAAACAGGGAAAATGCCGACATCGCCGATTCGTAACCCTTTCGTTCCATGTTTGGCCGCAATGTTAACGAGAGCAGCCGGGATCGCCCGTCAAACCGTTAATTCCTCTTAAGAAAAGTCAATAATTTCATAAGCTTGGATGAAGCAGGCGGGGCTGCGTAACGGCTTTGCCGGCAAAAGTTAACGGCGACTCTCCCTTAGCATGAAACGGGCCAATTCCGTGATTCAGCATGTGGTAAGAGTCATCAGCCAAAACTCCACATCTAGCCGTGAACAAAACCTGAATCCGGGCGAGTCAGCGATTCGTCGCCGATTCGTTCCAGACTCGTTCCAACCCTTAATCAGCAGCCGAACCGAAGTTTGACGGAGGCGGCTTCGAACCGACGGCGGAACATTCCGCTTTCGCTTCGCGTCTGAAATCCCTATGTGTCGCCTGTCATACGCGCCACCCGAGGCGTGCTCCCGACAATGAGAGGCCAGAAAGCCTTATTTCCGAGCCGATGAACATCAGTCCGAAACCCACCGAGCCGCTGATCCTGTCGGGTCGCGACGTGACTGCCGTGCTTGGGCCGACCAACACAGGCAAGACCCACCTCGCCATCGAGCGCATGGTGGCGCATGAAAGCGGCATCATCGGCCTGCCGCTCAGGCTGCTGGCGCGAGAGGTCTATACCCGCGTCTGCGAAAAGGTCGGTGCCCACAAGGTGGCGCTCATCACAGGCGAGGAGAAGATCCAGCCGCCAGGCGCCAAATATTCGGTCTGCACCGTCGAAGCCATGCCGCGCGAGACCGACGCCGCCTTCGTTGCCATCGATGAGGTGCAGCTTGCCGGAGACCTCGAGCGCGGCCACATCTTCACCGACCGCATCCTGCACCTGCGCGGCCGCCAGGAGACGCTGCTGCTCGGCGCCGCCACCATGCACGGCATCTTGCAGCGCCTGTTGAAGGGCGTCTCGGTGGTGACGCGGCCGCGGCTGTCGCATCTGGCCTATGCCGGTTCGAAGAAGCTGACCCGCTTGCCCCGGCGCACAGCGATCGTCGCCTTCTCCGCCGACGAGGTTTATGCCATCGCCGAACTGATCCGCCGCCAGCAGGGCGGTGCGGCCGTCGTGCTTGGTGCGCTCTCGCCCCGCACCCGCAACGCCCAGGTGGCGCTGTTTCAGTCAGGCGACGTCGACTATCTCGTCGCCACCGATGCCATCGGCATGGGCCTTAACCTCGATCTCGACCATGTCGCCTTCGCCCAGAACCGCAAGTTCGACGGCTACCAGTATCGCAACCTGACGGCGGCCGAACTTGGCCAGATCGCCGGGCGCGCCGGCCGGCACCTGCGCGACGGCACCTTTGGCGTCACCGGCCAGGTCGACCCGCTGGACGAGGAGCTGGTCAAAAAGATCGAAAGCCACGACTTCGATCCGGTGAAGGTGCTGCAATGGCGCACAGCGCGTTTCAACTTCGCCAGCCTCGACGCGCTGAAGCGCTCGATCGAGACCAACGCCCCGGTGGAGGGCCTGACCCGTGCGCTGCCGGCAGTCGATGCGCAGGCGCTCGAGCATCTCTCTCGTGACGAAGACATCCGCGCGTTGGCTACCGATGCCAGGCGCGTCGCGCTGCTTTGGGAGGCCTGCGCGCTCCCCGACTACCGCAAGATAGCGCCGGCCCAGCACGCCGACCTCATTGCGTCGATCTACATGGACCTCGCCAGGCATGGCCATGTCGACGAGAATTACATGGCCGAGCAGGTGCGCCGCGCCGATACCACCGAGGGCGATATCGATACGCTGTCGCATCGCATCGCCCAGATCCGCACCTGGACATTCGTGTCGAACCGGCCCGGCTGGCTGGCCGATCAGGCACACTGGCAGGAAAAGACGCGCGAAATCGAAGACAGATTGTCGGATGCACTGCATGAGCGGTTGACGAAACGCTTCGTAGACCGCAGGACTTCCGTCCTCATGCGGCGCCTTAGAGAAAATACCATGCCTGAAGCCGAAATAAGCCCAACCGGGACCGTCCTCGTCGAAGGCCACCATGTCGGCGAGTTGCAGGGATTCCGTTTCACCGCCGATCAGAGCGCTGGCGGCGAAGACGCCAAGGCCGTGCGCGCGGCCGCCCAGAAGGCGCTGGCGGCGGAGTTCGAGGCACGCGCCGAACGCTTCGGCGCCTGCGCCAATGGCGACATCGCGCTCGGTTCCGACGGCACGCTGCGCTGGATCGGCGCGCCGATCGGCACGCTGGTTGCCGGCGAAGACGCGCTGAAGCCGCGCCTGGTTCTTTTGGCCGATGAACAACTGACCGGCCCCGCGCGTGACAAGGTCGCCGCGCGCGCCGAGCGCTTCGTCAATTTCCAGATCGAATCCCTGCTGAAGCCGCTGGTCGATTTGAAGAATGCCGAGCAGCTATCAGGCATCGGCCGCGGCATTGCCTTCCAGTTGGTCGAGAATTTCGGCCTTATCAACCGCCGCGACATCGCCGAGGAGATGAAGTCGCTCGACCAGGAAGGCCGCGCGGCACTGCGCCGGCTGGGCGTGCGCTTCGGCGCCTATCATGTCTTCGTGCCGGCGCTGATCAAGCCAGCGCCCGCCGGACTAGTGACGTTGCTGTGGGCGCTGAAAAACGACGGCAAGGATAAGCCCGGCTTCGGCGACGTCGTCCATGCGCTGGCATCGGGCCGCACCTCGGTAGTCATCGATCCGGCTTTCGACAAGGCCTTTTACAAGCTTGCCGGCTACCGCAATCTCGGCCGCCGCGCCGTGCGCATCGACATTCTGGAACGGCTGGCCGACCTGATCCGCCCGGCGACCAACTGGAAGCCCGGCCTCGGCCAGCGTCCGGATGGCGCCTATGACGGCCAGTCTTTCATGGTGACGCCGCCGATGATGTCGATCCTCGGCGCCACCGCCGATGACATGGAAGAAATCCTGAAAGGTCTTGGCTACCGTGCCGAGCCGAAGCCGGCTGTCGAAGTCAAGGCACGGCTGGAAGCGCAGGACAATGCCGCCCGGGAAGCCGTGGCGGCCAAGCTGGCAGCGGAAGAGGCCGCGCGCGCCGAGCAGGCCAAGGCGGCGGAGGCGACTGCGACGGATATGGCCGCGGAGACATCCGCGGAAGATCCGGAAACTGCGACTGCCCAGACCGCCGTCGAAATTCCTGAACCCATTGCGGAAGCGGCCGAGTCTGTTGCGGAAGAACAACCCGAAGCTCCAGCCGAAGCTACGGAAGAGGTTGCGCCTGTAGCAGAAGCCGTCCTTGAGACTCCTGCCGCCGAAAGCGCCGACGCTCTCACTTCCCCCTCGACGGGGGAGGTCGCGGAGCGAAGCGGCGGTGGTGGGGGTGACAGCGCCGACGCTCTCCAACAGGGACAGGATGAAGCCGGCGTGCCCGCCGCGGAAGCCGAAGAGCCTAAGCCGATCCTGTTGTGGCGGCAGGGCCGCTTTGACCAGCGGCCCCGTCACCGTCATCACGAGAACCGCGCCCGTCCGCGCAACGGCCAGGCGGCGCGCTCCGATGCCCCGGCGGATGCCGCTGGCGGCCAGCCCGGCACCCGGCCCGTCCATGAAGGCCGCCGCGATGGGGCCGGCAAGCCGCGTTTCGATCGCTCGAAGTTCAAGCCCAGGCCGCAAGGCGAAGGCGGGGAACGGCGGGAGGGCAAGCCGCAGGGCGAGCGTTCCGACCGCCGTGAAGGCCGGCCGGGTGGCAAGGGCGGCCCGCAGGGCGGCAAGCCCTCGTTTCAGGCAAAACCGCGCGATGAGCGCCCGGCTCGCTTCGATCCCGACTCTCCTTTCGCCAAGCTCGCCGCTTTGCGCGACCAGCTGAAGAAATAGCCGCACAGGATCCGATGGTCGCCCCGATGGCCACCGACCGCCAGCGTATCGACAAATGGCTGTTCTTCTCGCGCGCGGTGAAATCGCGCTCGCTGGCCGCCAAACTGGTCGTGGCCGGCCGGGTGCGCATCAATCGCGACAAAGCAGCGCAGGCCTCCGACCTGGTCAAGCCTGGCGACGTCCTGACCATCACGCTGGAGCGGCGCATCTTCATCTGGAAGGTGCTCGATGCGGGAAGCCGGCGCGGCCCCGCCGTGGAGGCACGCACGCTCTACGAAGACATGTCGCCTGCCGCGCCGACGGGCGAGGCGCCTCCCGACGCGATCCCAGGGCTGCGCGAGGCCGGAAGCGGCCGCCCGACGAAGAAGGAGCGCCGCGAGACGGACCGCCTGCTTGGCGACGACTGACCGCCGGTGCACGGAGGGAGCATGTATGTTCTTCCACGCCGCCGAACAACGGTCCGGGCACATGACCGATGCCCGCCATTGCCGACCCCGTTGGAATTCCATTCCGGCAAGGCCGGCATGGCCGGAATGGCCGCCCTTGCAAGCGAGCGCCAAAGGCGTTACCTCACAAAAAAAGCCAACAAAAACGGGACGTCCCGGAGCAGATCGATGACCTATGTCGTGACCGACAACTGCATCAAATGCAAATATATGGACTGCATCGAGGTCTGTCCGGTCGACTGTTTCTACGAGGGCGAGAACATGCTCGTCATTCATCCCGACGAGTGCATCGACTGCGGTGTCTGCGAACCGGAATGCCCCGCCGACGCGATCAAGCCCGATACGGAGTCGGGCCTCGACAAATGGCTGCAGATAAACACCGAATACGCCGAGAAATGGCCTAATATCACCGCCAAGAAGGAGCCGCCGGCCGACGCCAAGGCCTTCGATGGCGAGGCCGGCAAGTTCGAGAAATATTTCTCGGCTGAACCTGGAGAAGGCGACTGACAACGCTGCCGTTTCAACCGGCATGACGCGGCGTAAGAGGTACGGCCTATTAACCGCCTTGACAGGCGGCGTGGACCTGTGGCCTTCGCTTATGCAGCAAAACCTTGATTCTTCCGACTTTTTGTGTTACATGAGCGAAACATGCCGGTGACACAACGTCGATTTATGGCGCTAACGCCCCAAATCACTGAAAGGTGAAAATCCCATATCGGACCAGAGCGATCTGGGCCAGGCGATCGCAATCGTGCGGTTTGCCGGTCCCGGCTTTTCCGGTGGGTTCATCTGTTGTGCGGCTAATGATCGGTAACCCGATCGCGCGAGTTCAGCCGGCACCGCCGCCGGCCCACAACAAGGAGTTCAGGGCGTAATGGCAACGATCACCCCGCAGAAGAAGTCCACCGCTGCACGTCACGGTTTCAAGACCGGCGAGTACATCGTCTATCCGGCGCATGGTGTCGGCCAGATCGTCTCGATCGACGAGCAGGAAGTGGCCGGGCACAAGCTGGAACTGTTCGTCATCGATTTCCAGAAGGACAAGATGCGCCTCAAGGTGCCGGTCGCCAAGGCAACCTCGATCGGCATGCGCAAGCTGTCGGAAGAGGATTACGTCGAGCGCGCACTGAAGGTCGTGCAAGGCCGCGCCCGCGTCAAGCGCACCATGTGGTCGCGTCGCGCGCAGGAATATGACGCCAAGATCAATTCCGGCGACCTGATCTCGATCTCGGAAGTTGTTCGCGACCTTTACCGCGCCGACAACCAGCCGGAGCAGTCCTATTCCGAACGCCAGCTCTACGAGGCCGCGCTCGACCGCATGGCCCGCGAGATCGCTGCCGTCAACCGCATGTCGGAGACCGAAGCCGTGCGCCTGATCGAGGTCAACCTCAACAAGGGCCCTAAGCGCGGCGCCAAGGCCGACAATGAGGAAGCCGAGCAGGAAGAAGCTGCCTGAGGCCTCGCGCCTTATGAGTTTCTGAAAAACCCGGCCTCGCGCCGGGTTTTTTGTTGCAGGCAATATTGGAAAGTTGGTGCACGCCCCTCGGCGTGCAATCGTCACAGGAACGTTATGCGGGTCGCTTCCTGCTTGCCTTGGGCGAAACCGGCACGGGCCGCGGGAATGCGGGTCGCCAGATCCATCTGGTTGGTGCCCATTGCGGCACGGGAATCGACGTCAGGCGTGATCACCACCACCCGGCTGCCCTGCTGGCGCAGGGCTTCGACCTCGCTTGCAAGGTCCGCCCCCGGCGGTCTGCGCAGGCCCTCGAACTGGCCTTCCGGTAGCGGCCCGCTCCGTCCGCTGAACGGCGAGAGCACGATCACATTCGCATAGCCCGACGCAAGGTCGGCATTATCGGCGGAGCGCACGCCACCCGAGATGTAGCGAACGCCATTAATGCTGTGCGTAGGCCCCGCACCGGGCAGCGCGGTGCTCGCGGTGGCCGCGTCAACCAGATCGACGCCGGAATCGCGGTCGAACGCAGCCAGTTCACCGGTAAGCGCGTCTACGGCCACCACGAGCATCGGCCTTTCCGGCCATTCATGGCGAGGCAATCTGGCGGCGACCAATGCGCGCCGCTGTTTGGCCACTTCAGGTCCGAATTTGGCATCGCTCTCCAATCCGAATGCGCCCATCGCCCGCTGCAGATCGGCTGCCGAGGTAGCGGCGGCAGAAATGGAACGCATCCGCTCGAACACACTATCCATCGACGGGAACGGCGGTTGACGGCTCTGTCCGGCCGGTTGAACCGGCAGCGGGGACAGCACCGCAGCCAGCAGTTCGCCCGGCGGAATGCCGCTGCGCACCTGCACTGCCGCATTGGCGCCTGCGGAGGTTCCGATCACCAGATCGGCGGCCTCCGTCAGATCGACACCAGCTTCGGCGAGGCCCGCGATGATGCCGATCAGCCAGGCATTTCCGGCGGCCCCGCCACCACCGAGAACAAGAGCAACGTCGCGAACCATCAGCCCACTATCGCAGCCCGTGAGCATTCCCGTCCATCGAAATAACAGACCGTGCCTTGCGGCGGGTTCACAAGGAGCAACGCCCGCAAAGTAAGGGGCAACGCAGGCCTACGAAGGGATATTCCCGCCTTCTCCCCCACCCTCCTTCTCCGCCATTTCCTGCTTTAGCGTCGCGATGAATCGCCTTGTCCGTTCGCGCTCCGGATTGCCGAACAGCACCGCCGCGGGGCCTTTTTCGACGACGATGCCGGCGTCGAGGAACACCACCTCGCGAGCGATCTTTGAAGCAAGCCGCAGATCGTGCGTGGCCATCACCATCGTCGTCCCCTCGCTGGCGAGCCGGCCGAGCACGTCGACGACTTCCTGCGCCAGTTCCGGGTCGAGCGCGGAGGTCGGCTCGTCGCACAAAAGCACCTTTGGCGACGGCGCCAGCGCCCGGGCGATCGCTACCCGCTGCTGCTGGCCGCCCGACAGCGTTGCCGGCCAGGCATCGACCTTGTGCGCCATGCCGACCTTTTCCAGCAGCGCGAGTGCCCGTTCGCGCGCCCGTGCCTGCGGCCACTTCAGCACCGTCACCAGCCCTTCCATGACGTTCTCGATCGCGGTGCGATGCGGGAACAGCTGGAAATTCTGGAACACCATGCCGGTCTGCAGCCGCAGCCGCTGAATGTCCCGGGCCGCCACCTTCGCTCCGGGATGGAACTCCAGCGCCTGATCGCCGATACGCACTGTGCCCGAGGTTGGGATCTCAAGCAGGTTGATGCAGCGCAGCAGCGTACTTTTGCCACCACCCGAAGGACCGACCAGCGCAGTGACGCTGCCTTCGGCAATGGCAACCGTCACGCCCTTCAGCACGAGATTGTCGCCGAAGCGCTTTTCGATATTGGCAAGGTCGATCACGAGCGCGCCTCCAGGAACCCGCCATAGCGGTTGAGCCGCGCCTCCAGCCGCGTCTGCAAGGCCGAAAGCACCGAACTCATCGCCAGATAGAGGATCGCCGCCTCGACATAGAGGATCAGCGGCTCATAGGTTGTGGCGACGATGCGCTGCGCGGCCTGGAACATTTCCGGCACGGTGATGGCGGCGGCCAGCGACGTGTCCTTGACCAGCGAGATGAAGGTGTTTGAGAGCGGCGGCACCGCCACGCGCCCGGCCTGCGGCAGGATGGTGCGGCGCATCGCCTGGCTCCAGGTCATGCCGATCGAATAGGCCGCCTCCCATTGCCCCTTTGGCACCGCGCCTATCGCCGCGCGGACGATTTCCGACGAGTAGGCACCGATATTGAGCGTGAAGCCGATCAACGCCGCGGGAAACGCGTCGAGCAGGATGCCGACCGAGGGCAGGCCGTAGAAGATCAGGAACAGTTGCACCAGGAGCGGCGTGCCGCGGAATATCCAGACGTAGAAGCGCGCCACCGCGACCAGGGGCATTGGCCCAAAGAGCCGGATCAGCGCGGTTCCGAGACCGACGCTCAAGCCAAGCACAAAGGACAAGAGCGTCAGCGGTACCGTGAAGATCAACGCGGCCCACAGCAGCGAAGGCAACGATTCCAGCATGAGTTGCAGCCAGTGCGGCACGAAAGGCTCCTTCTTGCGACTGCCGTATATCACGCGAAAGGCGGCGGGCCGTCAAAACGGTCCGCCGCCGGGCGATGTCGCGCGGGCCGCCAACGGCCCGGCCGTAAATTACTTCGAAACGTCCTGGCCGAAATATTTGTCTGCGATCTTCTGATAGGTGCCGTCGGCCTTGATGTCGGCCAGCGCCTTGTTGATCGCGGCAACCAGTTCCGGGTCGCCCTTGCGCACGATGACGCCCGAATAGTCGGCGTTCTCTTCCTGCGCGGCAATTTTTACATTGGCATCCGGCTTGTGCTTCTTGAAATCGAGGAAGGACAGGCTGTCATTGATGGTTGCGTCGGCGCGGCCGGTCAGAAGCAGCTGGATCGACTGGTCGAACCCGTCGGTGCCGACCAGTTCGGCGCCGTTGGCCTCGGCAAGCTTGCCGAAATTCGAAGTGAGCGACTGCGCCGACTTCTTGCCCTTGAGATCGGCGAAGCTCTTGATGTCGGTGTTGTCGCCGCGCACGATCAGTACTGCCTTGGAGGCGATGTAGGGGTCGGAGAAATCGTATTTTGCCTTGCGGGCGTCGGTGATGCCGACTTCGTTGATGACCGCGTCATAGCGGTTGGCATCGAGGCCCGCGATCAGCCCGTCCCATTTGCCCTCGAGGAACTCAACCTTCACGCCGAGCTTGTCGCCGATCGCCTTGGCGATTTCGACATCGAAGCCGACCAGCGCTCCGCCGGCATCATGATAGGTAAAGGGTGCGTAGGTGCCCTCCGTGCCGACCTTGATGACGCCGGCCTGCTTGATCTGATCGAGATTGGCGCCGGCATAGCCTGCGGTGACAGCCAGAACCTGCAAGGTTCCGGCGACGATGAGCGACTTGAGCCATTTCATTTTTCTGTGATCCCGTCCTGGCCTGATATGCGGCATGGTGTGAGCGCTGGAAATTGACAGATGTGAGTTGAAAAAATAAGGAATGGAATTTCAAAAACATCCATTATTCGGAATTTGATTCTACAACTGACGTTTCTGGCGGCGCGTCGAACCCGCCTGGAGTTTTTTCGCGCAGCTTCCACGCCGCGCCGCCGGCGGCGGAACCTTTCCCGCGCATGGCACGTTTTGCGTTCGTTGTAGGGCAGGACGCCGTCATTTCAAGTCGAGGCGGCTGCCGGGCTTCGAAATGACATCCGTATCGCCTGAGCCAGGGAGCGCCTCATGATGGAAGACACGGCAGGACGGATCATGGTCCGCGCGGCAATGAGAGCTCCCTATCTCGAACGCGACGAGGAGCTGCGGCTGGCGCTGCGCTGGAAAAAGGACAACGACCAGAACGCTCTGCACAGCATCACCGTGGCCCATATGCGCCTGGTCATTTCCATGGCCTCCAAATTCCGCCATTACGGCCTGCCGCTTGGCGATCTGGTTCAGGAGGGCCATGTCGGCCTGCTCGAAGCCGCGGCCCGATTCGAGCCGGAGCGCGAGGTGCGGTTTTCGACCTATGCCACGTGGTGGATCCGGGCCTCTATGCAGGATTACATCCTGCGCAACTGGTCGATCGTGCGCGGCGGTACCAGCTCGGCGCAGAAGGCCCTATTCTTCAACCTGCGACGCCTGCGCGCCCGGCTGGCGAACGGAGCGGCGGAACCGCTGTCGAACACGACGCTGTACCGGGAGGTTTCAGCAGCTCTCGGCGTCTCCGAAGCCGACGTCGCGCTGATGGATTCGCGGCTCTCGGCGCCCGACTCCTCCCTCAATGTCCCGCTTGCCGACGATGGGGGCGCGACCGAGCGGATGGACTTCCTGGTGTCGGACGATCCCTTGCCCGACGAGGTCGTCAGCGACACCATCGATATCGAACGCCGCTCGGTATGGCTGAAGGCGGCGCTTGCCGCGCTCAACGCGCGTGAGCTGCGCATCATCGAGGAGCGTCGACTGAGCGACGAGGGCGCCACGCTCGAAGCGCTCGGCGAGACGCTCGGCATTTCCAAGGAACGCGTGCGGCAGATCGAGGCCCGCGCTATGGAAAAGCTGAAAGTGGCGCTGGTGAAGCAGAATCCGGAATTCCTTGCCAACGCCGCCTAAATCAATTCCAGGAAAGCGTGCAACGGTTTTCCGTCGGGGGATTGCGAAAACGATAGAGCGGGTCAGGCCGACAATCGGCTATTTGTCGGTGACGATCTTGACCTTGTCGCCGGCCGACACCGCAGCGCCAGGCGACAGCGCGTTGAGCACTCGGAACAGGTCGAGCTTGCGGTCGACGCCGACCATCTGCGCCGAAAGCGAACCCATTGTCTGCCCCGGCTGGACGGTGACCACGCGGATATGCAGCGGCTTCAGCGCCGCCTTTTCGGCGGCACTCAGAATGCGGAACGAGCCGCTGACGGAACGCGCCACGGTGTCCAGCGACGTGCTGGCGGACGGTGCCGCCGTCAGCAGCCGGTAGACCTGGCCGCCGGCCCGGATTACCGCGATGTCAAACTGCCAGCCTTCGGCGCCGGCATGCGCCGTCGCCGCCTCGTTGCCGTTGATCGTTTCCTGCCTGACGCTCGCGTCATCGAGGCCGGCCACCCAGCCGCTCCTGATATAGTCGGTCAGGGCTCGGTTCTTGTCGATCGACACGCCGTCGAAGCGGATCGCAATGTCGCCCGGCCCGGTCGCCGTCACCGCGGCGGCCGAATTGTCGATGATGAAGCCCTCCGGCACGGAGAAGGACACGCCCAGGCCCGGATGCAGAAAGGTCTCGCCGCGCACATAGCCTTCTTCCGGCGTGTCGCCGTAAAGCAGGCCGTCTATGCCGGCGAGGAAGGCGTCGCGATCGCGGGTGCCGACGCCCGGCGGGCCGAACTGGCGGGCATGGCGTTGCGCAAGGTCGATACGCTGCGGGGTATTGGGATGCGTTGCCAAGAAGTCGAGGCTGGCGTCGGTGGCGCCGCTGATCGAGCGGAAATCGGTATAGGCCGACATGGATTGGAGAAAGCGGCCGGCGGCGTAAGGATCGTAGCCGGCTTCGCCGATCGACTTGATGCCGATCGCGTCGGCCTCCAGTTCCTGGTTGCGCGAAAACTGCGCCAGTCTCAGCTTGCCGCGGATCAGCGCCGCCTTGGCTGTCGGGCTGTCGCCGAGCACGTCGGAAACGACCTTGGTGGCGAGCCCCTCCTCGGCCTCGAGCTGCTGGCGCTGCAAGCCGTGGTTGGCGGTGACGTGGCCCATCTCATGCGCGATGACGGCGGCGAGCTCGGCCGAATCATTGGCCAGCGCCAGCAGGCCGCGCGTGACATAGAGATAGCCGCCCGGCAGCGCGAAGGCGTTGACGTTGGGCGAATTGAGGATGGTGATGCGATAGGTCTGGGTCGGATTGGCCGACACCACCGTCAGGCTGCCGACGACCTTGGCGACCATGCGCTCGAGCTTGGGATCGGAATATTCGCCGCCATAGGTCGCCAGGATGCGTGGATGCTGCGCCTTGGCCAGTTCGGCCAATTTGCTATTGGCCGCGACATTGTCGACCGTGATCGGTTTGTCGGAAGGCTGGAAGCCGGATTCCTGGACTTCCGGAGGCGTGAACATCTGGCAGCTTGCCAGCGCCACGGCAAAGCCGGCCAGCGCCAGAAAGCGCGCCAGCATTTTCCCTCTTGGTCTTTCCATGCCGGTCGGCAGAACGGCTTCCTTTCGGGTCTGGCGCATGCCGCGAAAATCGGGGCGATCCTCGCAAGGGCTCATGCGCAAATCAAAGCGTTACAGCACCCACGACATCCCAACGCGCGGCGGATGCTGCAGGCAAATCACGGCCTGCACCGGACCGATACTGGGCGGACCTAGCCACACTACCTCTATCATGGCAAGCAATCGCCCCGTCGCCAGGAGCCGGTTTGAGCGTAAATTATGTCCGCTTCCGGGCAATATCTCGTGATCCAGCCTCCCAGGTGCTTGTGCCAACATAGCGCCGGAAAACTTCAGGACCAGCCCCGGCAAAGAAATCATCCGCCTTGCCCTTGGCGGCAACCATACCATTGTCGAGGAACACCACCTCCTCGCAGATACGGCGCGCGTCCTGTGGCTGGTGCGTGACGAACAGCAGCGTCATGCCCCGCTCGGCATGAAGGTCGGCGACAAGATCGAGCATGTCGTCGCGCAAGGCAGGTCCGAGCGAAGCGAAAGGCTCGTCCAGGAGAAGCACCGGACGGTCGCGAACCAGCACGCGCGCCAATGCGACACGCTGGCGTTCGCCTCCCGAAAGCTCGCGCGGCAGACGTCTTTCCTTACCCGCGAGGCCGGTGCGCGCGATCGCCTCCGCGATATCAGCGCGGTCGGCTTCGGTCAGCCGCAGCGAGGGCGAGCGGCCGAGCCCGACATTCTGTTCGACGGAAAGATGGGCAAAAAGGTTGTTTTCCTGGAATACCATCGACACCGGTCGCGCCGAAGGCGGGGAGGCGCCGACATCGGCGCCGCCGATCAACACGCGGCCGGCCTGCGGCGTCTCGAAGCCCGCCACCAGATTGAGCAGCGTCGACTTGCCCGAGCCGCTCGGCCCCATGATGGCGGTGATTTTCGACGTGGCGAAATCGACATCGAAGATGAGCGGCGCTTCGCCGTAGCTGAACGAGACCCTGTCCAGCCGTACCTCGGCTCCCCTTGCCGCACCATTGGTCGCGCCCGCAGCCATCAGGCTCGTTCTCCCCTTCCCAGCCGGCTCGCCGCCAGCACAAGCGCAAGGCAGACCAGACCGAGCAGCAGCGCCAGGCCGGCGGCGTCCTCGGTACGGTAGCTGCCCATGCGCGCGAGCAGAAGGTAGGGCAAGGTCTGCACGGAATCACTGCCGAACAGTGCGATGACGCCGAGATCGCCAAGCGACAGCGCTATGGCAAAGGCAAAGGCGGTGGCCAGCGGCCGTCGCAGCGACGGCCAGTCCACCAACCGCAACCGGGCCCAGCCCGCAATGCCCAAAAGCGCACAGAGCCGCTCATGGCGTTCGCTCGCCGCGTCATAGGCGGGGCGGATGGCGCGGATGGCGAAAGGCATCGCCATGACGGCGTTGACGGTGACGACCATGACTGGGGCTATGGCAAAGACGTCGCCGACATGGCGCAACAGAAGGAACCAGCCGGCGCCGATGACGATGGGCGGCACCACCAGGACGAAGCCGGCGCCGGTGTCGGTGGCGTGTTCGAGCAAGGTCCGTGGACCGGAGCGGCGCTTCAGGGCCAGCACGCGGCGCGCCATGGTGAGCGAAAGCGACAGCACGACCGACAGCAGCGCCGACAGGAACGCCAGCACCGCGCTGGTCAGCGTCGCCTGCCGCACCGCCGCCTCGCCGGCGAGACGGCCGAGGTCGGCGCCGATGCCTGACATCGCCGTCGCCGCCATCGGCCCGGCGACAAACAAAAGGGCAAGGACGACGAGCGCGCCATTCACCGCGGTCTCCGTCCTGCCGGCCGAGACGTAGCGGCGCGGCGCCACCGGCAGATTGGCGTCACCGGTGGTGCTGGCGCCGAGCCGCGTCAACGCCAGCACCACGACAAAGGTCAGCGCGATCTGCAGCAGCGTCAGCGCCACCGCCCGCGCGGGATCGAAATCGAAGCGCAGCGCCTGGTAGATGCCGACCTCCAGCGTGGTCGCGCCGGGGCCGCCGCCCAGCGTGAGCACGATCGTGAAGGATGTGACGCAGAGCATGAACACCAGTCCGGCGACGCCCGGCAAGGCGGCGCGCAATGTCGGCCATTCGATCAGCCGGAAAGCCGGTGCGGCACCCATGCCGAGCTGGCTCGCCAGCCGCCACTGGTCGGCTTGTATGGTTTGCAGCGCTTCGAGGAACAGCCGCGTGGCCAGCGGCAGGTTGAAGAAGACATGAGCAACGAGGATGCCGGACAGGCCGTAAATGCCCGGCCAATTGTAACCGCCGACGGCACCAAGGAAGCCGGCGAAATAGCCGGCACGGCCGTAGAGGGCCAGAATGCCGAGAGCCGCCACGATCGCCGGCAGCGCCAATGGTAGCGCGAAGAGCTGCAGCGTGAAGCCGCGGCCGGGAAAGCGCGGATGCCGCGACAGCGCGCGGGCCACGAACAGCGCGGGCATGACCGAAAGCAGCGTCGAAAGGATCGCTTGCCAGAGCGTGAAACGGACGACGCGCAGGAGATAGGGATCGAAGGCGCTCCAGGCGCCGGAGACATCGTGGGCGCCTTCGAAGACGAGGCCGGCAAACGCGCCGCCGGTCAGAAGCGCGATGGCGGCAAGCGCGAGGATGCCGGCGGAGATGCGGGGATCAGACGCGCGTTGCACGAAAGACCTTTAACATGCGTCGCGTTCCGTCGCGTAGGGCGGTCATCTCACGAGATTAGCCTGCAAACACTACTTGCTCATCACCGCAAGCCATTCATCCACCCATGCCTTGCGGTTGGCCGCGACCTCCTGCGGGCTGAACAGCAAGGTCTTGGTCGGCTTGACCAGTCTGTCGAAGGCCGGATTAAGCGGTTTGTCAGTCTTGCCGGCCGGGAACATCCAGTTGGTCTCGGGGATGGCATCCTGGAATTTCGGCCCGGTCATGAAGGCGACGAACTTTTCCGCCAGCGGATTTTTGGCGCCCGTTCTGGTGATGCCGGCGACCTCGATCTGCGGATATTCGCCCTCCTCGAAGGAAGCGGCCTGGTAGCGCTCGGTGTTCTCGGCAACCATGTGGTAGGCGGGCGAGGTCGTGTAGGACAACACCATCGGCGCCTCGCCCTTGGTGAACAGGCCGTAGGCCTCGCTCCAACCCGGCGTCACGGTCAAGACCTTCGCCTTGAGCTTGGCCCAGGCCTCCGGCGCCTTGTCGCCATAGACCGACTTCACCCACAACAGCAGGCCGAGGCCCGGCGTCGAGGTGCGCGGATCCTGGATGACGATCTTGTCATCGGCGCTGCCCTCGACCAATTCCTTCAGGCTCTTGGGCGGCGTCTTCAGCTTCTGCGTGTCATAGACGACGGCGAAATAGCCATAGTCATACGGGACAAAGATGTCGTCGTTCCAGCCGCCCGGCACATTGAGCCCGGTCACGGCGCCATGCGGCGCAAACAGGCCGGTGGCCTTGGCATCGGCGGTGAGATTGGTGTCGAGGCCAAGCACGATGTCGGCCTTGGTCGCGACCCCTTCCAGCTTGACGCGGTTGAGCAGCGCGACGCCGTCGGCGACCGAGACGAAGTCGACATCGCAGCCGCATTCGGCCTCGAATTCCTTCTTCACCACCGGGCCGGGACCCCAGTCGGCGGTGAAGCTCTCATAAGTGTAGACGGTGAGCTTGTCCTTGGCCAAGGCTGGCCCGGACAGAACCACGACCACTGCAGAGACAAGGGCGGATAAAAGCGTGCGCATCGGCGCCTCCTTCGTTCGCGTTAAAGGAATTGAGGCGTCGGACTGTCCGAAACGTCTAATCCCTCCGCCGGTACAAACCGGATCAGGTTCAGCGGGTTGGCGAGACTGCCTCTCAGCCGGTCCGCGAAACATCGCGTCCGGCACCCCGTTAGAGCGCTTCGACACATAGGCCCGGCCGGTGAACCGCGCAAGTGGCAGTTTGCCGGCCTTCCGTTTCCGCTGCCGGGCTGGTAAGGGCCACACGATATGAGCACATTCACCATCCTGCTTGGCGGCGATCTCATCCGCACGCCACGGCTCGACCGTCAAGTCGAGGGAACCCGCGTCATCGCCGCCGATGCCGGCATCGGCCATGCGAGGACGCTCGGCCTTGTGCCGGAACTTTGGGTCGGCGATTTCGATTCCGTGCCCGCCGACCTGCCGGATGAACTGGCCGCCGTGGCGCGCCGGACCTTCCCGGCGGAGAAGGACGCCACCGATGGCGAACTCGCAGTATCGGCGGCGCTGGAGCGCGGCGCGACCAGCCTCGTGCTTGCCGGCGCCTTCGGCGGCAAGCGCGCCGACCATGCCTTCCTGCACATGGCGCTCGCCCTGCGGCTGGCCGGGGCCGGGACAAAGGTGCTGTTGACCAGCGGCGCGCAGGAAGGCGTGCCCATGGCGCACGGCACGGCCGGCTTCGACTATGCCGACGGCACCCTGTTCTCGATCCTGGGTTTTTCGGAGCTTGCGGGGCTGACCGTCGCCGGCGCGAAATGGCCGCTTGACTGCGTCGAGGTCGCGTTCGGCTCGTCGCTGACCATCTCCAACGAGGTCAAGGGCAGGCTCGAGATCGCGCTGGGAGCGGGCCGCGCGCTGCTGCTCGCCCATCCCTATCCCTTGGCAGAAAGCTGACATGGCGCCGCCTCTTCTCAATCTCGACGGAATAAAACTGACCTTCGGCGGCACGCCCCTGCTCGACGGCGCCGACTTGGCAGCGTCGGCCGGCGACAAGATCGCGCTGGTCGGCCGCAACGGGTCCGGCAAGTCGACGCTGCTCAAGATCGCCGCCGGCCTGATCGAGCCGCAGGACGGCGAGGTGTTCCGCCAGCCATCGGCGACCGTCCGCTATCTGCCGCAAATGCCCGACATGGACGGCTTTGCAACCGTGCGCGCCTATGTCGAGGCCGGGCTCGGTCCCGCCGACGATCCTTATCGCGCCAGCTACCTGATGGAGCATCTCGGCCTCTCGGGCGAGGAGCGGCCAGGCGACCTGTCTGGCGGCGAAGCCAGGCGCGCCGCCCTTGCGCGCGTCATGGCGCCGGAGCCCGATATCCTGCTGCTTGATGAGCCGACCAACCATCTCGATCTGTCGGTGATCGAATGGCTGGAAGAAGAACTCGTCCGCACCTCCTCGGCTCTCATCGTCATCTCGCACGACCGCCGTTTCCTCCAGCGCGTCTCGCGCGCCACCGTGTGGCTCGACCGGGGTCAGACCCGCCGGCTGGATAAGGGCTTTGGCCATTTCGAGGAATGGCGCGACCAGGTGCTTGAGGAAGAAGAGCGCGAACAGCACAAGCTCGGCCGCCAGATCGTGCGCGAGGAACACTGGCTGCGCTATGGCGTGACGGCGCGGCGCAAGCGCAACATGCGCCGTTTGGGCGAATTGCAGACCATGCGCCAGCGTTTTCGCGGCCATCGCGGCGCTGAAGGCACGGCGACGATGGTGGCCAGCGACGCCGCCGAATCCGGCAAGCTGGTGATCGAGGCCAGGAACATCGAGAAGAGCTTTGGCGACCTCACCGTGGTCAAGGGGTTTTCGACCCGCATCCAGCGCGGCGACCGCGTCGGCCTCGTCGGGCCGAATGGCGCCGGCAAGACGACGCTTCTGAAGATGCTGACCGGGGAGTTGCAGCCGGATGCGGGTTCGGTGCGGCTCGGCACCAATCTGGAGATCGCCACGCTCGACCAGAAGCGCGAGGCGGTCGATCCGCAGGAAACGCTGGCGCAATATCTCACCGATGGGCGCGGCGAGAACCTCGTCATCAATGGCGAGCAGCGCCACGTCGTCTCCTACATGAAGGACTTCCTGTTCAAGCCGGAGCAGGCACGCACGCCGGTACGCGAGCTTTCCGGCGGCGAGCGGGCGCGGCTGATTCTGGCGCGCGTGCTGGCCCGGCCGGCCAACCTGCTGGTGCTCGATGAGCCGACCAACGATCTCGACATGGAGACGCTGGAGCTGCTGCAGGAACTGGTCGCCGGCTTTGCCGGCACTGTCATCCTGGTCAGCCACGATCGCGATTTCCTCGACCGCACCGTGACCAGCGTGATCGCGCCGGATGGCGATGGCCGCTGGGTCGAATATGCCGGCGGCTATTCCGACATGCTGGCGCAGCGCGGCGGCACCAGGCTCGATGACCGCAAGGCGCGGGCGAAGGCGAATGCAAGCGAGGCGCCGACGGCCAAGGCGGACAGCGCCGCCGCCAAAGGCTCGGCAAAAAAGCTCTCCTTCAAGCAGAAATTCGCGCTGGAATCGCTGCCCAAGAAGATCGAGGCGGTCACAGCCTCGATCTCGCGGCTGGAGAACAACATCGCCGATCCCGCCTTTTACGAGCGCGATCCAGCCTCGTTCCAGAAGACCATCGCCGCCCTCGACAAGGAGCGCGCCACGCTGGCCGCGCTCGAGGAAGAGTGGTTGGAGCTGGAAATGCTGCGCGAGGAGATGGAAGGGTGAATGATTGCATGTGATCTTTATGCGCATACGTTATGCGCATAAGAAGGTCATATCCATGATTCAATCGACTCCAAAAGCACCGAGGACGTCCGTCAACACGTCCATTGACTCTCAGTTGATCAAAGACGCCAAGGCATTGGGCATCAACATTTCCCGCGCAGCCGAGGCTGGTATCGCGAAAGCGATAGCGGCGGAAAAAACACGTCGATGGCAGGAAGAGAACAAGGAAGCCATCGAAAGCTCCAATGAATATGTCAAGCGCAACGGACTGCCATTGGCCAAACACCGGCCGTTCTGACGGCGCGTTACGATTTCTATCGGAATGCTGAGGGCGATGGATATCTTCTGTGCAATCAGACCTTCTTGAAGGGCTGAGCACGAGGGTCGTCATTCCTTTGATGCCGTCTAACATAGCGCCGGTTCCTGGCCGCCGACTAAACCCGAGCTTCGCTATAAACGGCAGAGACCATGTGATGGTCACCCAGTTCATGTCGGCCTTGACGGCCTCCGAATTGCCGGATGCCGAGGGGAATCTCTCCAGGCATCCCGACGACATCGTCGCCGCGCTCGGCATGCTGTTCCAGGGTTTCTGACCGAAGTCGACTTTACCTCAGCCGGCCGTCTTAGCTTGCCAGGCCTTGATCGCCTCGTCGAACACCTTCTCGCCGGGAATGCCCTTTTCCATGGTCAGCAACGCCCGACGCCCGGTCTTGTAGACGACCGGCACGTCGATCCAGTCCTGTCCCCGAAGCAGGGTCAGGTTGGCGTCCTCGTCGGCCTTGGTGTCGTTGAGCGCGACGAGGAAGAAGCCGTCGGCGATCTTGGCCGGAATGCCGATCAGCGGGCTGCCGGCATCCTGCTCCGAACTCTTCATGGCCACGCGCAGGATGTTGTCGACGCCGCCGCCTTCGAAACCGTCGGGCGTCAGGAAGATCATCTCGATGATGTGGCTGGCCGGCAGCGTCTGGTCGGTGTTGCGGCGGATGGTCATGCGCAACTGGATGTCCTTGCCGGGAATGGTCGCCTCGGCGCGGATCGCCGGCTCGGGCGGCAGGTCGCCGCCAGGCGATTCCTGCACCAGCGACCAGACGATGTTGCCGGGTTCGGCCGAACCCTGCGCGGTGCTGGTGCGCTCCTCATAGAAGATCGCCTTCTGACCAACCGGCAGAGAGGTTTGCATCGGCGCGCCGGCCGGCGAGGGCGGCGTGGCGGCGCTACCAGCCGGTGCCGCGGGTGCGGTTCCATTGGGGGGTGGCGCCACTGGCGCGGCGCCTGGCGCAGGGGGCGTGGCCCCCGCGGGCGCGCCTGCGGCCGGCGGGCCTCCTGCCGGAGCCGACAAGGCCGGGGTGGTCGTGGCTGAAGGCGGCGTTGTCAGCGCCGCGACGGACTCGCCCTCGCCCACGCCGTTCTGTCCGCCGGCCGGGCCAGGATCGACCTCGCTGCCTTGCGGCGTCAGTCTTTGGGTGAACTTCGGTGTCCCCTCGGGCTCGGCACCACCGGCCGCAGGTGCGGGGGGCGTTGCCGCCGCATCGCTCGTTGGCTTGGCGGGCGTCGATTTGACTGGCTCGGTCGTCGCGACCTTGCTGCCGCCGCCCAGGCCCAGCATCTTGCCGAAGGCGTCCTTGTTTAGCCAGATGCCATAGCCGCCGCCGGCAATGACCAGCAAAGCAATGGCGGCCGCGATCAGCCCGCCATAGCTGCGCTTGCGTTCAGCCGGACGCGCACGCTGGAAAGTATCGGCGGACGCAGGCTCTTCCTCGCCCCCAAAGACATCGGCCTGCTCGTCGTCCTGACCCGCATCCATGCCAGGCTGAGCCCTGTCCTCGAACTCCGGGGCCGGCTGCACCGCTGCGGGCTTTTGCCAGTTCGTCTCGGCCTCGACGGCGGGCGATGCAGGCTCGGAGACGTCTGGCTTCGGAGCCGGTGGTGCCGGCGTGTAGGGTTTAGCGTTCGGGGCGGGCGCTGCCGGCCAGGCCGGCTCCGCCTTCACCGGCTGCTTGGTATGGTTCGGCTGGTTCTTGTTGCGGTCGATGGAGGAAAATATGTGCTCCAGTTCGGCAAGCGGATCGGTCTCCGGCACGCTTTTGGCATATTCGCGCTCGAGCCTCGATATGGCGTCTTCCAGGCCGCGCTTCTGCCTTTCGGCATCCGACGGCGAAAGCGGCGGATCGCGCTCGGCAATCTTCTTTGCAATCGTCGAGCGCGCTTTGTCGTAGACTTTGGCCCGCAGCTCAGGCGTGGGATCGCCAAAATTGTTTATCGTATCCCTCAGAGCAGAAACGAAATCTTTCGCCATGCGTCAGTCGACCTGTATTTGCTCCCGGACCGGCCTCCGCAAATCAGCCGCAACGCCCGGAAAGGCTTGAGAAACTAGTCTTGAAACGGATCGGTCACAAGTATCGTATCGTCCCGTTCCGGGCTGGTGGAGAGGAGCGCGACCGGCGCGCCGATCAACTCCTCGATATGGCGGACATATTTGACGGCCTGGGCCGGGAGGTCGTTCCAGCTGCGGGCGCCGGCGGTGGTGCCTTTCCACCCCTCCAGCGTCTCGTAGATTGGCTCGACGCGGGCCTGCGCGCCCTGGCTGGCGGGCAGATAGTCGATCGTCTCGCCGTCGAGGCGGTAGCCGGTGCAGACCTTGATCTCGTCCAGCCCGTCAAGCACGTCGAGCTTGGTCAGCGCGATGCCCTTGATGCCGTTGACGGCGACGGCCTGGCGCACCAGCACCGCGTCGAACCAGCCGCAGCGGCGCTTGCGGCCGGTGACGACGCCGAATTCATGGCCGCGCGTGCCGAGGAATTCGCCGATCTCGTTCTGCTGCTCGGTCGGGAACGGACCTTCGCCGACGCGCGTCGTATAGGCCTTGGTGATGCCAAGCACATAGCCGATGGCGCCCGGGCCCACGCCGGCACCGGCTGCCGCCTGGCCCGCGACGGTGTTGGACGAGGTGACGAACGGATAAGTGCCATGATCGATGTCGAGCAGCGTGCCTTGCGCGCCCTCGAACAGGATGCGCTCGCCGGCCCGGCGCTTGTCGTCGAGCACCTTCCAGACCCGGTCCATGTAGGGCAGGATTTCGCCGGCGACCGAGGTCAACTCTTGCATAACCGCGTCATGCGTGGCTTCGGCATGGCCAAGTCCGCGACGCAGTGCATTGTGATGCGTCAACAGCCTGTCGACCTTCAAGGGCAGTGTTTCCAAATCCGCCAGATCCATCACCCGCACCGCGCGCCGGCCCACCTTGTCCTCATAGGCGGGGCCAATACCGCGGCGGGTCGTGCCAATCTTGGTTCCGGAATTTGAGGCGGCGTCCTCGCGGAAGCCGTCCAGTTCCCGGTGCAGGGACAGGATAAGCGCTGTGTTTTCGGCTATTTTCAGGCGCTCCGGCGTTACCTCGACGCCTTGCCCCTTGAGCTTCGCCACTTCGGCGACGAATGCGTGCGGATCGAAGACGACGCCATTGCCGATAATGGACAGCTTGCCCTGCCGCACGACGCCCGACGGCAGCAGCGACAGCTTGTAGACCTTGCCGTCGACGACCAGCGTATGGCCGGCATTGTGGCCGCCCTGGAAACGCACCACGACATCGGCGCGCTCCGACAGCCAGTCGACGATCTTGCCCTTGCCTTCGTCACCCCATTGCGAGCCGACGACCACCACATTGGCCATGTTTCTTTTCCTTCGAGGTGCCGCCGCGCGGCTTGGATACTGTTCGAAACGACAGGCCTCTATAACGTCAAGAGCAGGCCGATGCGACCTTTCTTTGCCGCCGAAAATGAACTGAGGCACAACAATTTTCAGCTTTGACATCATTTACTTGTCCATGCGGGGGCAATAGGCCGGCAGGCACGCCCCATTCACCTCTTCCCGCTGCGACCCGCCATGCACCGAAGCGCCTACATGTTCCTGCTGCTCACCACCTTGCTGTGGGGCGGCAACTCGGTGGCCGGCAAGCTGGCGGTCCATCACGTCTCGCCGATGACGCTGGTCTTCCTGCGCTGGGTGCTGGCGGTAGCGATCCTGCTGCCGATCGGCTGGAATGCGCTGAAAAGAGATTGGCCCCTCGTGCGCAGGCACTGGTTCGTGCTCGCCGCACTTGGCGCCAGCGGCTTCACCTTGTTCAACACGATCTTCTATACGGCGCTCAATTACACGACCGCGATCAACGTTTCGATCGAGCAGGCGGCGATGCCTATCCTGATCATCGTAGCCAATTTCATCTTCTTCCGCCTGCGCGTGAACTGGGCGCAGATCGCCGGCGTGGTGCTGACGATCTTCGGCGTCATCCTGACCGCCTGCCACGGCGATCCGCGCCGGCTGCTGACATTGGAGCTCAATTTCGGGGACGCCATCATGCTGGTCGCGGTCATTCTCTATAGCGGCTATTCGGTCGGGTTGCGGCTGAAGCCGGCCATGCAATGGCAGAGCCTGATGCTGGCCATGTCGCTCGCCGCGCTCGTCACCTCGCTGCCGTTCTTCCTATGGGAAATCGCGGCCGGCAAGGTCATCGTTCCCGACGCACGCGGCTGGGCGGTGATCGTCTATACCGCGATCGGCGCCTCGGTCGTCTCGCAGATATTCTACATCAGGGGCAATGAGCTGATCGGCGCCAACCGGGCCGGCCTGTTCATCAACCTGGTACCGATCTTCGGCACCCTGCTTTCGGTGCTGATCGTCGGCGAGAGATTCCAGCTCTACCAGGCATTGGCGCTCGTCCTCGTGCTGGGCGGCATCGCGCTTGCCGAATATAGCGGCAGCAAGGCAGCCATGCCGAGGCGCCGGTAAACTCGCTTCGCGCCCCGTTCGTCAGCTTCGATGAGAGCGTCGGCTCGCCCGGCAATTCGCAGGACTACTGCAATTCCTTGCGTACCGCCGCGACGTCGTCGGACGAGACCGCCGGGGCGGCATTGCCCCAACTGCCGCGCACGTAAGTGAGGACGTCGGCGATCTCCTGATCCTTCAGGCGCCACGCCAGCGAGGGCATTGCAGGCGTCGTCGGCGCGCGGGCCGTATGCACGGCCTGGCTTCCCGCCAGCACGGCCCGGGCAAGCGTTTCGGCGCTGGCGAGTCCGCTGGAGCACGATCAAGATCATCCACGCTTGCCGTTCGGCAGCATCGGCATCAATCAGCGGACGGATTGATGGCGATGCCGAAAACGCTCTTGTCTGGCCGGTACGCGGAGCGTCGCGATCGTGCAGTTGCGGGACAAGCCTTACACCCCGCCGACGTCGAACTGCAGCCGCTTGGCCGAATCGATCGATTTGTGCGCCCGCACCTGCTCCAGCACGTTTTCCGGGAACGGCGCGTCGAGATAGAGCAGTGCGATGGCATCGCCCCCCGGCCGGTTGCGGCCGAGTTGGAAGTTGGCGATGTTGACGCCGTTCTCGCCGCACACCGTGCCGAGCAGGCCGATAATGCCCGGGGCGTCGGCATTGGTCGTGTAGAGCATGTGCTGGCCGACCTCGGCATCGAGATTGATGCCCTTGATCTGGATGAAGCGCGGCTTGCCGTCGGAGAAGCAAGTGCCGGCGATCGAGCGCGTCATATGCTCGGTCTTGACCGTCAGCTTGATATAGCCGTCGAACACGCCCGATTTGTCGCGCTTGACCTCGGCGACGATGATGCCGCGCTCCTTCACCATAATCGGCGCCGACACCATGTTGACGTCGGCGACCTGCGGCCGGATCAGCCCGGCAAGGGCCGCGCTGATCAGCGCGCGCGTATTCATCGTCGCGGTCGAGCCGTCGAACAGGATTTCCACCTCCTTGATCGGATCCTCGGTGACCTGGCCGACAAAGGCGCCAAGCACTTCGGCGAGCTTGACGAAGGGTTTGAGCCGCGGCGCTTCCTCCGCGGTGATCGACGGCATGTTGATGGCGTTCGAGACGGCGCCTTTGATCAGGTAGTCGGCCATCTGTTCGGCGACCTGTAGCGCGACATTCTCCTGCGCCTCCGCCGTGGAGGCGCCGAGATGGGGTGTGGCCACCACATTCTCCATGCCGAACAATGCGTTCTGTTCGGCCGGCTCGGCCTCGAACACGTCGATGCCGGCGCCCGCCACCTTGCCGCTCTTCAGCGCCGCCACCAGGTCGGCTTCGACGACCAGCCCGCCACGGGCGCAGTTGATGATGCGCACGCCGTCCTTCATCTTGGCGATCGCGGCGGCATCGATGATGTTGCGCGTCTTGTCGGTCAGCGGCGTGTGCAGCGTGATGAAGTCCGCGCGCGCGAAGAGCTCGTCCAGTTCAACCTTGTCGACGCCGAGTTCCTCGGCGCGTTTGTCCGACAGGAATGGATCGAAGGCGACAACATGCATCTTCAGGCCGACGCCGCGCGTGGCGACGATCGAGCCGATATTGCCGCAGCCGATGACGCCGAGCGTCTTGCCGGTGATCTCGACGCCCATGAAGCGGTTCTTTTCCCATTTGCCTGCATGTGTCGAGGCGTTGGCTTCCGGGATCTGGCGGGCGAGCGCGAAGATCATCGCTACCGCATGCTCGGCCGTCGTGATCGAATTGCCGAACGGCGTGTTCATCACGATAATGCCCTTGCGGCTGGCCGCCGGTATGTCGACATTGTCGACGCCGATGCCGGCGCGGCCGACGACCTTGAGCCTGGTGGCGGCATTGATCAGCTTCTCGGTAACCTTGGTCGCCGAGCGGATGGCGAGGCCGTCATACTGGTCGATCACTTCGAGCAGCTTCTCCTTGTCCTTGCCGAGATCGGGAAGATAGTCGACCTCGACGCCGCGATCCCTGAAGATCTGAACGGCGGTGGTGGAAAGTTTGTCCGAGACGAGAACGCGAGGCATGGGATTGGTCCTTGTTGCTTACCCCCACCCGCCGTCGCTTGGCTCAGGCACCTTCTCCACAAGGGGAGAATGTCAGGCGCCTGCCTTTCTCCCCTTGCGGGAGAACGTGGCCGCGAAGCGGCCGGATGAGGGCTGTTCCAGAAAATGATACCGTTCGAGTTTCAGGCCGCTGCTTTCAGCAACGCCTTCTGCGCGGCGAAGGCCCAGTCGAGCCAGGGCAGCAGCGCTTCGAGATCGGAGGTCTCGACCGTTGCGCCGCACCAGATGCGCAGGCCAGGCGGCGCGTCGCGATAGGAACCGATGTCATAGGCGACACCTTCCTTGTCGAGCGCTGAAACCAGACCCTTGGCGAAGGCCGCCTGTGCGTCGGCATCGAGTGCAGCGACTTGCCCGTCGGTGAAGGACAGGCAGACGGACGTGTTCGACCGCGTCGCCGGCTCTACGGCGAGATGGCCGAGCCAGGAGGATTTCGCGACGAAACGGTCGAGCACGGCCGCGTTGGCGTCGGCCCTGGCGACCAGCGCATCGAGGCCGCCAATCGATTTCGCCCAGTTTAGCGCGTCGAGATAGTCCTCGACGCACAGCATCGACGGCGTGTTGATGGTTTCGCCCTTGAAGATGCCTTCGATCAATTTGCCGCCGGAGGTCAGCCGGAAGATCTTCGGCAGCGGCCATGCCGGCTTATAGCTCTCCAGCCGCTCGACGGCGCGGGGCGACAGGATCAGCATGCCATGCGCGCCTTCGCCGCCCAGCACCTTCTGCCAGGAGAAGGTCACGACATCGAGTTTCTCGAAATCGAGCTTCTGCGCGAAGGCGGCCGACGTCGCGTCGCATATGGTCAGACCCTTGCGGCCGGCCGGGATGAAATCGCCGTTCGGCACGCGCACGCCCGAGGTCGTGCCGTTCCAGGTGAAGACCACGTCGCGGTCGAAATCGATCCTGCCGAGATCCGGCAGTTCGCCGTAACCGGCCTCGAGCTTGCGCACATCGGCAAGCTTCAACTGCTTAACCACGTCGGTGATCCAGCCGGAGCCGAAACTCTCCCAGGCGACCATGTCGACGCCGCGCTCGCCCAGTAGCGACCAAAGCGCCATCTCGACGGCGCCTGTGTCGGACGCCGGCACGATGCCGATGCGGTAATTGGCAGGAACCTGGAGAATTTCGCGCGTCAGCGCGATCGCCTGTTCGAGCTTGGTCTTGCTGATCTTGGCGCGATGGGAACGGCCGAGCGCAGCAGCTTTCAGCGCCTCGACCGACCAGCCGGGACGTTTCGCGCAGGGACCTGAGGAAAAGTTGGGGTTTGCCGGACGGAGTCCGGGCTTCGTATGCGTCGTCATCGTGGTCTATCCTTCCAGATAGTGGCCCCTCGTTGGGGAGGGGTGGCCCACGGACGGCGATATGCGCTCGGGCTTCGGGCGTCAAGGGGAAAGTTTTTGTCGCGGGCAGGATACTGGCGATCCGCGATCAGGATCTCGTGAGCTTCAAACCCAAACGGCGGACCGAAGAGATTCGCCGCCAGGGTTCATGTATGCCAGCCTGCTACCAGAGATCGTAGCGTAGCCCGAGCTTGACCTGATGATTGCTGATTCCCTTGTGGACCGGAAACGAGGTCAGGCTCTCGGCCGTCACATATTCAGCGTCGGGCGCCGAGAAATACTGGTAGCCGAGATCGACGGAAACATTCTTCGACACCTGATAGGCAAGGCCGGCATTCAGCGTATATGCGAAGGAATACTTGGTCTTGTCGTCACTCAGGCCGAAGTCGTCGGTTGGATCGCCATTGTCGGTGAAATAGCTCGCCGAGAGCTTGTGCGTGCTCCTGACGATGCCGATGCCGGCGCCGAGATAGGGTGTTATGCCGACATAGGTACCAAGGTCGACATAGCCGTTGAGCATGCCTGAAAAGGCATAGTTCTTCAGGGACGCCGACGCCAGGGTCGCCTCTGCCGCAGTCGCCGAATCGTCATAGCCAATGCCGATCTTGTTGCCGGGCAGGTAACCCAGATTGAGATCGGCGCGCAGATAGTCGTTGAAGTGGTAGCCGAAGCCGATGCTGGCGAAGATCGGGTCTTCCTTGTTGTCGAAGCTCGCCGGCGTGAAGGCGAAATCCTCATTCTTGAAGCTCTTCTCTACCAGGTAGGAGACATCGCCGCGCAGATACCAGCCCGAGCCGACCTCGACCGGCACGTAGTCGGGCGCCTGGTCGACATAGACCGGCGGATCATAGTCGGCGGCCAGCGCAGGCGTCAGCGGCATGATGGCGAATGTGGCAAGCACCGGCGCCATACGCGATATGAGTTTCATGATCCCCTGCTCCCGATTTCGGCGCCACCAGACGGCAACCATCGTTTCAGGAAGCATTGTTAACCATAGTGGTTAAGTCGGGGTTAAGGCTAACAGAGCGTTTAGCGAATTGATTTTCGGGCAGCCCGACAAACGAAAACCGCCCGGCTGATGCCGGGCGGTTTCGGACCGTTGGATGGTCGGATCTTACTTCGTGTAGATCGGCTCCGGTTCGGGCTGATAGGCCACCGTCGGCGCGGCGCAACCGTTGTTGCCGCCGAACTGGTAACGCAGGCCGCCGCGCACCTCATGCGTGTCGATGCCGCGGTCGAAGCCCGGCCCGGCGCTGCTGATATCCCACTCGAACATGCGGCCGCCTTGGATGTGGCTGTAGCGATAACCCGCGTCCAGGATCAGCTTGTCGGTCAGACAGTAGGAAGCGCCGGCCATGAGCGCGTAGGCAAAGCGCCAGTTTTTCGCACCGGGGTTGAACTCGGTGGTGTTCGGGTCCCTGACATCGTCCCATCTGACATGCGCGCCGCCGATGCCGGCGCCGACATAGGGCGTGATGCCGTGATAGGTGCCGAGATCGACATAGGCGTTGGCCAGCAGCAGCAAGGCGCTCATTTTCGACACTTCGGTCGACGTCGAGAAAGCGTCCGAAGTTCCGCCGTCGAAGTTCGACTTGAACCAGTAATCGGCGGTCAAATCCGTACGAAAATGATCGTTGATCTTGTAGCCGACGCCGGCGCCGAGCGAGAAGCCGCCCTTGAGCTTGCCGAAATCGAAGCTCCTGTCGCCGGGAATGACGTTACAATTACAGGGATCGATGGTGTAGGTCGTGTAATCGATGCCGCGCACTTTCGACTTGTGGTAGTCGAGATCGCCGCGAATGTACCAGCCGCCGACATCGACCGGCTGCTCGTATACCGGCGGCGGTGCCTCTTCGACCACCGGCTCCGGAAGGTCGGCCGCGAACACCGGCCATGCCAGGCCCGCGAACAGCGCGGCGAATAGGGCCTTTCTTGCTGTATTGAACATGCTTGTCACCCCTAGAAACCCTCGGAACAGCGGTCGCGTCCGAATGAGATTGGCTTTCAGGCGTGGATAATGAATAGCAAAGGTTAAAAGGCATTTAACCCTGTCTATTAACCACGAATCTCCAGCATTTGAGGAATTCGGATGGTTCCGCGCGTCTCGAGCCAGTTCCGCAGGCAAACAAAAGCCCGCCGGACGGGCGGGCTTTCGAAGCAATCAGAGCGGCGTCGCGCCCTCCGGATGCGCCTGAGATCAGGCGGCGCTGCGTGTTTCCGAGATGACCTCGACGATGTCGTTGACGACGGCCTCGACCAGTTGCGGGTCGTCGCCCTCGGCCATGACACGGATCAGCGGCTCGGTGCCGGACGGCCGGATGACGAGCCGCCCCGCCTTGCCGAGGCGTTGACGGGCGTCCTCGATCGCAGCCTTGACCGGAGCTGCCTCGAGCGGCTTGCCGCCGGCGATGCGGACGTTCTTCAGGAGTTGCGGCACCGGCTCGAACTTCTTCGACAATTCGCTGACCGGCCGGCCCTGTCGCTTGATGCAGGCCAGCACCTGCAGCGCCGAAACCAGGCCGTCGCCCGTGGTCGAGAAGTCCGACAGCACGATGTGGCCCGACTGCTCGCCGCCGACATTGAGCCCATGCGCGCGCATATGTTCCACGACATAGCGGTCGCCGACCTTGGTGCGGTGCAATTGCAGTTTCATGTCGCCGAGGAAGCGTTCGAGGCCGAGATTGGACATGACCGTCGAAACGACCCCACCGCCGGCAAGCCGCCCGCTCTGGTGCCAGGACTCGGCGATCATTGCCATGATCTGGTCGCCGTCGACGATCGCGCCGTTCTCGTCAACGATGACGACACGGTCGGCATCGCCGTCGAGCGCGATGCCGATGTCGGCGCGCACCTCGTGCACCTTCTTCTGCAGGCCCGCCGGATGGGTCGAGCCGCATTCCTTGTTGATGTTGAAGCCGTTGGGCTCGACATTGATGGCCACCACTTCGGCGCCCAGCTCCCAAAGCGCCTCGGGGGCAACCTTGTAGGCAGCGCCATTGGCGCAATCGACGACGATCCTCAAACCTGAAAGCGACATCGAACGCGGCAAGGTGCGCTTTGCAAACTCGATATAGCGGTCATGCACGCCATCGACGCGCTTGGCGCGACCAAGCCCGTCGGAATCGGCGAGGGCCAGTTCGATATCCTTGTCCAGCATGCTCTCGATGCGCTCTTCGATCTCGTCGGAAAGCTTGTAGCCGTCGGGACCGAACAGCTTGATGCCATTGTCGTAATAAGGATTGTGCGAGGCCGAGATCATGACGCCGATATCGGCGCGCAGCGAACGCACCAGCATGGCTACCGCCGGCGTCGGGATGGGGCCGAGCAGGAACACATCCATGCCGGCGGCGCAGAGGCCCGCCACCATGGCGTTCTCGATCATGTAGCCGGAAAGTCTGGTGTCCTTGCCGAGCACCACACGGTGACGATGGCTGCCGCGCTGGAAGGACAGGCCGGCCGCCATGCCGACCCTCATCGCGATTTCCGCCGTCATTGGAAACTTGTTGGCGCGCCCGCGAATACCGTCCGTGCCGAAATAATTTCCTGCCATGCTAGTCAGTGTCCCCGGTGGTTCCTGCCCGGTACGTCATGCCATAATTGGCCGGCGCACTACGATCACATTTCGTAATTATCTGTTACCAATCCATTAGAAAACCCTTGTTGTGCATTGCACACAGACTGACGCAACCTAGCGTGATGGCGCTGCCTTGCCACAATATACCATGCCTCTGGACCATTCGACATGGATTTACCCGCAAATTCTTGTCTTCGAGCCGGCAACAGGCAACGATTTCATTACCTTGTCGGCAGAAGCGGGTTTCGGCGATGTATACGCCACTTAGCATCTGGCGCAACCGACCGTTGAGCGGTATTGATTTGCAGGGACGTATAATGGGCTGCTGCAACGGAGAAACGCTATGCTCATCCACCGACTTGCCACTTTGACCGGCCTTGCGGTCGCGACGTTATTCCTGGCCGCGCCAGCCAACGCGCTGACGATGGCCGAGTGCAGCACCAAGTATAACGCGGCCAAGGACGCGGGAACACTTGCCGGCCAGACCTGGAACCAGTTCCGCAAGGCGCAGTGCGGCACTGATGCCGCCGCGGCGGCCAAGCCCGACGCCAAGGCAGCGGACACCAAGGCGGCCGATACGAAGCCGGCCAAGGCGACCAAGGCTGCGGCCGCCGCCGCCGATGACGGAGCGAAAGGCCTGACCGCAAAGGAATGCAGCACCAAGTACCAGGCGGCCAAGGCTGCCGGCACGCTCAACGGCATGAAGTGGAACGACTTCCGCAAGAGCGAATGCGGCGCCGGCGCATCCGCTGCCGCCGCCACCAAGCCGGCGACCACCAAGCCGGCGACCACCAAGGCGGCAACCACGGCTGCGGCGACCGACAGCGCGGGCAAGGGCCTGAGCATGGCCGAATGCAGCAGCAAGTACCAGGCGGCCAAGACCGCCAATACGCTCAACGGCATGAAGTGGAACGACTTCCGCAAGGCCGAATGCGGCGCCGGCGCCTCGGACGATGACACCGTCCCGGCTCCAACAGAGGCGACCTACACCAAGGAGCCGGCAAAACCGACTGTCGCTGCGCCGAAGGGCGTGAGTTTCCCGACCGCGATCTCGCCGAAATTCGCCACCGAAACCCCGGCCAAGGCCCGCATGCATACCTGCCTCCAGCAGTATTATGCCAACAAGGACGCCAACACCCTTGGCGGCCTGAAGTGGATCCAGAAGGGCGGCGGCTTCTACAGCCTCTGCAATGCCAAGCTGAAGAGCTGAGCGACAGCACTATTTGAGGAAAGTAAGGCCCGCGAGCCGCAAGGTTCGCGGGCTTTTTTGCCCGCGGCTTCAGCAGGATCCCAGTGTGCTGATGAGAGCGCGCTGTCGGCGACGCGGCCATCCCCACGTGAGGAGATGGCCGGCAGGCCAGAGGGGGCACGAAGGTTCGTTGCCTGCTCCGGCCAGGTTGCCTTGCATTCACGAAAGCTGGGCGAGGGTGGCTCGAGGAATCGAACGGCAAGAGAGATCCTCCCGCAGCCCGGAAGGCCTAGCCTCGATTAGTCGGCGGACGCTGCCCCTCTGAGCTGCCGGGCACCTTCCACAAAGTGGGAAGATTGGCTGTCACGCCGGCTCCCGCCAATCACCCGACCAACCCTGCAGGCGCAGGCTACGGAGAAACTCGGCAGCCTGCCCCAAACAGAAACGCCGCGGTCGAACCGCGGCGTTTCTCAATTTGGTCTTGGCCGGGTTCAGCTCGACGGCTGCGGTTCCATGCCGCCTTCGGGCTCGGGGCCCTTTTTGCGGCGGCCCGACTTCGGCACGGCCGAACCACGGCTCGGCGGCGTGTCGTCGCCGAGGTCGCGCGCGGGTTTCTCGCCGGCGATCAGCTGCTTGATCTCGTCGCCCGACAGGGTCTCGTATTCGAGCAGGCCCTGTGCCAGCGCGATCCATTCCTTCTTCTTCTTGGTCAGCACCGACCTCGCGGTCGAATAGGCCTCGTCGATCAGGCGGCGCACTTCGGCGTCGATGATCTGCGCGGTCTCTTCCGAAATGTTCTGCGTGCGCGCCACCGAATGACCGAGGAACACTTCCTCCTGGTTGTCGCCATAGGCGACATGGCCGAGCTTGTCGGAGAAGCCCCAGCGCGTGACCATGGCGCGCGCCAGCTTGGTCGCCTGCTCGATATCGGAGGAAGCGCCCGACGTGATGTTCTCCTTGCCGAACTTGAACTCCTCGGCAACGCGGCCGCCCATCATGATGGCAAGCCGTGAGATCATGTACTTGTAGCTCATCGAATAGCGGTCGCCTTCCGGCAGCTGCATGACCATGCCGAGCGCGCGGCCGCGCGGAATGATGGTCGCCTTGTGCAGCGGGTCGGCCGACGGCACGTTGAGCGCCAGTATGGCGTGACCGGCCTCGTGATAGGCGGTCAACTCCTTCTCGGCCTGGGTCATCGCCGAGGAGCGGCGCTCGGCGCCCATCATGATCTTGTCCTTGGCGTCCTCGAACTCGGCCATGGTGACGAGGCGCTTGTTGCGCCGCGCCGCCATCAGGGCGGCTTCGTTGACGAGGTTCATCAGATCGGCGCCGGAAAAGCCCGGCGTGCCGCGGGAGACGACCTTGAGGTCGACATTGGGCGCCAGCGGCACGTTGCGCACATGCACTTTCAGGATCTTCTCGCGTCCGACGATGTCGGGGTTCGGCACCACCACCTGGCGGTCGAAACGGCCGGGCCTCAGCAGCGCCGGGTCGAGCACGTCGGGCCGGTTGGTGGCGGCGATCAGGATGATGCTTTCGTTGGACTCGAAGCCGTCCATCTCGACCAGCAACTGGTTCAGCGTCTGCTCGCGCTCGTCATTGCCGCCGCCGAGGCCGGCGCCGCGATGGCGGCCGACCGCGTCGATTTCGTCGATGAAGATGATGCAGGGCGCGTTCTTCTTGGCCTGGTCGAACATGTCGCGCACACGGGATGCGCCGACGCCGACGAACATCTCGACGAAGTCCGAACCCGAAATGGTGAAGAACGGCACGTTGGCCTCGCCGGCGACCGAGCGGGCGAGCAGCGTCTTGCCGGTTCCCGGAGGGCCGACCAAGAGCACGCCGCGCGGGATCTTGCCGCCGAGCCGCTGGAATTTCTGCGGATCGCGCAGGAACTCGACGATCTCCTCCAGGTCTTCCTTGGCCTCGTCGACGCCGGCGACGTCCTGGAAGGTGACGCGGCCATGCGCCTCGGTCAGAAGCTTGGCCTTGGACTTGCCGAAGCCCATGGCGCGGCCGGAGCCGGACTGCATCTGGCGCATGAAGAATATCCAGACGCCGAGGATCAGGATCATCGGCAGCCACGAGATCAGGTATCCGAACAGCGAGTTGGAACCGTCGGTCTCTGGCCGCGCATTGATGGTGACGTTCTTGTCCTGCAGCCGCGAGACCAGCGACGGATCGCCGGGCGAATAGGTCTGGAAGCCGCTCGAATTGTCGGTGTAGGTGCCGGAGATGCGGGCGCCGGCGATGGTCACCGTCTTGACCCGGCCCGCCGCGACATCCTGCAGGAACTGCGAATAAGGCACATCGCTCGAAGCCCCACGCGTCTGCGGCGTCTGGAACAGATTGAAGAGGGCGATGAGCAGGACCGCTATGATCGCCCAGAGCGCGAGGTTGCGATAGTTCGGATTCATCAATTGTCCCGTTGGCGTCCGCGGGCGGACACGCGTCGTGAGAGGAAACTTGAGCCTAACATAGGGAGAGCGCCCCCCCTTGCCAAGCAGAACAGCACGTCTGGGTTAAGCTTTCGCCCATGACCGACCGGCGCTATGGCCGGTTGAAAGGCGGGGCGGGAAGCAACGGCGCGCCGATCAATTCGGCGACGGCCCGCGCCGGCGCCAGGTCGAAGGACGGCAGGAAGCGGGCAAAGGGCGCAACGACGGCCTGTGCCGTGAACCCCGGCGACGCCTGCCCACCCCGAGGCAGGCCAGGGTTTTCAACAGCTTGCCGCGATGCCGGCTCGCAGGCCAGCGCGGCGCGCACGAGGCTGCACGGCGTCTCGCCTTCCGCGATCGCCAGACGCTTCGCCGCCGCTGCCCCGAACGGCGCGATCAACAATGCACTGCCGCCGTCGTCCAACGTGATATGCCGGCGGCCGTCCCAAAGCAGTCCGCCGGTGGCCGCGACCGCGGGCGGCAAGCCTCGCGCCTCGCGGCGCAGAAAGATGCCGGCGCGCCTGGAATCGACCACCGTCCGCGACAATGTGGCGCAAAGAAATCCAGCCTTCAGCCTACCGAACAGCGCCTGGCATCGCGCCTGGTCCGGCAGAAACTCAACGCCCCCGCTTGTGGCAAGGAGGATGCGCAGCGCATAGACGGCCGCCGGATCGTCGCCGGCCGAAAGCAGGGTCGGATCGAGGCGGACAAGACCCGGCGCCGGCCGACTGGCGAAGCGCGCGATCAAATCCGCGGCGCGGACGCCAAGCCGGCTGCGCGCCTCGCTCTCGCGCGCCGCCAGCGTCAATGCGTCATCGATGCGCTGCGCGCCGTCCGCGCCGGCCAGCGCCGCGCGCATGCGCGGTCGCTCGAAGGCCGCGTCGGCATTGGTCGGGTCCTCGGCCCAGCCGACATGCTCGCGCCGCAGGAAGTCGCGCAGGGCCGCGCGCCGAATGCCAAGGAGCGGCCGCACGATCCATTCGTGCCAGTCGTGCAAGGTGGCCGGTGCCATGCCGGCAAGGCCCCGCCCTTCCTCGCTGGCGCCCTTGCCTCGGACTTGCCGCATCAGCACCGTCTCGGCCTGGTCGTCCGCTGTATGACCGGTCACGATCAGGCCGAGGCCCTCCGCCCGCGCCGCCTCGGCCAGCAGCCGGTAGCGCGCCTCCCGCGCGGCGGCCGGCAACCCGGTCGAGGGCTTGCGTCCGGACCAGGCGACGATGCGGTGCGCGATGGCGTGCGCGGCGCACAGCCTGGCCACCGCTTCCGCTTCGGCCGCCGCGCCCTGCCGCAAGCCGTGGTCGACCGTCACCGCCAGCAGCTTCGCGAACGGCGCGGTTCGGTCGAGATGTCGTTTGAGAAGGAGAAGCAAGGCGGTCGAGTCGCTGCCGCCTGATACGGCCGCAACGGCGCCGCTGGTAAAGTCGATGTACGAAAAAAGGTCTTTCGAAAGATCAGGCTCGGTGTCGAGCATCAATGCATGTCACCCGAACACGGCTCCGGGGGCAGGGCAACGGCAGGCAGGAGAAGGGCTAGCACGCCGCCAGGGCCTTTTCCTGCTTCACGCGCTCCTTGAGCGTGTTGGAAATGTCGGGGTAGCGCTTGCCGACCTCGCTGAAGGTGGCGCAGGCCACGTCGTGCTGCTTGAGGCCGACCAGCGACACGCCGAGCTTCAGCAGCATGTCGGGGGCCTTCTTGGCCTTGGGATAGTCCTTGCTGGCGGCGAGGAAGACCTCCGCGGCATCGCGGTATTTCTGCTGGCCAAGCAGCGATTCGCCCAGCCAGTAGTGCGCATCCGCCGTTTTCGCGTCACGGGGAAAACGCGCGATGTGGTCGCGAAAACCCTGTTCGGCGGTGCCGTAATCGCCCGACAGGATGAACTGGTAGGAGTTGCGGTAGAGCTCCTCGGGATCGTTCGTGGAAGGCAGCGCCGCAACCACCGTGCCGTCGGACCTGCCGCTCTTGGCCGGAGCGCCGGTGGCTGGAGCGACATTCTGCGCCGGGGCTGTCGCCTGCGTGCTGCCGCCGGCATCGACCACATTGCCGTTCTTGTCGACGGTGATGCTGCCGAAGGTCTTTTCGGGCGCTCCCGTTCCGGGGATCACCTTGCCCGGATCGCCGTCGGAGGATTCGACGATGACGTCCTCGACGCTCTGGCCGCCGCCAGCCGACTGGCCGGCCGCTGCCCGATTGCCGGCCCCGGCAGGCGGTTGCGTCGCCGGCGCCTCGGCCACGCTGCCGTCGCTGTCGGGCGCGGCCTGCGACTTCTTCTGTCCGGCCGGCTGCTGCGCGCCTTGCGTGCCGCCCTCGAGCTGCTGGAACCGAAATTCGTTGTCTTCCTGCTGTTTGCGGATCTGCTCCTGCATCTGCAGGATCTGGAAGTTGAGCTCCTCGATCTTGCCGTTCATCTGGCGCAGCTGGTCCTCGAGCCCGGTGGCGCCTGTGCCGGTCGACTGCTGCGCGAACTGAACCTGGTCCGGCTTCTTCTTCTCGCCGAAGATGCCAGGCAGCTCGATGCTGGGCAGATGGAACGAAAAGCCGCTGTCGGCTGGCTGTCCCGCGCCATCACTCCCTAAGCCACCCGCCATCGCGGTGACGCCTGAAAGGAGCAGCAGCGCAAGCGTGCCGCTCAGAACCGATCTCAAATGCATATGCCTCTCGCCGTGTCGTTACCTTGTTCGCGCCTTCCAATCGGTATGGGACCAGCCAAGCGCCCTCGGCTCATAGCAGGACGCGAGACTTCGGCCAAATTTTGTTTGAAGGGACCAAACATGAAAAAGGCGGCCTTTCAGCCGCCTTTCGCAAACCTGTGTTGCATTTTTGCCGGTCGTGTTTTTCGCGTGTCCCTCGACGCGCGAAAATGTCAGGAACCGGCGCCGCTGAGCGTGGTGACCGCGCGGCGGTTCTGCGACCAGCAGGAGATGTCGTCGCACACCGCGACCGGCCGTTCCTTGCCGTAGGAAATGGTCTTCAGGCGGTTGGCGGAGACGCCCTTGGAGACCAGGAAGTCACGCGTGGCGGCGGCGCGGCGGGCGCCGAGCGCCAGATTGTATTCGCGTGTGCCGCGCTCGTCGGCATGGCCTTCAATGACGATCGCATACTGCTTGTACTGGTTAAGCCACTGCGCCTGGCGCGACAGCGTCGTCTGGGCGTCGGCGCGGATCGAGGAGGAGTCCGTGTCGAAGAAGATGCGGTCGCCGATATTGACGGTGAAGTCCTGGGCCGATCCGGGCGTTGCGGCGCCGGCGCCGCTGAGGCCGAGATCCGCGGCGCTGTTGGGGGTCTTCTTCGAAGCGCAACCGGCGATGGCGAGCATCGCCACCAGCGCGATCATGACGGGGTTTCTGGTAAGTGCTGCGATACGGCTCATGCCGCCTCTCCTTCGCATTCGAGTGATTTCGTTGATCACCCAGTAACCACGTTTGGGTTAACCGGCATTCAAGAAACACGGTTAAAATTTGGTTAGGCTGCCGTCCGCAGCCATTGCGCCCAACGCTTGACCAGGGGCGACATTGAGCGCGGACCGTAGGCGGAAATGCGGCTAAAACGCGACAAAGGGTGGAAATAGGAATTGAAGAACTGAAGAATTGAAGAAACGGGTCATTTCAACTTCTCCCTCAGATTCACCAGCATTCCGTAAATATGGACATAGGATTGCAGCCATTCATCGCGTTGTGCTTGCGTGATGTAGCCAAGGTCGGACGCGTACGAAATCCATGTCTCTACTTCACTGCATGATCCCATGGCCATAGAAATGAACCGTGCAAACTCGGGCCTGGAATGGGTCTGTTTTGGCAAATCCCTCGGCCAGATTGGCACAGATCGCCTTGCTGGATCGCCGCATTTGGTCAGCCAACGCGTATTGTTCCATTTTCGGAAAAACAAGCGTGGCTTTGTGGACGTAGAGGGAAACCGCATAAGCGCGCCTATAAACGTCCAAATCCCTCGCCCGCTTGATGTAGCCCGCTTCTCTCCCCATTCTTCAATTCTTCAATTCTTCAATTCTCTCTCACTCCAGCAGCGGTGACCAAGCCGGGTCGGAGGCAAAGTTCGCGGTCGGGATCGACTGCTCGTTGCGGCCGGTGAGATCGACGGAAACCAGTTTCGGGCCGCCGGCGGAATCGCGGAAGAACATCAGCACGCGGCCGTTCGGCGCCCAGGTCGGTCCTTCCTGCTGGAAGCCGGACGACAGGATGCGCTCGCCCGAACCGTCGGTCTTCATGACGCCGATCTGGAATTCGCCGCCAGTCTGCTTGGTGAAGGCGATGAGGTCGCCGCGCGGCGACCATACCGGCGTCGAATAGACACCGTCGCCGAAGGAGATGCGGGTCTGGCCGGAACCGTCGGCGCCCATCACATAGATCTGCGCGCGGCCGCCACGGTCGGAGGTGAATACCACCTTGCTGCCGTCGGGCGAATAGGATGGCGAGGTGTCGATGGCGGTCGAGTTGGTGAGCCGGGTCGTCGAGCGGCTCCTCAGGTCCATCGCGAAGATGTTGGAATTGCCGTCGTCGCGCAGCAGGCTCATGATCACCTTCTGGCCATCGGGCGAAAAGCGCGGCGCAAACGTCATGCCCGGAAAATTGCCGACCAGTTCGCGCTGGCCGGTCTCGATCTGCAGGAGATACACCCGCGGCTGGCCGCTCTCATAGGACATGTAGGTGATTTCCTGCCGGTTCGGCGAGAAGCGCGGCGTCAAGACGATCGCCCGGCCGTCCGAGAGATAGCGCACATTGGCGCCGTCCTGGTCCATGATGGCGAGGCGCTTCTTGCGCGCGTTCTTGGCGCCGGACTCGTCGATGAAGACGACGCGCGTGTCGAAATAGCCCTTCTCGCCGGTCAGCCGCTCGTAGATGGCATCGGCGATGATGTGAGCGACACGTCGCTGATTGGCGTCGTTGGCGAAGAATTGTTCGCCCGACATCTGCTGGCCCGCGAACGTGTCCCACAGCCGATACTGCGCGCGGATGCGCCCGTCGGCCTCCTTGCTGACGCTGCCGGTGACCAGCGCCTGGGCATTGATCACCTTCCAGTCGTCGAAGCGAGGCGCTGCGTCAGGATTGGCGATCTTCTCGATGAAGGCGCTTTTGTCGATCGGTGCGAACAGGCCCGAGCGTTTCAGGTCGGCGGTGACGATGCCGGAAATCTGCGCGCCAAGCCCGTCGCCCGACTGGAAATCGGTGATGGCGATCGGCAGCGGCTCGACATTGCCCTTGTTGACGTTGATCTCGACGAGCGCCCATGCAGGCATAACGGCGCCGGCCATCGAGCCCAGCGCTATTGTCGCGACCATCAGGAGCGGCTTGAGGATGGATTTCATGTCTTCTCGCTTCTCTTCGCTGATTCTGCGGAGGGCAGGCCTCAAAGGCCAAGCATTTCCCTCGGATCGAAAGTGACACGGACCTGGGCCCAGATGTCCTGTTTGCCCGCCGGAACTTGAAGGCCGGCCATGTTGCATTTCTGAACCGCACGCACGGCGCTTTCATCGAACTGCCGGTTTCCGCTCGATTTCTCGACGGTAGGCCGGCCATCCAGCTTGCCGGAGGGGTCGAGGTTAAACATGACCACGGCGACGAAATTCTCCGAGCCCTCCAGCCCCGCCGGCAACGTCCAGCAACCGCCAAGCTGATCCGACAAGGCGCCCAGTTCTGATCTCGACAACTTCTGGCCCTGGTCCTTCTCGCCGCCGAGCGAAGCCTGCTGTGTCGAACGCTTGGCGCCGCCGCCGGACGGCTTCTGCTTGTCCAGCAGGGCCGAGATCTCGTCGGAATTGAACTGCTTGTCATCCGACTTCGGCTTGGACGAAGCTTCCTTGACGGGCTTGTCGGCGTCCTTGCGCTCCGGCGCCTTGGCGCTTTCCGCCTGTGCCGGCTGCGGCTTCGGCCGCGCCTGCGGCGCGGGCGCGGAGTCCGGCAGCTGGGCATCGTCAGGCTGGTCCTTGGCGATCGCCTGGGCGACCGCGTCCGGCTTCACCTCGGGCGTCGGCTCGATGGCCGCGGTCTTGTCCTGTGGCGGCGCCGGTGTCGGCTCCTTGGCCGGCGTCGGCTTGGGCTCGGTCTGCTTGACCGGCTCGGGCTTGACCTCTTCCTTGGGCTGCGGCGCGGGAGCCACTTCCGTGGCCGGCGTCGGCTTGGGCTTTTCCTGCGGCTTCGGCACGTCCTCGGTCTTCGGCTTTTCGATCGGCGTTGGCGCCGGCGGCGGGGCCGACGTCATGTCAACCGGCTTCGGCTTGGCCTCGGGCGTTATCGGCTTGTCGGTATCGACGCTGTTCTCGCCGACTTTCTGCGCATCCGGCACCACATCGGGACGCTGCGTGGGCAAGGGCGCCGGCTTTTCATGCACCACCGATTTCTTGTCGCCCTGCAGCACCTGGGCAGTGGCTTCGATGGGAACGATGTCGACAGCGACCGATTCGACATCGGCCGACGGAAGCGCGGCCGGTGCCGACAGCGTGAACAGGCCGAAGCCAATCAGCGCCGCATGCATGATCACCGATGTGGTGAGGCCGGTCCTCATGGTGGGTCTATTGATCCTGTTCCTGCAGTGAAACCAGGCCGATATTCTTGTAGCCGGCGGCCGAAATGCGGGCCATCACCTTCATCGCCGTGCCGTAGTCGGTGGACTTGTCGCCGCGAATGAAAATGCGCTCGTCATAGCCGGTCTTCGAGATCGCCTGCAGCTTCGCCACCAATTCCTCGATCGGGATTTCGGTTTCCTGGAGATAGATCTGACCGGCGGCATTGATCGAGACGGTGATCGGCTGCGTGTCGGCATTCATCGCCTTGGCCTGCGTATCCGGCAGATCGATCGGCACGCCGACCGTCAAAAGCGGGGCGGCGACCATGAAGATGATCAACAGGACCAGCATCACGTCGACCATCGGCGTGACGTTGATTTCGGCGATAAGGCCATGATGGCGGCCGCGCCGCCTGTGGCCGCGTCCGCCGCGTCCAGCCATGCCTACGGACATTCCCATCGGCTTACTCCTCAGGCCTTCGGCGCTACTTTTTCATCGATTTGGCGCGAGAGTATGGCGGAGAACTCGTCGGAGAACCCTTCCATGCGCACCGCGATCTTGCTCGCGTCCGATGACAGCTTGTTGTAGGCGATGACCGCCGGAATGGCGGCGAGCAGGCCGATGGCGGTGGCCAGCAGCGCCTCGGCGATGCCGGGCGCGACCACCGACAGGCTGGTGTTCTTGGAGCCGGCGATCGCCTGGAACGACGTCATGATGCCGATGACGGTGCCGAACAGGCCGATGAACGGGGCCGCCGAGCCCGTCGTGGCGAGGAAGCCGAGGCGTCCTTCGAGCTTCTCCATCTCGCGGGTCAGCGCCAGGTCCATCGCCTTGTCGATGCGGGTTTGCAAGCCGAGCGGCGACTTGGCGCCTTTCTCGAAACTCTTCTTCCACTCGCGCATCGCGGCGACGAAGATGGCGCCCATGCCCGATGTCTTGCGGTCGGCAAGCGTGCGGTAAAGCTCCTCCAGCGACTGCCCCGACCAGAACACCTGCTCGAACCGGTTCAGCGCCAACCGCATGCGGGCATAGGATACGAGCTTGTCGACGATGATCGCCCAGGTCCAGACCGAGGCGCAGAGCAGCCCGATCATGACCAGCTTGACCACCCAGCTGGCCTGCATGAACAGCGCCCAAATCGACAATTGCGCGCCCGGTTCGGCGAGTGCGATATTTTCCATCGTAACGTCCTTAAGATTTTCCGGGCGAAGCTGGCGGCTGGCCCCTGGCATCCCTTGTGGTCGGTTCGCACGAAGCTACCGGAACAACCCCAACCATGCCTTTCGCGGCCTTTTCGGGGCAAATATTGGTAAAAGGAAGGCGCTGGATAGCGCCAATCTTCACCAATCTCTTCATGAACCGTTATGGTTAAGGATGGGTTAGTCCATCAGGCGCGGCGCATTGCCGCGCTTCGAGGCCGGCGCTGGCGACACCAGGGGAGCCGACCCCTTTAATCCGCCTTGGGCATGAACGCAGCGATCCATTCCCTGGGGAAGCGGCGTGGCCGGCCATTCTCGCCGATGATCGCCGCCTCGACCCTGGCCTCGACCAGCACCTCGTCGCCGCGCTTGAGCTGCTGCGCCATGAAGATGCGCGCGCCGGAGATTTCCTCGGTCCGGGTGTCGATCGTCAGGATGTCGTCCATGCGGGCCGGGACGCGAAAGTCGATCTCCATGCGACGCACCACCCAGACTATTCTTTCGCCATGCTTGCCATCGGCAAGTTCGGTGTGGTGCACGCCGCTCAGCCTCAGATAGTCGGAGCGGCCGCGCTCAAGGAATTCGAGATAGCGGGCGTGGTAGACGACGCCGGAGAAGTCGGTGTCGGCATAGTAGACCCGTGCCATCAGCCGGTGGCCGAACGCCGTCAGCGCACCGGAAATCCCCGCCAGCAAGGTCGCGGATTCACCATGATCGTCCATTGCGCTTCCTTTTTCAGTCGCGGCAAGGCACCTGTGCCGCGCGTGACATGGCATCGGATGGCACTGTTGACGACGATGATCAAGACCTTGGTGAGGGCGCTGTTCGTGCTAATGGCTCTGGTCGGGCCTGGCCAGGCCGCGACCTTCTCGATGAAGCGCGGGCTCAATCTCGACCAGTGGGTGACCTGGCCGGGCGAAGACCGGTGGGGCGACGCCAAGGCCATCCTGCCCTACCCGGAATGGCGCAGATTTCTCAAGGCCGACGATCTGGAGGCCTTGAAGGATGCAGGCTTCGATTTCCTGCGCATGCCGGTCGATCCTTCGCCCTTCCTCTCCGAAAAGAGTATGGCGTTGCGCGACGATCTCTATGCCAGCGTGCTGGACTCTGTCCGCATGATCAACCGCGCCGGCTTGAAGGTTGTCGTCGACATGCACCTGATCCCCGCCGGCGGCGGGCGCAAGATCGGTATGGCCGAGGTGATGAACAACCCGGCGACATTCGATGCCTATGTCGAGGTGGTGCGCAAGATGGCGCGCATGCTCGCCGGGGAAGATCCGGCGCAAGTCGCCTTCGAGCCGATGAACGAACCGATCGTCGACTGCGACGCCGACGGCACCAGCCTGTGGCCGCAACGCCAGCAGAGATTGTTCGCCGCGGCGCGCTCTTCGGCGACGAGATTGACGCTTGTGCTGACCGGGGCCTGCTATTCCGCGGCGTCGTCGCTGGAAAAAATCGATCCGAAGGCGATTCCGGACGACAACGTCATCTGGACCTTCCATTCCTACGATCCGTTCCTGCTTACCCATCAGGGCGCGACCTGGGCCGGCGATTTCATTCCCTATGTGACCGGCCTGCCCTACCCGCTGACCGCGGTGCCGCGGGCTGAACTCGACGTCACGCTCGACACCATCCGCGCCAGGATCAAGGCCGAGGCGCCATGGGCGCGGCAGGGCGGCCTGCTTGCCTATCTCGACGAGCAGGTCGCCAGCATGGACACCGACGCCAAGCTGCTTGGCCTCATGGATGCGCCGTTCAAGGCCGTCGATGCCTGGGCGAAGGCCAACGGCATCAAGCCGGAAAACGTCACGTTGGGCGAGTTCGGCATGATCCGCCAGGAATACGGCAATCCCCATGTGATGCCGGCCGGATATCGCGCCGCCTATGTCCGGGACATGATCGCACGCGCCGAGGCGCACGGCTTCTCCTGGTCGGTGTGGAGTTACGGCGGCGCCTTCGGCATCGTCGACGCCTTCAATAGCGACAAGGCCGAGCCCGACGTGATAAACGTGATCCGGTCGCTTCACTGAGCGCCGTTGCTCCGCCCCGCCGGGACCGATCAGCAAGATCTCCGGTCGCACGCCGCAAAGCTGTTGCGGACGCTCGATCGCCGGCCGGAATGCCGCCGAGGGGGCCGCTATTCTTCCTGAAACAAATTGATCTGCTGTTGCGCCAGGTCCTTCGGCGCGTCGAGGCCAAGATGGCGCCAGGCATTGGCCGTCAGCACCCGGCCGCGCGGCGTGCGCTGGATGAAACCCTGCTGGATGAGATAAGGCTCGATGATGTCCTCGATGGCGTCGCGCGGCTCGGACAGGCCGGCGGCGATCGTCTCGATGCCGACCGGCCCGCCGCCGAAATTGCGCGCGATCATCGAAAGATAGCGGCGGTCGAGCGCATCGAGGCCGAGCGCGTCGACCTCCAGCCGGGTCAAGGCTTCGTCAGCGATCAAGCGGTTCACATGACCATCGCCGGCAACCGAAGCGAAATCGCGCACGCGGCGCAACAGCCGGCCGGCGATGCGCGGCGTGCCACGCGCGCGCCGCGCGATCTCCAGCGCGCCGTCATCGCCGAGCGGCATTTGCAGGATGCGTGCGCCGCGCCGCACGATCTGCTCCAGTTCCTCGACCGTGTAGAAGTTGAGCCGCACCGGGATGCCGAAGCGGTCGCGCAGCGGATTGGTGAGCAGGCCGAGCCGCGTGGTGGCGGCCACCAGCGTGAAACGGGCAAGGTCGATCTTGACCGAGCGCGCCGCCGGGCCCTCGCCGATGATCAGGTCGAGCTGGAAATCCTCCATCGCCGGATAGAGGATCTCTTCCACCGCCGGGTTCAGCCTGTGGATCTCATCGATGAACAGGACGTCGCCTTCCTCGAGATTGGTCAAGAGTGCGGCGAGATCGCCGGCCTTGGCGATGACCGGTCCGGAGGTCGAGCGGAAGTTGACGCCGAGCTCGCGCGCCATGATCTGCGCCAGCGTCGTCTTGCCGAGCCCGGGAGGACCGACGAACAGCACATGGTCGAGCGCTTCCTTGCGGCCCTTGGCGGCCTCGATGAACACTTTGAGGTTGGCCCGCACCGCCGCCTGGCCGACGAAATCGTCAAGCGTCTGCGGCCGCAAACTCTGATCGGCATCCTCGCCGCGTTTTTCCGGAGCGATGAGACGGGGGGAAAGGCTCATGCCGCCTTCCTTGCATATGGCCGGGAACCGGACAAGCGTGCGCTCACCGCGCCAGTTCCTTGAGCCCGAAGCGAATCAGCTTCGACGCGTCCGCCTCCTCGCCCGCCGTCTTCAGTGCCGCCGCCACCGCATTCGCGGCGGTGTCGCGGGAATAGCCGAGATTGACCAGGGCCGAGACCGCGTCTGTGATCGGCGCGGCTGCCACGCCTTCTCCGAGCTCCTGCTTCAAGCCGATCGTGCCCGAGGCGGCACCGGCATAGGCCGGCGCCTTGTTCTTCAATTCGGTAACGATGCGCTCGGCCACTTTCTTGCCGACGCCGGGCGCGCGGGACACCATGGCGATGTCGCGCAGCGCGATCGCGTTGGCAAGGTCGGCCGGCGCCAGCGTCGACAGGATGGCCAGCGCCACCTTGGCGCCGACGCCCTGCACATTGCTCATCAACAGCCGGAACCATTCGCGCTCCAGCACCGACTGGAAGCCGTAGAGCCGGATCATGTCCTCGCGCACATAGGTCTCGACGAACAGCACCACCGCTTCGCCGGGCGAAGGCAGCGCGGCAAGCGTGCGCGCCGAGCAGTAGGCGACGTAGCCGACGCCATGCACGTCGACGAGGCAGTGGTCCTCCTCGATCTCGTCGAGCGTACCCTTGAGCTTGCCGATCATGCCAGATCTTTCATGGAAGATAGGCCCTCATGGGTGCGTTTCAGGAGATAGGCGACGCTTTGCCGGTGATGCGCGTGGCAAATGGCTATGGCGAGCGCGTCGGCGGCATGTTCGGTGTCGAAGGTCGCTTTCGGCAGCAGCACCTTCACCATCATGTGGATCTGCTTCTTGTCGCCATGGCCGACGCCGATCACCGCCTTCTTGACCGCATTGGGTGCATATTCGGCAACGACCAAGCCGGCGCGCGCCGGCACCAGCATGGCGATGCCGCGCGCCTGGCCAAGCTTCAGCGTCGCGACCGCATCCTTGTTGACGAAGGTCTGTTCGACGGCCGCCTCATGCGGCATGGCCGTATGCAGGATTCCAGCCAACCCATCATGCAACTGGCACAGCCGCGTCGCCAGCGCCGCCTTGTCTTCGGAACGCACGGTGCCGGACGCGACGAAGCGCAGCGAATTGCCGAGGCTTTCGACAATGCCCCAGCCGGTGCGCCTGAGCCCCGGATCGATACCGATGATGCGAATCGCGTCCCCCATCCGGTTACTCTACCTCCCGGAGACAGCGATGCCAGCGAAATGTGAACAAACCGGAAACGGCAGCCTGCCGGACCAGAAATGCTCCGACAGCCTTAGTTGCGGGCGAAAGCCGTATTGAGCAGGCTGATCTGGTCCGAGACCGGATTGGGCCGGCGGCTCATGGGCTGCATGTCGACCACCGCGCCGGCACCGTAGATCTCCTCGTCCATGCGGCGCACCAGTGCCTGCAGGCGCAGCGACCGGTTGACGAGGTCGAGGAAATCCTTGGGCAGTTCGGCCCAGCCGGCCGCCTCGTCATGGGCGGAGGCGGTGTCGAGGCGCACCTTGGACTTTTCCGACGCGACCTGATCGCGGGTCATCTCGCCGGAATTCGCGGCGCGCTGCAGAAGCAGCCACGAGGCGACCTGCATCAGCCTCGTGGTTAGCCGCATCGATTCAGCCGCATAAAGCGTGGCCGCCAGCCGCGACAGCTTCTTGGCTTCGGCCCGGCCCTTCCCGTCGAGATACTCCGCCGCCTGTTCGACCAGCCCCATGCCTTCCTGGTAGAGCGGTTTGAAGGAGTGCGAAAAGACCCGACGTTCCGCCAGCTTGACGGTTTTCGCGCTGCCCTTCGAAGGCTCGTTCATTGATACGCCCCTGCACTTGCAACCGGCCGATTCGACTTACTGCCGATACACCCGGAACCCTACATAACTGAAGCTTGAAAATGCGCTTCGTCCGGGGTGAAGGCAAGCACATGTTTAACAGAAGGTTAACGCGATCCGGGGCGGACCGTGTCGCTGGAAAGCGGACAAAAAAAGAGCCGCGGATAAGGCGGCTCTCAGGAGTTTAACAGGGAGGCGTCAAACAAAGTGGCTCCAACCACTCGGTAAGAATCCAGATCACTGGATGCGCATAGTAAACGCCTGTAAAGCTTAATGAACTCTTAACGGCGCCGATGTTTTTTGAGCGAACCCCGCGTCACTGTGCCGTAACAGCACAGTTCCTGAAGGATATGCCGAGCCTCGACTCAGGCCGTTTTCCAGACCGCCGGCAAGGCAATGAAGGCAAACAGCAGCAAGGCCGCGTAGAAACCCATCGAAGACGCCGCCACCAGCGGTTCGATCGCGGCATTGCCGCCAAGCAGGAAGTAGAGCCCGATCAAAAGGCCGATGCCGCTGATTGCGGTCAGCCAGAAGTGAACGACGGCAACCGTCTTCTGTCCGACCGCCGGAAACAGATGATAGAAGAAGGCGAAGACCGCCGACATCAGCCATCCAGCGACCATCGTATGAGCGTGGGTCGGCATCTGGCCATGGTCCTGGCTGATCGCCATGTACAGGCCTAGCGCCATGCCGCACAGCGCATAGATAACGGCCAGCGTGAAGAAATTCCGTGCTACCCCTTGCATATCTTTCCCCCGAGTTGCCTTTCCCGTGTTCGGGAAAGGGTTGATCGTCAGGCGATTGCTCTCGCCACCGGGCTCCCGGCGCGGGCGCACTAGCATCGGCACTGTTTCTGGACGATGTCGCGCCCCCGGACGCCACTCACAATAGCAGAAAACCGGAAGGCGCGCTCGCAATATCAGCGGCTCCTTACGTTAGCCGGCATTTGAAACAGAACTGGTTTTTTCACGACATCGTTCCGAAACAGGCGCGGCGATAAACGCTTGGCCATCGAAGCGGTGGGCGGGCGACGGCTCGCTTCCTTCGCTACATCGGGCACCGGGGAGACAGCCATGGATTGGTATTCGATCGTCAAATTGCTGCACATACTTTCGGCGACCCTGTGGGTCGGCGGCGGCTTCGCGCTGATGGTGCTGGCGACGCTTGCCGACCGCTCGGGAAACATCCAGGGAACGCTGCAGGCAATGCAGGCCACGGGCGAATTGGGAAACCGCTTCTTCGCGCCGATGTCGATGCTGACGCTGGCCTTCGGGCTGATCATGTGCTGGTTCTGGGTCGGCTTCTCGCAATTGTGGATCCTGATCGGTCTTGCCGGCTACGCCACCACCTTCTCGATCGGCATGTTTGTCTTCAAGCCGAGCGCCGACCGTATGGGCGCGATGATCGCCAGGGATGGCGTGACGCCGGCCGCCCTAGCCTATGGCCAGCGCATCCTGCGGGCGGCGCGCTTCGACTATGCGGTGATGCTGGTCATCATCGCCGACATGGTGCTGAAGCCGACCATCGACGACTTCACGGTCCTTGCCGCCATGGTGCTTGTGTTGGCGGCTGGCGCCACCCTGGCGCTCGGCCGGCCAAGGCGCATGGTGCCGGGCGTCGCCTGAGGCAGGCGAAAAAGGTCCCGGCTACATCAGGCCGGCGATCCCGTCCCACAGAAGCTTCACCGCGACGACGGCCACCGTCGCATAGGTGAAGGGATAGAATATCTCCGGACGCATGCGGCGCACCAGCCAGGCGCCGGCGATGGTGGATAGCGGCGCCAGCGGCATCAGCACCGCCGACGCGGTCAGATTGGTGCTGTCGAACTGGCCGAGCGCGAAATAGGGAACGAGCTTCAGCGCGTTGGTGGCGGCAAAGAAGATCGCCGCCGTGCCGGACAACACCTTCGGGTCAAGCCGGATCGGCAGCGCGTAGACCTGAAAGGGCGGGCCGCCGACATGGGCGACGAAGCTGGTGAAGCCGGCGACCGTGCCCCAGAGGGCCGCGGCGACGCGGTTGGGCTGCGCCGCATGGTCGGCGCCGTGGCGGTACTTCAGATAGAGCCAGCGCAGCACGAAAATGATGGCGACGGCGCCGACGATCAGCCGCACCGCCTCCTCGGTGACCAGTGCGGCCGTCAGCCAACCGAGACCGATGCCGATCACCGCGCCGGGCATCATGTCGACCAGCATCTTTCTGTTATAGACGCCCCACCACGTCCAGACCGAAACGATGTCCATCAGGCACAGGATGGGCAGCAGGATGGCCGCCGCTTGCACCGGCGGCATGGTCAGCGCCATCAGCGGCACGCCGACGAAACCGACCGCGCCGCCAAATCCGCCCTTGGACAGACCTACCAGAATGACCGCCGGGACGGCGGCCGCATAGAACCACGGATCGGAAAGCAGGCCTGACATGAAGGAGGGACTGGTCTGGAGGGAAAGCGCGTCAACGCCTGAATAGCCCAGATTCCTGAGCGGAGCGACAGCAAATATGGGTCTCGCCACAGCAAGGCCGGCCCATTCTGCTCTGATCTATCGCCGGGCCGAGACCAGCAGGAACATCGGCCGCTCGAGCTCTTCCGCCAGTTCGGGCTTGGCCGCGATCTGCGCGTCCGTCGGACGGAATTCCTCAACATGCTCGATGGTGAAGCCGCACCGGATCAGCGTGTTGAGCGTGGTGCCGATCGTGCGGTGATGTTTCACAACTCCCTTGGCCAGCCAGTCCGTCTTGCGCGGTCCCTCCACCAGATACCGGTCGACGGGCCATGTCTTGCGGCCTTCGGCATCGACAGACCAGCCGGGATGGGTCGGCGCCATATAGATCGGATGCTCCGTCGAGAAGACGAAATGCCCGCCGGGGACCAGGGACTGGTGGACGGTCTGGAACAGCCGCGCGGCATCGCTGACATAGTGCAGGGCAAACGAGCTGTAGGCGAGATCGAAAGCCGTCCGCGGCAGGCTGAGTTCATCTAGATCGGCGCGCTCGTAGACGATGCCGGCATCCGGGTCGGCGGCACGCGCCCGGGCGAGCATCTTTTCCGACAGGTCGAGACCCAGAACCTCCTTGGCCCCGTGTTCAAGAGCCCAGCGGCAGAACCAGCCGAAACCGCAACCAAGATCGACGATTCGCAAGCCGCCGACATCGGGAAGCATCGCGCGCAGCGCCGGCCACTCGGCGGCGCCCTCCAGCCCTTCGACGGACCGGCCGAGCTGGCTGTAGCCTGCGAAGAAATCCGGCTGATCGTAGACATTCTGCGCCATGTTCTTTCCTCGTTGTTCATATGCCTGACTGGCGGAGCCGGCACGCATTTCCACCACCGCCAGGCAGAGTCAAGAAACGCGGACCGGTCATGCGCCGAGCGGTGGCGGCCGCCGCCGGATCGGCTGCGCCTTGATGATGGCGGTGCTGGTCTCGGCCTTGTCGGCGATGCGATCGAGGATACCGTCAAGGTCGCCGATCGAACGCACGAACAGCCTGGCGACGAAGCAGTCGTCCCCCGTCACCTTGTCGCATTCGCCGAATTCGGCGATCTCCTCGATCAGCTTCTGGACGATGTGCAGCTTGCCCGGCAGCGGCTTGATGCGCACGATCGCCTGCAATGTGTAGCCGAGCGCCAGCGGGTCGATCTCGACGGTGAAAGCCCTGATCACGCCGCGCTCCTCGAGCCGCCTCAGCCGCTCCGAAACGCTCGGCGACGACAGCCCGACCTGGCCGGCCAGCTCCTTCAGCGAAGTCCGCGCATCCCTCACCAGGATTTCGAGGAGGCGTCGGTCGAGCTCGTCAAGCATTTTACATTCTCAGGATTTCTACAGCGATGCCTATTTAAATTAGGAGAAAAAAGCTTATCGCCTTTCTAGTTTCATGGAAACCCCCCGAGCCGCATGAGATTATGCCCGCAACGCTTCGGAGGTTTGCCGTGAACGATACAGTCCGTGGGACGATCGAAATGTCCGCCGCAATGGCGATCCTGGGAACGATCGGATGGTTCGTTGTCCTGTCCGGCCAGCCTATCATGGATGTGGTGTTCTGGCGCTGCGCTTTCGGCGCGGTGACGCTGCTCTTCATCTGCGCCGGCCTCGGCCTTTTGCGCGACAGGCTGTCGCTTCGTGTTTTCGCCATCGCGGCCCTCGGTGGCGCAGCCATCGTCGTCAACTGGCTGCTGCTGTTCAGCGCATTCTCGCGCGCGTCCATCTCGATCGCCACGGCCGTCTACAATACCCAGCCTTTCATGCTGGTCGGCTTCGGCGCGCTCTTCTTCGGCGAGCGGCTGACCCTGACGAAATTGACCTGGCTGGCAATCGCCTTCGCCGGCATGGTGCTGATCGTCGAGGCTGCCCCCGATGCCGGCGATGTCGGCACCAACTATTTCGCCGGCATCGTCATGGCGCTGGCCGCTGCCTTCTTCTGGGCCGTCGCTGCCATCCTCACCAAGAAGCTCAAGGGCACGCCGCCGCATCTCATCGCGTTCGTCCAGGTCTGTGTCGGCGTATTGATGCTGGCGCCCTTCGCCAATCTCTCGCATCTTCCGACCGACGCCTGGAGTTGGGCCATGCTGGCAACGCTCGGCATCGTCCACACCGGCCTGATGTACATCCTGATGTATGGCGCCATCCAGAAGCTGCCGACGCATCTGCAGGGATCGCTGTCCTTCATCTACCCGATCGTTGCGATCCTGGTCGACGTCACGGCATTCGGCCATCGCCTGCATCTCAGCCAGCTCGTCGGCGCCGTCGCCATCCTGATCGCGGCCGCCGGCATGAATCTCGGCTGGACATTGTGGAAGCCGAGGCCTGCCGCGGCAGGTCCGCAACCGATCGAGTAACGCCAATCGCCGGCGCCTCGGCGGTCAAAATAGCGATCCCGCCTGCCCGCCTGTTCAAAGCGGGCACTTTGCTCTATGCCGCAATCCAACCATCTTCGCCCGGCATAGGCGAAACCCGGGATCGAGTACCATGAACGAAGCAACGCCCCCCAATCGCTGCCGCATCGTGCTGATCGCGCCATCCGGCGTGCCGGCCGCCCATATTGTCTCGGCCTTCGACGGTGGCGATGTCGCCTCGCTGATCCTGCCGCAGAACGGCAGGGACGAAGCCTCCTTCCAGACCTTCGCCGCCGAAATCGTGCCGGCGGCACAGGCAGCCGGCATCGCGGTCGTCATTGCCGGCGATACGCGCATCGCCGGGCGTGTCCAGGCCGACGGCATCCACGTCGAGGTCTCCAAGGCCGAGCTTGCCGAGACGGTCGAGCATTTCCAGGCAAAAATGATGGTCGGCGCCGGCGGCGCCAAGACGCGTGATGACGCGCTCGAACTCGGCGAAGTCAGGCCCGACTACATTTTCTTCGGCCGCTTCGGTTACGACAACAAGCCCGATCCGCATCCGCGCAACCTGGCGCTGGGGCGATGGTGGGCGCAGATGATCCGGATCCCCTGCATCGTCATGGCCGGGTCGGAGCTCGCTTCGATCGAAACCGTCGCAGATACAGGCGCCGAGTTTGTCGCCCTGTCGAGCGCGGTGTTCGCCGACGGCGTCGATCCCAAAGCGGCGATCGCACAGGCCAATGCGCTGCTCGACGAAACCGCACCGCGCTTCGAGGACTGACATGTCTTCGGCAAGGCTTCCCCTTCAGGCCCTGCTTGCCGCGGTCATGATTCAGGCCGCTGCCGCCGAAACGATTCCTTCGCCGCACCCTAAGCCGAATGCCGGCGTGCATACCGACAAGCCGATCGAAAAGCAGTTGCCGCAGCCCGCCACCACCGCCGAGCCAGCGCCATTGCCTTCGGCCGACGCGATCAATCCCGACCGCTTCGGCGCCAAGCCGGCGGATGCGGCCTACGGCGCTTTCCAGCGCGGGCTCTACAAGACCGCCTACAACCTCGCGCTGGTGCGCGCGCAAAACGGCGACCCGGCGGCACAGACGCTGGTGGCCGAGATCCTGTCACGCGGACTGGGAGTGCCCCTCAACGCGGCCGAAGCGGCGAAATGGTACGCCGCCGCCGCCGAGCAAGGGGTTCCGGAATCGCAGTTCCAATATGCGCTGATGCTGCTCGACGGCCGCTACGTCAAAAAGGACGAAAAGGAAGCCTATGCACTAATGCAGGCCGCCGCCGAAGCGGGCAACCGGCTGGCGCAATTCAATTTCGCGCAAATGCTGGTCCAGCAGGACCCCGGCGACGCCGGCATCGCCAAGGCAGTGACCTATTACGAGCGCGCCGCGGCGACCGGCCTCGCCGATGCCCAGTATGCGATGTCGCAGATCTATGCCAACGGCGTAGGCGGCAAATCGCGCGACGACGCCCAGGCCCGGCGCCTGCTGGCTCAGGCCGCGCGGCAAAACTACGACACCGCGCAGCTCGACCTCGCCACCTGGATGATCGAGGGCCGCGGCGGCGGGCGTGATTTGAAATCCGCCTTCGGCTGGATGAAGCAGGCCGCCGAAGGCGGCAATGTCGCCGCCCAGAACCGCCTGGCGAAACTCTATATGCAAGGCATCGGCACCGAGCCGGACCTCGTGCTTGCCGGCGCCTGGTACATCGTCGCCCGCCGCGCCGGCCTAATCGACCCCGAGATGGACGATTTCCTGCAAGGGCTGAGCGACGACCAGACCAAGCAGGCTTTGCAGAAGGCAAACCGCCTGCCTTGATGGCGGTTGGCGAAATCGGCCGGCGCGTCGCCCCGTAACTCGGCCCATCCTGCCCCCTCCCTTGCCTCTTTGGGTGTTTTGTGGTCTTGGGGGCCCGAAATCGCTTGTCCCGCGAAAAAATCTCATTCCCGGATCACATCATCATGGCCAAGATCAACGGCAACGAAATCCGTCCCGGCTACGTCATCGAGCACGATGGCGGCCTGTGGGTGGCCGTCAAGACCAACACCGTCAAGCCGGGCAAGGGCGGCGCCTATAACCAGGTCGAATTGAAGAACCTCATCAACGGCACAAAGCTGAACGAGCGCTTCCGTTCGGCCGAGACGGTCGAGCAGATCCGGCTCGATCTCAAGGATTTCTCCTTTCTCTACGAGCAGGGCGACGCCCTGGTGTTCATGGACACCGAGAGCTACGAGCAGCTCGAGCTGGCGAAGGATTTCGTTGGCGACCGCGCCGCTTTCCTGCAGGATGGCATGATGGTGACGGTCCAGCTCTACGAGGAAAGGCCGATCGGCATTTCGCTCCCCGACCAGGTGACGCTGACCATCACCGAGGCGGACCCGGTGGTAAGGGGCCAGACGGCGGCCTCTTCCTACAAGCCCGCGGTGCTGGAAAACGGCATCCGCGTGTTGGTGCCGCCCTTCATCGGCGCGGGGGAGCGTATCGTCGTCGATACCAATGAAATCACTTATATGCGCCGCGCCGACTGATGCAGGTCGCCCAAAAGTGGCCCCGGTTTTGGGTCACCGACACGCATCAGGATAAAGGTTAAAGCGCGGCAGCAGGAAGAGTTACGATGGCACGCTCAGCCCTTCTCAACGTCATGGTCCAAGCCGCAATGAAGGCCGGCCGCTCGCTGTCACGCGATTTCGGCGAGGTCCAGAACCTGCAGGTCTCGATGAAGGGGCCGGGCGACTATGTCAGCCAGGCCGACCGCAAGGCCGAGGACATTGTCTTTGCCGAACTGTCGAAGGCGCGGCCCGGTTACGGCTTCCTGATGGAAGAGCGCGGCACGATCGCCGGCGATGACAGCCAGCACCGCTGGATCGTCGATCCGCTCGACGGCACCACCAATTTCCTGCACGGCATTCCGCTTTTCGCTGTCTCGATCGCGCTCGAGCGCCAGGGCCAGATCGTGGCCGGCGTGATCTACAACCCGGCCATGGACGAGCTCTATACGACCGAACGCGGCGGCGGCGCTTTCATGAACGATCGCCGCCTGCGTGTCGCCGGCCGCACCAAGCTCGTCGACGCCGTCATCGGCTGCGGGGTGCCGCATCTGGGGCGTGGCCAGCATGGCAACTTCCTGATCGAATTACGCAATGTCATGGCCGAGGTTTCCGGCGTCCGGCGCCTGGGTTCGGCCTCGCTCGATCTCGCTTACGTCGCCGCCGGCCGCATGGACGGGTTCTGGGAAGTCGGCCTGTCGGCCTGGGACATCGCCGCCGGCCTGCTCTTGATCCGCGAAGCGGGCGGCTTCGCCTCCGACATGGACGGCGGACAGGACATGCTCGACAACGGCTCGGTCGTCGCCGGCAATGAGACCATCCAGCGCGCCCTCCTGAAAACCGTGAAAAAACCGTTCGCGCCGCGCTGAAGCGCCGCAGTCGTAAAACCGCCAACAAAGCTTGAAATACTATCCGGCGATTGCCCAGATACGGGTGACGCAGGACGATCTATGACGAATACACCGGAGCTCGACATTCCCTTCGTCGGACGCTGGCATTACTCGCGTGCCGAGATGATCGCGGACGGCATTGTCCATGCCGTCGGCATCGTGCTGGCGATCGCGGCCGGTTCGGCGCTGCTGGCGCTGGCCGCTTTCCGGGTCGGACCGGGAGAATACATCGCCGCCGCCTTTTATGTCGTGTCGCTGCTCACCGTCTTGTCGGTGTCGCTGACCTACAATCTATGGCCGGTGACCTCGCCGGTGAAATGGATCTTGCGGCGTTTCGACCACGCCGCGATCTATCTGCTGATCGCCGCCACCTACACGCCCTTTCTCGCGCAGCTCGACGGCTCGGCGCTGGCCCGCTGGATGATCGTCCTGGTCTGGACCGCGGCCGTTATCGGCATCGCCATAAAGGTGTTTTTCCCGGGCCGCTTCGACCGGCTGGCGATCGTCTTCTATCTTGCCATCGGCTGGAGCGGCATCGTCCTGGTCGAGCCGCTCGTCGCCACCTTGCCGACGACGGCGATCGTACTCATCGTTGCCGGCGGCATCGTCTATTCCTGCGGCGTCATCTTCTTCGCCTGGAAGGGGCTGCGCTTTCACAACGCGTTATGGCATGGTTTCGTGGTCACCGGCGCCGGCCTGCATCTGGCGGCGATGGTCGATTGCCTGGTCATCAACCGTCTCTGATACTGCTCGCGGCAATATTGCCAAGCACCATTCAATTTGGTCACAATTCCGTTTAGAGTCGCCGACGACGTGATCGGCGGCAGCGGCATCGGAAACGGGGCACGGATGGCTTTTCTCAGATCCTTCGGCATGGGCAGGCGCTCCGACGTGCTGATCTACGACCCACATAAATTGTCGAGCCCGCAGGTCTTCCTGCTGACCATGGTCATCTTCCTGGCCATCGTCGCCTTCATCGCAGCGATCCTGACCCGGCAGATCTCGACCGCCTTCGTCACCAATCCGGGGCTCAACGGCCTGATCATCGGCGTGCTTGCCGTCGGCATTCTTTTGGCTTTCGTCCAGGTCGGGCGGCTGTTTCGCGAAGTGCGCTGGGTCAATTCGTTCCGCGCCGGCTCCGAGATCACCGAACCGGTGCTGCTGGCGCCGATGAAGGCGATGATCGGCCGCTCCGCGAGCATGGCCTTCTCAACGAGTTCGATGCGCACCATGCTCGATTCCATCGCCACGCGTCTCGATGAAAGCCGCGACACGTCGCGCTACCTCGTGGGCCTCCTAGTGTTCCTTGGCCTGCTCGGCACCTTCTGGGGCCTGCTGAACACGATCGGCTCCATCCGCGAGACAATCGAATCGCTCGATCCCGGCACGGGCGACGCGGCCGCTGTGCTGGATTCACTGAAGCAAGGGCTCTCGGCGCCTCTCTCCGGCATGGGCACGGCCTTCTCATCCTCGCTGTTCGGCCTGTCCGGCTCGCTCGTGCTCGGTTTCCTCGACCTGCAGGCCGGCCGCGCCCAGACGCGCTTCTACACCGAGCTGGAGAACTGGCTATCCTCGGTCACCGACCTGTCGTCCGATATCGTCGTCTCCGACGCGGTCCGGACCGAGCCTTCCGACGAAATCCGCCTGTTGTCGGAGCGGCTGCGCAGCATGCAGGAGAATGGCGGCGGCTCCAACCCGCGCGTCGCCACCGCCATGGCCAATCTCGCCGACGGCATTTCCGGCCTGGTCAAGAACATGCGCTCCGAGCAGCAGATCATGCGCGACTGGGTCGAAGCGCAGTCGGATGAACAAAAGGCGATGCGCAACACGCTGGAAAAGATCGCCGACGCCCTGAAGAAGACCGGGGTGCACTAGCATGGCGCTCGCCAGGAGTCGGCGCGCCGACCGCCGTATCGACTATTGGCCTGGCTTCGTCGACGCACTGTCGACGCTGCTTCTGGCCATCATGTTCCTGCTCACCGTCTTCGTGTTGGCGCAGTTTCTGCTCGGTCGCGAAATCTCCGGCAAGGACACGGTGCTCAACCGCCTCAACTCGCAGATCAACGAACTGACGCAGCTTCTGGCGCTGGAGCGCTCGACAGCGCAGGATAAGGAGGATTCGCTCGCCAATCTGCAGGCATCGCTGTCCGCGGCGGAAGCGGAGAAGAGCCGTCTCCAGCAGTTGCTGGCGCAAGGTGCGGGCGCCGGCGACGCGGCCAACCAGCGCGCGGCGGCGTTGACGGGCGAGCTCGACAGCCAGCGTCAGATCAGCCAGCAGGCGCTGAGCCAGGTCGAGATCCTCAACCAGCAGATCGCGGCGCTGCGCAAGCAGATCGGCGCGCTCGAGGACGCGCTCAACGTCTCCGAGGCCCGCGACCGCGATTCCAACACCAAGATCGCCGATCTCGGCCGCCGCCTCAACGTGGCGCTGGCGCAGCGCGTGCAGGAGCTCAACCGCTACCGCTCCGACTTCTTCGGCCGCCTGCGCGAGATCCTCGCCGACCGCGAGAACATCCGCATCGTCGGCGACCGCTTCGTCTTCCAGTCGGAAGTGTTGTTTCCGACCGGCTCGGAGGTGATCAACGATGCAGGCAAGATCGAGATGAAGAAACTCGCCGACGCCATAATCGAATTGCAGAAGGAGATTCCGCCCGAGATCAACTGGGTGCTGCGCGTCGATGGCCATACCGATAACAAGCCGCTTTCCGGCACCGGCCGCTATCGCGACAATTGGGAGCTGTCGACGGCGCGCTCGACCTCCGTGGTGAAGTTCCTGATCGAGAACGGCGTGCCGGCCAACCGGCTGGTCGCCGCCGGCTTCGGCGAGTTCCAGCCGCTCGACCCCGCCGACACCGAAGAGGCGCGCAACAAGAACCGCCGGATCGAACTGAAGCTCACCGAACGGTGATCCATCATCACGCGATCTCACGCGAATTTGTTCGCCGGCTCAACTCTAGGGCGCAGTTGCGCACCGGCAAGGCCTGAAAAGATTATCTTTTTTTAATTACACTTCGCCACGGAGCGCTCCTAGCGTGTCGCGCAGGGCCGAGAACCGCCGGCGATGCCTCCCATCGCGACGCGACGGAACTGGACGGCCCGCATCGTCCGGAAGCGGAACGGCAGAGCCGTTCTTTTCCGCAGCAAAAAGGAGGCGCCGTCATGCGCTCTTCAGCATCTGTCAAGACTGCAACCCTTGCCGCGATTCTTGTCGCCGCCCCGCTTGCCGGCGCCTACGCCGCGGGTCACCACAGGGGCGCGCTCGACGCGACCGACCCGACCGACATGACCGGCCCGCGTGTAGAGGCTCTCATTGAACAGGTTCAAGGCGTCCATCAGGGCATAATCACCGCCAGACAAGCCAACCACATCACCCCGGCCGTGGCGGAGCGCCTGGAAATGCGCACCGCCCGCATAAGTCAGGCGGCCGAGAAGATAGCCTCGTCGGATCACGGCAGGATACCGGCCGCACAATATCATGACCTGCTGCGCCGTCTCGACAATGTCGACCAGCGGCTGAGGGTCGACATCGGTAGCGGCTTCCTGATGGGCGACGGCGCCGACGGCGGGAACTATCCGAACGGCTGAGGCCATTCTGATCGCGGCCCTGGAGGAAGGGACCACCTGGCGTCTACGGAGCCCAATCTCGCAGGCGCCTCTTTTCCTCACCAGCCGAGCCAGACCGCGACCAAGGCAGCCGCTGCCGGCGCGGCCTGCACGAACAGGATCTTGCGACCGACCGTTGCCGCCCCGTAGAGCCCGGCAACGGCCACGCAGAGCAGGAAGAAAACCTTGACCTGGAAACCGGCCGTGCCGAGGCAGAGGGCCCAGATCAGGCCGGCGACGAGAAAGCCGTTGTAGAGACCCTGATTGGCGGCAAGCACCTTCGAGGCGCTGGCGAATTCCGGCGTCAGCCGGAATGTCTTGTGCCCGCGCGGCGTGTCCCAGAGCACCATCTCCAGATAGACGATGTAGACATGGATCAAAGCCACCAGCCCGACCAGGATGTTGCCGATCATCGTATTCCCTCGTGATGTATCGTCGGGCAGCATTTCACGCGTCGGCTCGCCAGCGCAAGGCGCATCTACCGGACGGCGCGTGAGGGTTGCAAACGCTCAGGCGTTGGTATCTTTTCGCCCCGTCCCCAATCACGGAAGCCGCCATGTCCTTTCAAAAACTCGATGACCTCGGCCACAAGCTCGAAGCCCTGGAGCACGCGCTGGCTATCCTCGGGGCCGATGAAGCGACCCACATGGCCGTCGGCGGCGGCGAGAAGCGCGCCGAGGCCATGGCGGCACTTGCCGGCATGTACCACACCAGGGCGACCGCGCCGGAAATAGCGGACTGGATCGCCGCCGCCGAAGGCGAGGCGCTTGACGATGAACAGCGGGCGGCGCTGGCCGAACTGCGGCGGCAATACACCAACCTGACCTGCCTGCCGGTCGAATTCGTCGAACGCCAGACGACCGCGCGCATGCGCTGCGAGCAGCTGTGGCGCGACCTGCGGGCCAAGAACGACTGGGCGGGCTTCCTGCCCGCGCTTGAGGGCGTGGTGGCGCTGGTGCGCGAAGAGGCGGCCCTGCGCGCCGACATCCTCGGCCTCGCCCCCTACGACGCGCTGATGGAGCAGTACGATCCCGGCAACCGCGCCGCGGATATCACGCCTGTCTTCACCGAGCTGAAGACATTTCTCAGGGGTTTCGTGCCGGAAGCATTGGCGGTGCAGGAAGCGCGGCTGCGCAAGCACCCTCTGAAGCCGCTTTCGGGAACCTACGCGGTCGACAGGCAGCGCGAACTCGGCCTCGCCATGATGACGGCGGTCGGCTTCGACCTGACGCACGGCTCGCTGTCGGTGTCGCACCATCCGTTCTGCGGCGGTGTGCCGAGCGACGTGCGCATCACCACGCGCTACAAGACGTCCGATTTCCTGTCGGCGCTGATGGGCGTGCTGCACGAGACCGGCCATGCACTCTACGAGCAGAACCTGCCGAAGGCGTGGTCGCACTGGCCGCTCGGCAAGGCGCGCGGCATGGCCGTGCATGAAAGCCAGAGCCTGTTCGTCGAGAAGCAGATCGGGCGCAATCCCGCCTTCTGGCGTTGGGCATTGCCGGTCGTGGAAAAGCATCTCGGCGAAGCCTGGTCGCTCGACGACATCCTGCCGCATGTCCACCATGTCGAACGCGGCCTGATCCGTGTCGATGCCGACGAGGTGACGTACCCGCTGCATGTCATCCTGCGCTACGAACTGGAGCAGGAGCTCGTCTCCGGCGGGCTCGAGGTGGCCGAGCTGCCCGAGGCTTGGGACGCCAGGATGCGCGATTATCTCGGCCTCTCAACCATCGACAACCCCGCGGACGGGCCGATGCAGGACGTGCATTGGCCTGCCGCCGCCTTCGGCTACTTTCCCTCCTACACGCTGGGCGCGATGATGGCGGCCCAGCAATGGGCGGCGTTGACGCGGGAGCATCCGTCGGCCGATGACGATCTTGCCAGGGGAAATTTCGATGCCATCAACGGCTGGCGCCGCAAGAACATATGGTTGCAGGGATCGCGCTGGTCGACGCCCGACCTGCTCGAACGCGCCACCGGTGAAAAGCTCAACGCCGTGTATTTCACCGACCATCTACGCAAACGCTATGGAGCCGCGTGAGCAACGCCGGGGTGGCTGACTACTCAGCCGCACCCCTGAAGGCGCTGGCGCCGGTCTCGAACTGCAGCTTGGCGAGCCGGGCATAGATGCCGCCCTTGGTGACCAGGCTCTGATGCGTGCCTTCCTCGACGATACGGCCGCCATCCATGACCAGGATGCGGTCGGCCTTCAGCACCGTCGCCAGGCGGTGCGCGATAACGATCGTGGTGCGGCCCCGCATCAGCCGCTCCAGCGCCATTTGCACCAGCGTCTCGCTTTCGGCGTCGAGTGCCGAGGTCGCCTCGTCGAGCAACAGGATCGGCGCGTCGCGCAGGATGGCGCGCGCGATCGCCACCCGCTGGCGTTGCCCGCCCGACAGCGTCACACCGCGCTCGCCGACCTGGCTGTCATAGCCCTTCTCGAGCTTGAGGATGAATTCGTCGGCAAGCGCGTCCTTTGCCGCCGCTTCGATCTCCGACTCGCTGGCGCCCGGCCGGCCGAAGCCGATATTGTCGCGCGCGCTGGCCGCGAAGATGGTGACGTCCTGCGGCACGATGGCGATGCGCTGCCGTATCGAAAGGGGGGCGGCTTCGCGGATGTCGACGCCGTCGATCAGGATCCTGCCGGTCTCTGGATCGTAGAAGCGCAGGATCAGCGAGAACACCGTGCTCTTGCCCGCTCCCGAGGGACCGACGATCGCCACCGTCTCGCCCGGCTTGACCGAGAAGCTCAGGCCGTGGACGGCGGCGCGGTCGGGCCGGGCCGGGTAGGAGAAGGACACGGCCTCGAAGCTGATCGCTCCCTTGCTCGCCACCGGCAGCGGCCTGGGATTGGCAGGCGCCACGATCGCCGGCTCCTCGGCCAGGATTTCCGTCAGCCGTTCGGCGGCACCTGCTGCCTGGGCCAATTCGCCCCAGACCTCCGACAGCGCGCCGAGCGCACCGGCGGCGAATACCGAATAGAGCAGGAACTGGCCGAGCGTGCCCGGCGACAGATTGCCGTCCAGCACGTCGCGCGAGCCGAACCACAGCACCGCCACGACCGAGGAGAAAATCGTGAAGATGGCGAAGAAGGTGAGGAACGAGCGCGCGAAGATCGAGGCGCGCGCGGCCTCGAAGGCGGCCTCCACCGCACCCGAAAAACGCCCGGTGACCAGCGTCTCATTGGTGAAGGCCTGCAATGTGCGCACCGCGCCGATCTGCTCGCTGGCATAGGCGGTGGCATCGGCCAGCGTGTCCTGCGCCTGCCTTGACTTGCGCCGCACCGAGCGGCCGAAGGCGACCAGCGGCAGCACGATGATTGGAATGGCTGCGATGACCAGACCGGACAGTTTCGGGCTGGTGAAAACCATCATCGCGACCGCGCCGAGGCCAAGGATGACATTGCGCAGGGCCACCGAAGCGGTCGCCCCGACCGCCGATTTGACCTGCGTGGTGTCGGCGGCGAGCCGCGACACGATTTCGCCCGACTGGGCAGTGTCGAAGAAGGCCGGCGACAGTTTCGTCACATGGGCAAAGACATCGCGCCTGATATCGGCGACGACACGCTCGCCGAGCGTGATGACGAAATAGTAGCGGCCCGCCGATGCCGCCGCCAGCAGCGCGGCCATCGCCACCAGCGCGGCGAAATATTCGGCGATGAAGGAGGAACCGGACGGCGTGAAACCATGATCGATCATGCGCCGTACCGCCAGCGGCAGCGCCAGCGTCGTCACCGCCGCGACGATCAGCGAGATGACGGCGCCCGCCACCAATGTGCGGTAGCGGCCGATGTAGGGAAACAGGCGCCTGAGCGGCTTGAGCGAGCGCCGGCGCTCGTCTGCGCTGCTGGTTTGCGCCATCCTGGTCTTTCCTCTTGGCCGCCTTCAGCTATGCGCCTCAATATGCGCTTGCCGCGGCCTTGTGATTCAATTCCGGCTGATGTATAGGCTCGCCGACCGTTTTAGAAGCCGTGGCTCCTCAATAGCTGCGGCTTCGAGTTTTAAAAAGGGGCGCATCGACGCAGGCTTTCAGCCCGTCAGCCGCGCCCGGCAAGCCAGGAACCGCGCCATGAAGACCGATATCCATCCCGACTACCACACCATCAAGGTCGTCATGACCGACGGCACCGAGTACATGACCCGTTCGACCTGGGGCAAGGAAGGCGATACGATGAACCTCGACATCGACCCGACCACGCACCCGGCCTGGACCGGCGGCCAGCAGACCCTGCTCGATCGCGGCGGCCGCCTGTCGAAGTTCAAGAAGCGCTTCGAAGGTTTCGGCCTCTAGGCCTCATCAGCTTTTCGCAGACCAGAGAACCCGCCCTCGTGGCGGGTTTTTTGTGACCAGCTAGATACTCAGGCTAGCGCGCTGCCCGTGCATCCTGTTCCGCCAGCAATTCCCGGAGCGCCATGCGCTTATAGGCGGCGACCAGCCGGTCGCCCTCCTGGCGCTCGACCGAGATCGCCAGCCGCATGGCGGCCTCGCCCATCTGCCAGACGAGAAACGCCGTCGTCTCCAGCGCGATGCCATCGGCATCGGGCCGCAGGCGTTTGAGCGTCGCGGTGAGAAATTCGGCGTTCGCACGGCTGTCGGCGAGCTCCAGTTCGCGCAGCGCCTTGTCAGCCTGCGTGCCCGACCAGATATCGCGCATTACCGGCTCGGCGAGAAACAGACGGTAGTAAATGTCCACCAGCTCCGAGAACGCCCGCCGAAGGCCCTCGGCGTCGCCGACGTCCTTGAGCGCGGCTGAAATGCAGGCCTGGCTCTCGGCGGTGTAGCGCTCGGCCAGCGCCCAGACGATCGCCCGCTTGTCGGGAAAGAACTGGTAGAGCGAGCCGATCGACACCCCAGCCCGCTCCGCCACCTCGCCCATGCGCATGGCATCGCTGCCTTGCTCGGCAATCAGCGCCGAGGCGGCGGCGAGCATGCGCTCGACCCGTTCACGGCTGCGCTGCTGGCTCGGCGCGCGGCGTGGCGTGGCGACCTGTTCCTGTGGGGACGTGGCGGCTTTTTCCATGGCTCTTCAACAGACACCGGCGGCAATGCCACCCAGAAATGACTTGACTCGCAAAATACGAGGGTTTATCACGTTTTGCAAATATGAGGATTTCTCATGTTCTGAAAGAAGCAGACGGGTAATGATTTGAAGGCGTCGAACAGGTGCCCGGCCACCCCCCAAACTTTTCCGCCCATTGCAAACTGAAACAGCCGCAACCGGCATCTGGAGCAACTGACATGATCGCGAAACTACTCCCCAGCCTCATCTTCATCGCCGCTATCGGCTCGGGCGTTGTCGGCGGCGTGTTCTTCGCCTTTTCCAATTTCGTCATGCCGGCAATGGCTCGCCTGCCTGCGTCGGGCGGCATCGCCGCCATGAACTCGATCAACGTCACCGTCATCACGCCGTTGTTCATGACCGCCTTGTTCGGCACCGGCCTGATCTGCCTTGTCTTGATCGCCGGCGCCATCATAGGCTGGCACCAGCCAGGCTCCGTCTGGCTGCTGGCCGGCGCAGTCATCTATCTCGTCGGCAACCCGATCGTGACGATGGTTTTCAACGTACCGCTCAACGACGCGCTGGCCGCCGTCGATCCGGCGAGCAGCAACGGCGCTGCTGTATGGACCACCTACCTCAGGGACTGGGTGATGTGGAACCACGTGCGCACGGTCACCGCCATCGCCGCGCTGGCATCCTTCTGGTTCGCCGCGCGTTGACTCGGCATCGAGGCCGCCGAAGGCTCCTATAATGTTTGTCGGGAGAAGAGCCGTGAACGACCCGTATTCCATCATGGCCTTGGGCATTGCCGCGGGGGTCGGCCTCGGCGCTGTCTTTGGCGCGGCGATGGACGACCCTGCCGTCGGCATCGGCATGGGCATAGCAATCGGTGCCGGGATCGGCGCGATCTTCGGGCAGAGGCGAGGAAAATGACGTCCTGCTTTGCGGGAAGCCTCAGCTCTTCGCCTTGCGGTCGGCATGACCGAGATCGCGGTCCGGGTCGATGGCGTCGCGCACCAGTTGCTTGAGTTTTGCCGCATCCGGAAAGCCGCCGTCGCGCTTGCGGTCCCAGACCAGCACCTCGTTGCAGGATATGGTGAAGATGCCGCCGGTGCCAGGCACCAGCGTTACCTCGCCGAGATCGACGCCGAACGTCGACAGCAGTTCCTGCGCCATCCAGCCGGCACGCAGCAGCCACTGGCACTGCGTGCAATAGGTGATGCGGATGGTGGGCAGCGGTTTTTCGGTCATGTCAGGCTTTTGCTCACGCAGCGCTGAGCTTGGCCATGGTCTCCTCGTCGACCTCGAAATTGGCGTAGACGCTTTGAACGTCGTCGTCGTCCTCGAGCGTGGCGACCAGCTTCATCAGCGACTGGGCGCGTTCTTCATCGACCGGAACATTGTTCTGCGGTTTCCAGATCGGCTTCACCGATTCCGCCTCGCCGAGAGAGGCTTCCAGTGCCTTCGACACCTCGCCGAGGTTTTCGAAGGCACAATAGATGGTGTGACCTTCCTCGTCCGACTCCACGTCATCGGCGCCGGCTTCGATCGCTGCGTCCATGACCTTGTCGGCGCTGCCGGCCGATGCCGGATAATAGATCTCGCCCACCCGATCCCACATGAACGACACCGAGCCGGTTTCACCCATCGCCCCACCGGCCTTGGTAAAGGCGGCGCGCACATTCGAAGCCGAGCGGTTGCGATTGTCGGTCAGCGCCTCGACGATCACGGCGACGCCGCCGGGACCGTAGCCCTCGTAACGCACGGCTTCGTAGTTCTCGGCATCACCCATCGAGGCCTTGTTGATGGCGCGCTGGATGTTGTCCTTCGGCATCGACACCGCCTTGGCGTTCTGCACGGCAAGGCGCAGGCGCGGATTCATCGACGGATCGGGCGTCCCGCTCTTGGCCGCGACCGTGATTTCGCGCGCCAGCTTGGAAAACATTTTCGACCGCACCGCGTCCTGACGGCCCTTGCGGTGCATGATGTTCTTGAACTGTGAATGGCCAGCCATGGCACCCCTGTCGTGTTCGGCTAGAGCATTCCGCGGCGAGATGCATGAGCCCGCCTTCCGCAAAATGCCCTGATACAAATGTCAGAACGTCCCTGCTGCGTCCGAATGGACGTACGGCGCTCTTTGTCGGAATGGCCGGCTTATAGATAAATCGGCTCAATTCGTCCAGCCGCGCCGCGCATTGCCATGCATGGCAAGCCGTGACGGCTGTTCACCCCTCCAGATCGGACTTCAGCCGGTCGATGATGCTAAGCGCATGGCCGGCGTACTGGCTGATCCAGCGGTCGTGAATCTGCTTGATCGGCAGTGCGTTGAGGTGGTTCCAGCGTTCGCGCCCCTCGCGCCGTGCCACAATGAGATCAGCCTCTTCCAGCACTTTGAGATGCAGCATTACGGTGCAGCGGTCGACATCGGAAAATGCCTCGCACAGCATGCCGGTCGTCTTTGGTGCGTCCTTCAGCAAATCCAGCATCTCGCGCCGGCGCGGATGCGCCAGCGCCTTGAAAACATTGTCGTCTTGCGATCGGCTTGACATGTTATGTTTCTATAACATATCATTGTATCAATCAAGGAAGGAGCTGTGGATATGTCTCTTGGATTCAGGGTTTCAGGACGCATCGGCAAACCGGTCGCCGAAGTCTTCGACGCGGTCGTCAATCCGAAGAAGCTCAGCTCCTATTTCACCACCATAGGCGGCGCCAGCGCGCCACTGGAGCCGGGCACCAATGTCGTGTGGTGGGGGAAGGTGCCGGTCGAAGTCGACGAAATCGTCAGGGACAGCCGCATCGTGCTGCGCTGGGATGCCACCGACGAGGAGGGGAAGCCGGCCTACAAGACCCGCATCGAGATGAATTTCGAGCCGCTCGACGATGGCGGCACCTTCGTCACCATCGCCGAGGCCGGCTGGCACGAGGACGCGGCCGGGCTGAAGAAGTCCTATCTCAATTGCGAGGGCTGGTCGCAGATGCTGGCCTGCATGAAGGCCTATGTCGAACACGGCATCAATCTGCGCGACGGCTATTATCGCAGCGAGATGAAGGGCGAGCCTGCCAACGAGATCAACATTTGAGCGAAGCGAGGCCTGCCGTGAAAGTAACCCCGTTCCTGATGTTCGAAGGCAAGGCCGAGGAGGCCATGGCCTTCTATTGCGAGACCATCCCGGAGAGCCGCGTGCTCGACCTCACGCGCTACGGTGCAGGCGAGGACGGGCCCGAAGGGACAGTCAAGCTGGCTCGCGCCTCCATCGGCGGCACGGAGGTCATGATCTTCAACAGCCCTGTGCATCACGCCTTCACTTTCACGCCGTCGGTCTCGCTCTTCGTCGACTGCTCCACCGAAGAAGAGCTGGAAGGCATCGTCGAGGCCCTGTCGAAAGACGGTACGTTTCTGATGCCGACCGGCAATTACGGCTTCAGCCGCCGTTTCGCCTGGTTGAACGACAGGTTCGGCGTTTCCTGGCAGATCAATCTGCCATAGCACCCGAGCCAGGCCGAGATCTGGCTGGAACTGTTCACCGGGGATTTCTCCGGCGCCGCCGATCTTTTGGCCAAGACCGGCGTCGAGCGATGCGATGCCATCAAGCCGCTGGGAGACGGCTTCCGCGGTTTTGGAGCCCCACCAACATCGTTCATATGGTGCGGGAGCCCGATGCGTGGTGAAGGCGTATTCGGCAGAGGAGAACGCTATGGAAATCCGTCAGATACCAACGGCCGAAGCCGCCATGCTGATCCGGCGGCCGGTCTCCGACGTTTTCGAGGCCATCGTCAATCCGGAGATCACCACGAAATTCTGGTTCACCCATTCCAGCGGCAGGTTGGACGGCGGCAAGCCGGTTCAATGGGAGTGGCGCATGTACGGCGTCTCGACGACGGCGCTCGTCAGCGAGATCGTCGCCAACGAAAAGATCTCCATGCAATGGGGCGATCCGCCGACCACGGTGATCTGGACCTTAACCGAAATGCCAGGTGACGCGACCTTCCTGGAGGTCCACAATTTCGGCTTTGTCGGCAATGGCGACGAACAGGTAAAACAGGCGGTCGATTCAACCGGCGGCTTCACGCTCGTTCTGGCTGGTGCCAAGGCCTGGCTGGAACAGGGCCTGACACTAGGCCTGGTCGGCGACCGTCACCCCAAAGGAGCGCATTAGGCCCGGCCAGCCTCAATGCCCGCCGCCGGATTTCGCCTTCTTGCGGTTCCGCGCCAGCATGTTGAGGCCTTCGACGAGCGCCGAAAAACCCATCGCCGCGTAGATATAACCCTTGGGCACATGGTAACCCATGCCGTCGGCGATCAGCGTCATGCCGATCATCAGGAGGAAGCCCAGCGCCAGCATGACGATGCTCGGGTTCTTGGCGATGAAGTTCGCCAGCGGCGTAGCCGCCAGCATCATCACCGTAACCGCCACGATGACGGCGATGTACATGATGGCGATCTCGTCTGTCATACCTACGGCGGTAATGATGGAATCGATGGAGAAGACAAGGTCGAGCAGCAGGATCTGGAAGATGGCGCCGGCAAGGCTCATCTGCACCGTTTCGCCCAGCATCGTGTCCTGGTGATCGTCGGGGTCGACCGTGTGATGGATTTCCTTGGTGGCCTTCCACACCAGGAACAGGCCACCGGCGATCAGGATCAGGTCCCGCCAGGAAAAGCCATGACCAAGGGCGGTGAAGACCGGCGCCGTCAGTTGGACGATGATCGAGATGGTGGCGAGCAGCACCAGCCGCATGACGAGCGCCGCCGAGATGCCGAGCCGGCGGGCGCGGGCCCGCTGCGCCTGCGGCAGCTTGTTGGTCAGGATCGAGATGAAGATCAGGTTGTCGATGCCGAGCACGATCTCGAGCACCACCAGGGTCAACAGCGCGACCCAGGCGGTGGGATCGGACATGAAGGCGAAGTGCGGCGCCAGGAACTCGATAAGCTGCATGGAGGTCGTCCCCTCTACGATCTAGAGCAGTGTCGCCGGCAGTTAGGTATTGAGAGCCCCTATATCAATGTCACGTCCAGAAGGACGGCGCCGTTTCCTCGAGTCGCGGCCCGCGGCGAAACGGCGCGATCTTCTCGGTCAGTCCCGTGCGGTCGGAAATGTCGACACCGACGCCGCACAATGTCGCCGGTCCGGTCGCTGCCTCGAAACGCCCTTTCGGCACTTTTGACAGGAACCGGTTGAGCGGTTCCTCCTTGTCCATGCCGAGCGAGGAATCGTAATCGCCGCACATGCCGGCGTCGGAAATATAACCGGTGCCGCCATTGAGGATGTGGTGATCGGCTGTCGGCTGGTGGGTGTGGGTGCCGACCACGAGGCTGGCGCGACCGTCGACGAAATGCGCGAAGCACATTTTTTCGGAGGTCGCCTCGGCGTGGAAGTCGATGACCACGGCATCCGCCTGCTCGCCGAGCGGACAGGCGGCAAGCTCGCGCTCGCCGGCTTGGAAGGGATCGTCGAGCTCGGGATGCATGAACACCCGGCCCATGATGTTGGCGACCAGCACACGCGCGCCGCTCCTGGCAATGTAGACGCCCGAGCCGCGCCCGGGCGTGCCCTTGGGAAAATTGGACGGGCGCAGGAAGCGCTCTTCGCGCGGCGCGAAGGCCAGCGCATCGCGCTGGTCCCAGACATGGTTGCCGGTGGTGACGACATCGGCGCCGGCCGCGATGGTCTCGCGAAAAATCTCCTCGGTGATGCCGAAGCCGCCGGCCGCGTTCTCGCCGTTGACGATGACGAAATCGAGCCTGAAGTCCGAAATCAGGCCCGGCAGTTGCTCCCACACCGCCGTGCGGCCTGTCTTGCCGACCATGTCGCCGAGGAAGAGAAGTCTCATCACGCTTGATCCCGAAAAGTGGCATGACTTTCGGCAAAGATCATGCGTTCCAAAGAACTATCTACAATTCTGGCTCGAACCGGCGCAACCCGCTCTCGGTGAGTATTTCCGGGATGATGACGTCATGGTCCTCATTGGGAACCATCGCCACTTCCTGGCAGTCGAAAGCAATGCCGATCAGCCGGGGCGCATGCCCCTTGTCGACAAGCTTGGCGATCGCACGGTCATAATAGCCCGCGCCGTAACCGATGCGGTGGCCGCGCGCGTCGAAGCCGGCGAGCGGCACCAGCATGACGGAGGGGTCAAGAACTTCGGCCTCCTCATGCGGTCCGACGGTGCCAAATCCCATATCGACCATCGGCGCGCCGCGTACCAATTCGCGAAAGACGATGGTCGTCTTGTCGAGGATCGCCGGAAGGCAGAGCCGTGCGCCCTTTTCGCGCAAGGCGAACATCAGCGGCCGGACATCGACTTCCGAGCGCATCGGCCAGAAGCCTGACACGATTTGGCCTGGCTCGATGGCAAGCTGGTCGCGCGCGGTTTCGGCCATATCGAGCGCGACTTCCACCCGCCAGAATTCATCGAGCGCGTCGCGGCGGCCAAGTGCTTCCTTGCGCAGCTGTCTTTTCAAGTCTTTTGAGGATGCCATGCGCAGACGCTAGAAAAAGCCAGACATGAATGGACGTTTTGGGAGCGACGTTTTCCATCGCATGATCCACGAAATACGTGGATGTGGCTAATAAGTGACGATCCACACAACCGGTGGAGAGGTCGATCCCGGGTGCCTACAAAGTAGGTGGGCGCCGTGTGAGAAAACCCACGGGTCTTCCCAGGGACAGCTCCCTAAGGATCGTTAAGGCCCCGGGGAAAAGTGTCTCCTGCCGGGAAGCGCAGACCGTCAGCCCCAATATAGGCCGATGCCCTCCCAAGCGCCAGAGAGTTGGCGCCAGAGAGTTGGCGTTCTTCCCTGCCGGCTTCACGCTTCGCCGCCACCAACCCGCCCTTGCATGGGCCAAGCCGTCTCCTTACGGTCGTCCGTACTGAACCAAGGAGCAAAAATGCGTTTCGAAGGCACGGCGGCCTACGTCGCCGACAAGGATCTGATGGTGGCCGTCAACGCCGCGATCGCGCTGGAACGGCCCTTGCTGGTCAAGGGCGAGCCCGGCACCGGCAAGACGGAGCTTGCCAGGCAAGTGGCGGCGGCACTCGGGCTGGAGCTCATCGAATGGCACGTCAAATCGACGACGCGGGCGCAGCAGGGCCTCTACGAGTACGATGCCGTGTCGCGGCTGCGCGACAGCCAGCTTGGCGATACCAGGTTCAACGATATCAAGAACTACATCAAGCGCGGCAAATTGTGGGAGGCCTTCGCGGCCGGCAAGAAAGTCGTGCTTCTGATCGACGAGATCGACAAGGCCGACATCGAATTTCCCAACGACCTGTTGCAGGAACTCGACCGGATGGAGTTCTTCGTCTACGAAACCGGCGAGACGATCCGCGCCGAGGTGCGGCCGATCGTCATCATCACCTCCAACAACGAGAAGGAACTGCCCGACGCCTTCCTGCGTCGCTGCTTCTTCCACTATATCCGCTTCCCTGACATCGAGACGCTGCACAGAATCGTCGACGTGCACTATCCCGGCATCAAGCAGAACCTGGTGCGGGCGGCACTCACCCAATTCTACGAGATCCGCGACGTACCGGGGCTGAAGAAGAAGCCGTCGACCTCAGAGGCGCTCGACTGGATAAGGCTGCTGGTCGCCGACGACATCGCGCCCGAGGATCTGCGCGCCGACCCGAAGAACGCCCTGCCCAAGCTCCACGGCGCGTTGTTGAAGAACGAGCAGGACGTGCATCTGTTCGAACGGCTGGCCTTCATGGCGAGGCGGCAGGGGTGAACGAGCGGCTCGGCGTCCCGAGGCCGAGCCGTAAGGCATAGCTACGAGCGCGCCTCGCCTGCACTCTGTACAGAATGCCCCCTTCGCGCCTGCGGCGTGACATTGTTGGGGCCGAAGATAACGAAGCTGATCACGGCAAGGGCCAGAACGCCGATCCCGCAATAGAGCATGACCCAACCAAAACCGTTGATCAGGGCGGCATGCACGATAGCGCCCGTAGGGTCGAGGATCGCGAGCTTGGGCGAGTATTGCGCCAGGCCGCCGAGATTGCCGGCTGCGATCTTCTCCGCCAGGGCGCGCAGTTCGTTCGGGTCGACAGCCGTGCCGAATGCATTGCGCAGATAAGAAACGATACCCTGCGTCAGCAACAGGCCCAGCACCGCGATATTGATGGCAAGCGTGATCAGCCGCGCACTGATATCGATGCCGGACGCCATGCCGGCACGATCGGGTGACACCGAGCCGGTCGTGGTGTTGGTGGTCGGCGAATTGGTCAGGCCGATGCCGATGCCGGCGATCAGCGTGCCGGGCAGCATGGTCAGCCAGCTGGCGCCCTCGAGCCCGGCCCCTATCCACATGGCGATGAAACCGATCCCCAATGTCAGCAAGCCGAGCGGGATCGCCACCCGCGCCTGATAGCGCGCGCGCAGACGCTCGGCGATCGACGGCATCAGCATGAAGGGTAGCGTGTAGACGAGCAGCAACAGGCCGGTCGTGGTGCTGTCGTGACCGAGAACCCCCGAAAAATAGATCGGCAGATAGATGATGAACGGCCAGTAGCTGAAATTCATGCCGATGCCGCCCATGATCGCTCCGGAGAATTGGCGGATGCGGAAAACGGAGAAATCGAACATCGGATAGGGATTGACCTTCTCGGCTACGAGGAACGCAACGAAGGCCAGCACGGCCGCGCTCGCCACGCCGACGCGCGCGCCAGCACCCAGATCGGCCCCTTGCGTGATCAGATAGGAGAAGCCGAACACCGCGAACGAGAGCGTCAGTATGCCGGCCCGGTCAAGCTTCTGGGCGTTGCGATCGCGTGATTCGGTGACACCGGCGCCGATGAAGGCCAGGGCGAGAACGGCAAGCGGCACATGGATGAGGAACACCCATTGCCAGCTCGACAGCGTCACGATCAATCCGCCAATGGCGGGGCCAAAGCCAAGGCCGATGCCCGAGACGACGCTCCAGGCGACGAAGGCTTTGCCGCGTTCACTGCCGTCTTGAAACTGGTGGGACAACACCGCCACGCTGCAGGTAAACATCGCTCCGCCCGCCAGGCCCTGAAGAAACCGGGCGATGATCAGCAGCGGAGCGCTCGTTGCGAGGCCGCATAGCAGAGAGGCGAGGCCAAAGGCGACGGTGGTGCTCACCATCACGCGTTTGCGGCCGAAACGGTCGGCCAATGTCCCCGTCGCCATCAACACCGTGGTGCAGGCAATGGTGTAGGCATTCGTGATCCATTGCAGATCCTTGAAATCAGCGCCAAGCACGGTTTCCAGTTTCGGCAGGATCACCGGAACGCTCGAGATTTCGAGGCCGAACAGCAGCGAGGCCAAGCAAACGCCAGCGAGCGCAACGGTGTTTCGGTCAATTTGAAACGTCATATCGGTCACTTTCTGTCGGAACATTCGGAGAGACGGCTGGGGAGCAGTGCTCTTCAACTGCGGTCAGGCTGACATAGACGGGACTTGACCATGAAAAAAGACTATGCATCTCTATTTCAGAGATGACAAAATGGAATACCTGAAATGCCCAGTCTTGACGTCGATGCCGTGCGGACCTTCGTCATGGTGGCCGACCTGCAGAGCTTCACGCGTGCGGCTGCCGCGCTGGGCAGCACCCAGGCGACGATCAGCGTCAAGCTGCGTCGGCTGGAAGAGAAGCTCGGCGCGCGCCTGATCGAACGAACGCCGCGCCACGTGGCGCTCTCGGCAAGGGGAGCGGCTTTTCTCCCGGCGGCGCGTGAATTTCTTGCCGCCCACGAACGCGCCGTAACGGAATTTTCCGACGCGCCGTGCCGGCTTGCTCTCGGCTTTGTCGATCACGTCGCCGGGCCCGAGCTTTCCGTATTGATAGCTCAGTTGCATGCCCACGATCCGTCGCTCGCGCTCAACATCAGGATCGATACGAGCTCCATGCTGGAGGAGGCTTTCGATCGCGGTGAGCTCGATGCGGTGATTGTCCACCAGGAAGATGACAGCCGCCGCGGCGAAGCCTTGTCGCGCACCCAATATGGCTGGTTCGCGGCCCCGGCCTTCGAATGGCGGCCGGGAACGCCATTGCGCCTGGCGCTGCTAAGCACCGTGTGCAATTGCCCTGACCGTGTGAGAGCTATCGAGACGCTGGATAAGGCAGGCATTGCCTGGAACGAGGCCTTCGTGGGCGGCGGCGGCGCAGCCGTCAACATCGCGGTGTCGGCCGGCTTTGCCGTCGCCGCGCTCGCCTACCGCGTCGCGCCACCCGGCCTGGTCGAGGTGGGTCGCAAACTCGGCCTGCCGCCAATCCCCCCTTCCGAAATCATTTTGCATTCGCGCGGCTTGGCGCCGCGGGCACGAGAAGCGCTGCACATCCTCGCGACCGCTTTTCGCGAGTATAATTCGCCGGCGGGATAGGCAAGGGTGTTCCCGATCCCGATTCTGTTGGTATGGATTGGGTTCCAGACTTCAGAGGGAACGAAATGGCCGAGATCACTATCCGCCCGCTCGCAGAATCCGATCACGCCGACTGGCGTCGGCTGTGGACCGCTTACCTTGCCTTCTACGAGACGAAGCTGCCGCAAGAGGTCTATGAGGTCACCTGGAAGCGCCTGTTCACGCAAGGCGAGTTCGAACCGAAGGGCTTCATCGCCCTCCGCAACGGCAAGGCCGTCGGCCTCACCCATTACCTGTACCATCGCTCTTGCTGGTCTGAGAAAAACAACTGCTACTTGCAGGATCTGTTCGCCGACCCCGAAGTGCGCGGCAAGGGGATTGGCGCTGCGCTGATCGAAGCCGTGAAGCAGGAAGCCGGCAAGATCGGCGTCAGGAACGTCTACTGGATGACGCACGAAACCAACGCCACGGCGCGCAAGCTCTATGACCATGTCGCGCGCCGCACCGGCTTCATCGAATATGATCTTCTATAGATAGAAAATGTTCATCCCCTTCTTCCTCGAACTGAAGGCAGCACGCGTTCCCGTCTCGCTCAGGGAATATCTGTCGCTGCTGGAAGGGCTGGAAGCCGGGCTGGTCGACTATGACGTCGAAGGTTTTTACTACCTCGCTCGCGCAGCGCTGGTGAAGGACGAGCGCCATATCGATCGCTTCGACCAGGTGTTCGCGCATGTCTTCAAGGGGGTGGAGGCGCTCAGTGGCCCAAACGCCGTCAACGTCGCTGATATCCCCGAGGAATGGCTGCGCCGGCTGGCCGAAAAGCACCTGAGCGAGGAAGAGAAAAAGCTGGTCGCGGCGCTCGGCGGTTTCGAGAAGCTGATGGAAACGCTGAAGCAGCGGCTCGAGGAGCAGAAAGGGCGCCACCAGGGCGGCTCGAAATGGATCGGCACTGGCGGCAGCTCACCTTTCGGCGCCTATGGCTACAATCCCGAAGGCGTGCGCATCGGCCAGCATGAGAGCCGCAACCGCCGGGCCGTGAAGGTCTGGGACAGGCGCGAGTTCAGGAATTTCGACGACGCCGTCGAGCTCGGCACCCGCAACATCAAGATCGCGCTGAAGCGGCTGCGCCGCTGGGTGCGTGAAGGCGCCGAGGAGGAGTTCGACCTGCCCGGCACCATCCACGCCACCGCCGAGCACGGTTATCTCGACGTCAAGACGCGGCCAGAGCGGCGCAACGCGGTGAAGCTTTTGATGTTCTTCGATGTCGGCGGCTCGATGGACGACCACATCAGAAGCGTCGAGGAATTGTTCTCGGCCGCCCGCGCCGAATTCCGCCAGCTCGAATATTTTTATTTCCACAACTGCCTCTACGAGGGCGTGTGGAAGGACAATCGCCGCCGCCATGCCGAGACGATCCCGACCTTTGACCTCCTCCACAAATATGGTCCGGACTACAAGGTGATCGTGGTCGGCGATGCCTCGATGAGCCCTTACGAGATCGCGCATCCCGGCGGCTCGGTCGAACACTGGAACCCGGAGGCAGGCAGCGTCTGGCTCGGCCGCCTGCTGCGGCAATGGCCGAACGCCGTATGGCTGAACCCCGAGAGCCAGAAGAACTGGGGTTTTACGCATTCGATCGCTATGATCCGCGACATGTTCGGCGGCCGCATGTTTCCGCTGACGCTCGCCGGACTGGAAAGCGCCACCAGGCAATTGTCGCGCAAGCATTGAGCCGGGACAATGACGGGAGGTTCCATGACCTGTTTCCTCTGCCTGCAATGCGGTGTCCAGTTCGCGCAGACCGAAGCGCCCCCGCAGCACTGTCCGATCTGCGAGGACGAGCGGCAATATGTGCGCTGGGAAGGCCAGGCCTGGACCACACCGGAAGAGCTAGCCGCCGGGCACCGGCTTGTGATGAAGGACGATGCCGGCGTTCTCGCCTTCGGCATCGAGCCGCGCTTCGCCATCGGTCAGCGGGCACTGCTGGCGCAGACGCCGCACGGCAACATCCTGTGGGACTGCATCTCAATGGTGACCGACGAGGCGGTGGCCGAGATCAATCGCCGCGGCGGCCTTGCCGGGATCGCCATCTCGCACTGCCACTACTACTCGGTGATGGTCGAATGGAGCGAGGCGTTTGGCGGCGTGCCGATCTATCTCCATGACGACGACCGGCAGTGGATCATGCGGCCGCACCCGTCGATCGTCAGCTGGCAAGGCGAGATACTGGACCTGAACCCAGCGTTGACGCTCATCCGCTGCGGCGGTCACTTTGCCGGCGGCCAGGTGCTGCACTGGAAGCGCGAAGACGGCAATGCTCTCCTGGCCGGCGATATCTTGCAGGTGACCCCGACCCGCCGCCACGTCAGCTTCATGTATAGCTATCCCAACTACATCCCGCTCAACGCGGCCGCCGTGCGCCGCATCGCGGCCGCGCTGGAGCCTTTCACATTCGATGACATCTACGGCGCGTGGTGGAACCAGAACGTTGTCGGTGGCGCGAAAGAGGCGCTGGCGGCCTCCGTTGCGCGCTATCTCACGGCGATCGCGTGAGGAGCGCGGGCAGAGCGCTCGAAAATGCGGGCAAATCCCGTAACAAACGCCTATCTTGTTGCGAATAGAGATTGCAATCAACAATGAGCCGTCAAGGCCGAGGAGTTTTCTGCATGGACACCCACACCTATCCCGTCACCCGCACCGACGCCGAATGGCGGGCCCGGCTGACGCCTGAGCAATATGCCGTCATGCGCAACCATGGCACCGAACGCCCGGGCAGCTGTGCGCTGCTTCACGAAAAGCGCGCCGGCACCTTCTTTTGCGTCGGCTGCGACCAGCCGCTGTTCGAATCCAAGCTGAAGTTCGAGAGCGGCACCGGCTGGCCGAGCTTCAACGACCCCGTTCCCGGTTCCATCGAGACCACGACCGACCGCAGCTACGGCATGGTCCGCACGGAATGCCATTGCGCTCGCTGCGGCAGCCATCTCGGCCACGTCTTCGAGGACGGCCCGCCGCCGACCGGGCTGCGCTACTGCATCAACGGCGTGGCGCTGAGATTCGAGCCGGCCTGAGCGGGGCCTTGCCAACATTTCCTGCGAAGGGCGGCCTCGGCCGCCCTTTTTCGTGCAGCATTGTCAGACGACGACTGTTGCGATCAGCCAGAGCGCCGAACCCAGCATAGCAAGGGAGGCCTTAGCGCCACCGGTTCGCTCCGCCGTCCGCCAGACGGCCGAAGTCAGGAAGATGTTGTAGGGCACCGGCGCGAAATGCACCGCCAGCACAAGACCGAGCGGCATCTTCAACCCCAGCAGAATGAGCGCCGTCACGGACGATGCAATGTTGATCGCCGTGCCGACGAGCACCATATCGCGCCAGAACAGCCGGTCGAGCCGCACCTGGCCGAGCCAGCGTGAGCGAAAGAAGGATCTGACGACCCCCGGCGTCACCGGATGTCTATCCCTGTCCCAGAACTTCGGTGACGGCGCGCTCGAAACGTGAGCATTCGGTCACCAGCCAGTCGGTCATGGCCGGCCAATTGTCCTCGGCAAAGCAGTTGACCCGCCACTGTGAATTGATGCCGAGGTTTTGTGCGCTCTGTTCCGGCCTGAGCTTCAGCCGCTCCTCGATTGCCGGCTGGAACCGCCTGAGGCGCGCCCAGACGTCGGTTGCGCCAAGCTTCTCGTTGCGGCCGAAGAAGACGCCGACCACATTCTCGCTCGGCGCCACGTACATGGAGAGCACCAGCGCGAATTCCGGCAGCCCGCGCTGCCAGAACCAGGGCCCTCGCCTCGCCAGCCGAGTCCTTTCTTCCGGGTGACGCTCGGCAAACAGCGTCCAGAAGCCGCGTTGGCGGAACTCCGAGGCCCTTCGGCCACCGAAGTCGAACTCACTCATCGCCGACCCCGGCCGTCACGAGATGCCTCGCCTTACACCATGCCGAGGGCGGCCTTGTAGAGGTCCAGAATGGACTCCTCCTCCTGGCGCTCGGCCTGGTCCTTCTTGCGCAGCCGGATGATCGCGCGCATCGCCTTGGTGTCGAAGCCGGTGCCCTTGGCCTCGGCGAACACTTCCTTGATGTCGTCGGAAATGGTCTTCTTCTCCTCCTCGAGCCGCTCGATGCGCTCGATGAAGGCACGCAACTGGCCGGCGGCAACAGTCTGGCTGGTCTCTGTGATATCGTCGGCCATGTTTTTCTCCAAAAAAATCGGTGTTTCGCCGCGACTCGGGGGAACCGTGCCGCCGCAAATTTCTGCGGTTCGATGCCCGACCGGGGACCGCGGGTCAAGCGGTTATCGAACAGGCCGTCAGGGCTGCCGACAGAAGCCGACAGTCTGTGGCTCTCTCTTGCGAGCTCTCAATTGAAGGCGATCAGCAGGTCCTTGGCATCGATCTGGTCGCCGGCCTTGACCAGCACCTCGGCGACCGTGCCGTCACGCTCGGCATGCAGCGCCGTTTCCATCTTCATCGCTTCGATGGAGAGCAGCACGTCGCCGGCCTTGACGGCTTGGCCGGCGGCCACCGCGAGAGCCGAGACGACGCCCGGCATCGGCGCCCCGACATGCGCCTCGTTGCCGGGTTCGGCCTTGCGCCTTGCTTTCGCGGCGGACGCGCCATGCGCCCGGTCGGGCACCTTGACGCGACGCGGCTGGCCGTTGAGTTCGAAGAACACGGTGACCATGCCCTTGTCGTCCACGTCGCCGATCGCCTGGCAGCGTACGACCAGCGTCTTGCCTTTCTCGATGTCGACGAACACCTCGTCTTCCGGCTTCATGCCGTAGAAATAGGTCGGCGTCGGCAGCACGCTGACGGGACCGTAGGTTTCCTGCGCGGCCGCGAAGTCCGAGAAGACCTTCGGATACATCAGCCAGGAAGCGAACTCGTATTCTGAGAGCTTGCGCTCGAGCTTTCTTTCGATCTCCTTGCGGCTGGCCTTGAGGTCCGCCGGCTTCAGCAGCGAGCCCGGCCGCGCCGTGATCGGCCTGTCGCCCTTCAGCACTTTCTTCTGCAGCGCCTGCGGCCAGCCGCCAGGCGACTGGCCGAGATCGCCGCGCAGCATCGAGACGACCGAGTCCGGGAAGGCGATGTCCCTTGCCGGGTTCTCGACGTCGGCGACGGTGAGGTCCTGGCTGACCATCATCAGCGCCATGTCGCCGACCACCTTGGACGACGGGGTCACCTTGACGATGTCGCCGAACATCAGATTGACGTCATGATAGGTCTGCGCCACCTCGTGCCAGCGCGTCTCCAGCCCAAGCGAACGCGCCTGTTCCTTGAGGTTGGTGAACTGTCCGCCCGGCATCTCGTGCAGGTAGACTTCCGATGCTGGCCCCTTGAGGTCGCTTTCGAAGGCGGCATACTGGTTGCGCACCGCTTCCCAGTAGAAGGAGATCCTTCGGATCCATTGCGGGTCGAGCCCGGGATCGCGCTCGGTGCCCTTCAGCGCCTCGACGATCGAGCCGAGGCAGGGCTGCGAGGTGTTGCCGGAGAACGCGTCCATCGCCGCGTCGATGGCGTCGACGCCGCTCTCCACCGCCGCCAGAACCGTTGCCGCTGAGAGCCCCGACGTATCGTGTGTGTGGAAATGGATGGGCAGGTCTGTCGCTTCGCGCAGCGCCTTGAACAGCACGCGCGCCGCGCTCGGCTTCAACAGCCCGGCCATGTCCTTGACCGCTATGATGTGGGCGCCGGCCGCCTCGAGCTCTTTCGCCAGCCCGACATAATATTTCAGGTCGTACTTCGCCCGCGCGGGATCGAGAATATCGCCGGTGTAGCAGATCGCCGCCTCGATCAGCTTGCCCTCGGCGCCGACCGCGTCCATGGCGACGCGCATGTTCTCGACCCAGTTCAGGCAGTCGAACACCCGGAACAGGTCGATGCCGCCCGATGCCGCCTGTTTGACGAAATGCTGTACGACATTGTCGGGATAGTTGGTGTAGCCGACGCCGTTGGCGCCCCGCAGGAGCATCTGCAGCAGGAGGTTGGGCGCCGCCTCGCGTACCAGCGAGAGCCGCTCCCAAGGATCCTCGGTGAGGAAGCGCATGGCGACGTCGAAGGTGGCGCCGCCCCAGCATTCAAGCGAAAGCAACTGCGGCAGGGCACGCGCATAGGTGCCCGCTATGCCTGCGATGTCGTGCGTGCGCACACGCGTCGCCAGCAGGGATTGATGGCCGTCGCGCATCGTCGTGTCGGTGACCAGCACCTCTTTTTGCGTGCGCATCCAGGCGGCGAATTTTTCCGGACCGAGCACGTCAAGCTTCTGCTTGCTGCCGCCGGGCACATTGCCGTTGAGGTAGGGCACCACGGGTGCGGCGGCATCGGCTTTCGGCTGCGGCCGGCCGCGCGTCTCGGGATGGCCGTTGACGCTGACGTCGGCAAGATAGTTGAGCAGCTTCGTGGCGCGGTCCTGGCGCTTGACCTGCTCGAACAGCTCGGGCGTCGTGTCGATGAACTTGGTCGTGTAGGAATTGTCGGCGAAGCTCGGGTGGTTGATGATCGCTTCGAGGAACGTCAGGTTGGTGGCCACGCCGCGGATGCGGAATTCGCGCAGCGCCCGGTTCATGCGTGCGATCGTCTCGGCCGGCGTCGGCGCCCATGCGGTCACCTTTTCCAGCAACGGGTCATAGAAGCGGGTAATGACCGCGCCCGAATAGGCGGTGCCGCCATCGAGGCGGATGCCGAAGCCGGTGGCGCCGCGATAGGCGGTGATGCGGCCATAGTCCGGGATGAAATTGTGCTCGGGATCCTCGGTGGTGATGCGGCATTGCAGCGCGTGGCCGTTCAGCCTGATGTCCTTTTGTGCCGGAACGCCCGATTCCGGCGTGCCTATGGCGAAGCCGTCGAGGATGTGGATCTGCGCCTTGACGATGTCGATGCCTGTCACCTGTTCGGTGACGGTGTGCTCGACCTGGATGCGCGGATTGACCTCGATGAAATAGAACTTGCCGGTGTCGGCGTCCTGCAGAAACTCGACCGTGCCGGCGCCGATATAGCTGGTTTCGCGAGCGATCTTCAGCGCATGGCCGCACAGCTCCTGGCGCAGCTCCTCGCTGAGATAGGGCGCGGGCGCCCGCTCGACGACCTTCTGGTTGCGGCGCTGGATCGAGCAGTCGCGCTCGAACAGATGCACCGCATTGCCACTGGTATCGCCCAGGATCTGCACTTCGACATGGCGGGCGCGCTCGATCAGCTTTTCGAGATAGACCTCGTCCTTGCCGAAGGCGGCTTTCGCCTCACGCTTGCCCTCCGTGACTTCACGGGCGAGATCGGCCTCGGCACGGATGGCGCGCATGCCGCGGCCGCCGCCCCCCCACGAAGCCTTCAGCATCAGGGGATAGCCGATCTCCGTGGCAAGTTTCTTGACCGCCTCCATGTCGTCCGGCAACGGATCGGTGGCGGGAATGACGGGCACACCGACCTCGATGGCCAGATTGCGCGCCGCGACCTTGTTGCCAAGCCGGCGCATCGTCTCCGGCTTGGGCCCGATGAAGGTGATTCCGGCTTCGGCGCAGGCCTCAGCGAATTCGGGGCTTTCCGACAACAGCCCATAGCCCGGGTGGATCGCATCGGCGCCCGACAGCCTGGCGACGCGGATCACCTCCTCGATCGAGAGATAGCTTTCGATCGGCCCCATATCCTTGTTGAGATGCGGCCCGCGCCCGACCTGGTAGCTCTCGTCGGCCTTGAAACGATGCAACGAATATTTGTCCTCCTCGGCCCAGATCGCCACCGTTTTGAGGCCGAGTTCATTGGCCGCGCGGAACACGCGGATGGCGATTTCGGACCGGTTGGCGACGAGGATCTTCGTGATGGCCAAGGATTGGGCTCCAGCAGCGGAAGGGAAGAGCAAGCGGCGCCATGATTAGCGTGAAAATGCTGCAGTGCAAACAAAATTTGACGCACGTTTAAATCGATTTAAAATCGATTCTTCGCCTCGAGCGTGGCCCCAAACGGGTGAACATCAGCGGAAAGTCGCCGCTCGCCTAAAAGACGAGGATCCCCGCCAGCCAATAAAACGCGCGATCGCCGGCTCCGCAAAAGAAAATGCCCGGCGCAAGGCGCCGGGCATTCCGCGAAGTCAATGTCGACAGGCTTACATCTTCTGGACGTAGGTGTACTTGCCGTCGTCGCCCTTCTTCCACTCGTACATGACGTAACCGGGCAGCGTCGGGTCGCCCTTGGCGTCGTAGGAGAGGTCGCCGAGCACGGTCTTGAACGGACCCTTCTCATGCAGCGCCTTGGCAACTTCCTGCGGGTCGTTGGACTTGGCAGCGGTGGCTGCCTCGGCGATCGCCTGCATGGCTGCGTAGGAGTAGAGTGTGTAGGCCTCCGGCTCGAAGCCCTGTGCGCGGAACTTCTCGACCAGTTCCTTGTTCGCCGGGATCAGGCGAGGATCCGGACCGAACGTGTTGAGCGTGCCCGCGACCGCGTCGCCAGCGATCGAAGCCAGTTCGTTCGACACAATGCCGTCGCCGGAAACCAGCGTGGCCTTGAGGCCCTGGTCGGCCGCCTGGCGGATGATCAGGCCGGCTTCGGTGTGCAGGCCGCCCCAGTAGATGATGGAAACGCCGGCTTCCTTCATCTTGGCGATCAGCGCCGAGAAGTCCTTGTCGCCGACATTGACGCCTTCATACATGACTTCCTTCACGCCCTTGGCGTTCATCGCCTTCTTGGTCTCGTCGGCAAGGCCCTGGCCGTAGGTGGTCTTGTCGTGCACGACGGCGATCTTGGCGTCCTTGAAATTGGCCGCCAGATAGGCGCCGGCGATGCCGCCCTGCTGGTCATCGCGTCCGCAGGTGCGGAACACGTTCCATAGACCGCGCTCGGTGAACTGGGGATTGGTCGCGGCAGGCGTGATCTCGACGATGCCGTTTTCCGCGTAGACTTCCGACGCCGGAATGGAGACGCCCGAGTTGAAGTGGCCGACCACGAACTTGACGCCGTCGCCGACAAACTTGTTGGCGACCGAAATGCCTTGCTTCGGATCGGAGACGTCGTCGCCGACTTCGAGCTTGATCTGCTCGCCATTGATGCCGCCCGCCGCATTGATATCGGCGACCGCCTGCTCCGCGCCCTTCTGCAACTGTGCGCCGAAGGCGGCATTCGGACCCGTGATCGGGCCAGCAACGCCGACCATTAGATCAGCCCACGCATTGCCGCTGAACGCGATCAGCGCGGTCAGGGCGACGGCGGACAAAAGTGATTTTTTCATTTAAACGCTCCCATTAACGGAGTGGGCGTGGATGAAGCTTTCATGCGATGCCCACCCTTATCGCAGAAAGCATAGTTTGCCGATTTTCAGGCACTTGTCACGCCGATTCATCCCCGAAACGGCGTTAATGATGAACGTCAACCTTTCGGTTTCCAGCTCAAGATTGAAGCTCTTTCGTAGAGCCAATTATATTGTGTCACCATCTGGTTGGTTCGTGTGTATTGATAGCCGACAAAGCCGAGGATCATCAGCACGATGGTGTCGACGACATAGTAATGCAGCGAGAACATCGTGCCGTTGAACAGCGCGTGATGGATAAATCGGATGCCGATGCCGAGACCCAGCAGATAGGCGAACAGCTGGACGAAGCTGCGCCAGGTCTGGGCGCTGGCCTTGCCGGTCATCCAGGCCGCCCAGCCGCCGAGCAGGCAGGTGACGAAGAAGAACTGCCAGATGGACGGTTCCTCGTAGAGAATGCCTTGCATGGTAAGGACTCCTGAACTCAGTGATGGCCGCCTTCGAGATAGGCGGCGCGCACTTCCGGATTGGCGAGCAGTTCCTTGCCGGTGCCACTCATGGTCACATTGCCGTTGACCATGACATAGCCGCGCGTCGCCAGCTTCAGCGCGCCGAAGGCGTTCTGCTCCACCAGGAACACGGTCAGCCCCTGCGTGCGGTTCAGCTCGCGAATGGCATCGAAGATCTGTTTGACGATCAGCGGCGCAAGACCGAGCGACGGCTCGTCGAGAAGAAGCAGCTTCGGCCGCGCCATCAGCGCGCGCCCGATCGACAGCATCTGCTGCTCGCCGCCCGACAGCGTGCCGCCGCGCTGGGCGATGCGCTCTTTCAGGCGCGGGAACAGCGCGAACACCTTCTCGACGTCCTCGTCATAGTGCTTGAGGTTGTCGAGGCTGGCGCCCATCTGCAGGTTTTCCATCACCGTCATGCGCGGGAAGATGCGCCGGCCTTCCGGCGACTGGGCGATGCGCAAGCGCGCGATCTCGTGCGTCGGCAATTGGGTGATGTCGGCGCCGGCGAAGGTGATGGTGCCCGCGCGGGCGCGCGGCGCTCCAAAAATGGTCATCATCAGCGTCGATTTGCCGGCCCCGTTGGCGCCGATCAGCGCCACGATCTCGCCCTCGTTGACGGTGACGTCGACGCCGTTCAGCGCACGGATGTTGCCGTAATAGGTCTGCACGCCCTTGATATCGAGCAGCGTCTTCCCGGCCATCACTTGCCCCCTCCGCGCTTCGCCCGAACGGGCTTGCCCGCTCCTGTCGCGGGCTTTGCTGCCTGTTTACCGGAAGCATGGCTCGTCGCCACCTTGCCGGCGTCGACGCGGCGCGAGAATTCCGTGTCCTTGCCCTGGCTAAGCAGCTTGGCCTGCTTGACCCATTCTTCGCGGGCGATACGTCCGTCAAAGGCGAGATACGCTTCGACGGCCTCGATATCGGCCTTCTTCCAGGCGCCGATCTGGTCGAAATGGAAGATGCCGTGTTCGTTGAGCTTCTTCTCGTTGACCGCGCCGATCCCCTTGATGCGGGTGAGATTGTCGGCTTTGCCGCCGCGGGGCGCCGCGAGGCGGTTCGAGATGCCGGCGGCCTTCGCGGCCGGTGTCTTGGCCCCCGTCTTGACGGCCGCTTTGGCGGCCGGCTTCGCCGCTGGCTTGGCCCGCGAAGCAGGTGCTGGCGCGACAGCCTTGCTTGCAACGGTCGCCGCTCGCGCATCGACCTGGGCCGCCTTCGAGGCCCCCTTCGACACGGTGACGCGCTCGCCTTGGCTGTGGCCGACCGTGTCGCTCACCGGGCCCGCGAGATAGGACGACGACGTTCCCGGACCATGCGCGGCATCGGGACCGGTATCGAGTTGCTCGATGACGTCCTCGTCGCCGACTTCGGTCAGCACGGTCTCGACCTCCTCGTCGTCGACGCCGAGATAGGCGGCGATGACGCGCGGATCGGTGCGCACCGACTGCGGATTGCCGTCGGAGATCTTGCGGCCGTATTCCAGCACCACGACGTGATCGGAGATCTGCATGACCACCGACATGTCGTGCTCGATCAGCAGGATCGAGGTGCCGGTGTTGTTCTTGATGTCCATCAGCAGGTCGTTGAGCGCGGCCGATTCCTTTGGATTGAGGCCGGCGGCGGGCTCGTCGAGGCACAGAAGCTCGGGACCGGTGCACATGGCGCGCGCGATCTCGAGGCGCCGCTGCGCGCCGTAGGGCAGGTCGCCGGCCGGATCGTCGGCGCGGTCGACCAGATCGGCTTTTTCCAGCCAGTGCTTGGCGAGTTCGACGGATTCGGCCGAGGCCTTGCGGTAACCGCTGAAGCCGAACAGGCCGAGCACCGTATAACCCGAAGCCTTCATCAGCTTGTTGTGCTGGGCGACGAGCAGGTTCTCGAGCAGCGTCATGCCCGAGAACAGGCGGATGTTCTGGAAGGTGCGCGCCACCTTGGCGCGCGCCGGGATCTCATGGTTGGGCAGCCGTTCGAGCAGGTAGCTCGAGCCGTCCTGCCGGGTGAGCGTGATCATGCCTTCCGACGGCTTGTAGAAGCCGGTGATGCAGTTGAACACGGTGGTCTTGCCGGCGCCGTTGGGCCCGATCAGCGCCGTGATCTCGCCGCGCCTGGCGGTGAAGGACAGGTCGCCGATCGCGACCAGGCCGCCGAACTTCATCGACAGGTGTTCGACCTTCAGGATGGCGTCGCTCATGGAGGAGTTCGCGTTCATCAGCCGTGCCCCTCCTTGGTGAAGGAACTTGAGACAGCCCTTCGCACCTTGAGGAAGGCGGTCGGCTCACGGCTGCCGACAAAGCCGCGCGGCTTCCACAGCATGACGATCACCATGGCCATGCCGAACAGCAGCATACGGTAGAGTTCCGGCGTGAAGTCGGGCCCGAAGACCTGCTTGAGGAAGTCGAGTTCGCGCAGCACCTCGGTGCCGCCGATCATGACCAGAGCCGCAACGGCAATGCCGACCAGCGACCCCATGCCGCCAAGCACGACGATGGCCAGGATGATGGCCGATTCCAGGAAGACGAAGGATTCGGGGCTGACGAAGCCTTGCCGGGCGGCGAAGAACGAGCCGGCAAAACCGCCGAACATGGCGCCGGTGGCAAAGGCGGTCAGCTTGGTGGTCGTGGTGTTGATGCCGAGCGAGCGGCAGGCGATCTCGTCCTCGCGCAAGGCTTCCCAGGCGCGGCCGACCGGCATGCGCCTCAGCCTGATCGTGACGAAGGCCGTGAGCAGCGCCAGCCCCAGGATCAGGTAATAGAGAAAGATCTTGTAATAGGCGCTCGACGTCGCGATGTTCAGCACCTTGCCGATGTAGTTCGGGTCCGAGACGTTGAAGCTCATCAGGCCGAAGAAGGTGACCTTCGGGATGCCGGAAATGCCGGCCGAGCCGTTGGTCACCTCGCGCCAGTTGATGATCACCAGCCGGATGATCTCGCCGAAGGCAAGCGTCACGATCGCCAGGTAGTCGCCGCGCAGGCGCAGCACCGGAAAACCGAGCAGCACGCCCCAGAAGGCGGCCATGGCGCCAGCGGCCGGCAAGAGGATCCAGAAGGAGAGGCCGTACTGCGTGCCGAGCAGCGCATAGGCATAGGCGCCGACCGCATAGAAGGCGACATAGCCGAGGTCGAGCAGGCCGGCCAGGCCGACGACGATGTTCAGTCCCCAGGCCAGCATGACATAGATCAGGATCTGGATGCCGAAATTATCGACCCATTTCAGCGACCCTTGCAGCCCGCCGACGAGCGACCACGACATCAGCGACAGCATGCCCACGACAATGATCGGATAGAGCACCAGTGCGGCAATGCCGAGTTTTGTGAAGTTGGCATGGATGAAGCCGCGGAAATAGTAGATCACGCAGGCCAGCGCGTAGATAACCGCCAGGGCACGCAGGAATTGCAGATAGCCGGCCGGCTCCGCCCCTACCCAGCCGGTGAGAGACCTGCTGAAAACGAACAGCAGCGCCGCGACGATGACGGCCACGATGAAGGCTGGAAAGAGGAAGAAGCGCGACGCCACGCTGGCCGGCAGCAAACCGGTGGCGACGTCGGCGATCTTCTGGTTGGCCAAAAAGGGCTGGCCGTAGGCGACATAGAGGAAGCGTCCGACGGCCGTGGCGATGACCACTGCGGCGAGCAGGCCCCAGCGCTGCACCAGGATCAGCTCGTTTGAGATGTTCTGGTCGGTTTTGAGCCCGATGAACAGCACGAACAGGCCGAGCGCGATGGCACCGGCATAGAAGGCCTCGCGCAAGGCGCGTTGCATGGGCGTGGCGGCGACGGTGTCGCGCTCGGGAGATACGGTGACGGCCATGATCTCAGACCTTTTCGACTTCTGGCCGGCCGAGAATGCCGGAAGGCAGGAAGATCAGCACGATGGCCAGGATCGAGAAGGCGGCGACATCCTTGTAGTCGATCGAGAAATAGGCCGACCACATGCTCTCGATGAAGCCGATCAAAAGGCCGCCCAGGACCGCGCCCGGCAACGAACCGATGCCGCCCAGCACCGCTGCGGTGAATGCCTTCACGCCGGGCACGAAGCCGTCCGAGAAGGCGATGACGCCGTAATACATCAGGAACAGCGTGCCGGCGACGGCGGCAAGTGCAGCGCCCATGATGAAGGTGATCGAGATGGTGCGGTCGACATCGATGCCGAGCAGCGCCGCCATCTTGCGGTCCTGCTCGCAGGCGCGCTGCGCCCGGCCAAGCGAGGTCTTGTTGACCAGGTACCAGAACAGCACCAAGAGCAGCGCGGTGACGACGACGATGATGATCTGCTTCAGCGACACGCTGATGCCTTCGATGTTGTAGACCTTCGACACCATCGGCGGGATCGGCTTGTTGCGCGGGCCTTGCGTCACCTGCACGAAATTCGACAGCGCGATCGACATGCCGATGGCGGTGATCAGCGGCGCCAGCCGGAACGAGCCGCGCAGCGGCCTGTAGGCCACCTTCTCGATCGTCCAGTTGTAGAGGCTGGTCAGCAGCATCGCCACGATCATCATCACCAGCAGCGCGATGACCACGGGAACCGAATAGAACAGGGCACCCAGGATGAGGAAAACGATCAGCGCCGTGAAAGCGCCCACCATGAAGATATCGCCATGAGCAAAGTTGATCATGCCGATAATGCCGTAGACCATCGTGTAGCCGATCGCGATCAGCCCATAGATCGATCCCAGCGTCAGCCCATTGATAAGCTGCTGGACAAAATACTGCATGTGTACATGGCTCCCCTGGAATGTCGCCCATGCAGACGCATTCCTTTTCGTATTTCCCCTAGTCGTAAAGTTTCGAGGCGGGATTGCAACGTCATTTTTTGATCGTCATGCGTGTTTGCGACTGCACGCCGTTCGATTGCCCGTTTTTTCGCACCCGCCCCCTGGACTATCGCGGACCCTATCATTGGCATAACGCAATGTCTTTGACGATTAAGCGTCATCATGCGCTCCATTTCGAAGAAATCGCCGTCAAAATAAGTTGATGAGACGATTCGTTGCGCTCGTGACAGCAATCCTTTTTGTCCTTCCCGACCTTCCGCAGCGTGATGAATCGCTTATTTGACGACGAAGCCGTGTGCGAACGGATCGCGGTCATCGATGAAGATCGTGTTGAGCCCGGTCATGCGCGCCCAGCCGCCGATCGAGGGAATAATCGCCGGCTTGCCCGCGACCGTGACGTCCTTTTCAACCTTGCCCTTGAACAGCGAGCCGATGATCGATTCATGGACGAACGCATCGCCGGCCTTGAGCTTGCCCTTGGCGTGGAGCTGCGCCATGCGCGCCGAGGTGCCTGTGCCGCACGGTGAGCGGTCGATCGCCTTGTCGCCGTAGAAGACCGCGTTGCGCGCGTCCGCACCCGCCACCGTCGGCTCGCCGGTCCACAACATGTGCGACAGCCGGTTGATACCCGGATTCTCCGGATGCACGAACGAGTATTTCTCGTTGAGCCGCTGCCGCACCACCGGGCTCCAGGCGATGAGGTCGCCCGCCGAATGGTCTGCCATATCGCGATAGTTTTTCTGCGGCTCGACGATGGCGTAGAAATTGCCGCCATAGGCGACGTCGACGACGATCTCGCCGAGCCCGGGGCATTCGACCGTCAGGCCCTCGGCATGGAGGAAGGAGGGCACGTTGGTGATGCGCACCTCCTCGACATATTCGCCGACCTGTTTGTATTCGGCGATGACCAGGCCGGCCGGTGTGTCGAGCCTGAGCACGCCGGGCGTCTTCGGCTTGATCAGCCCGTGCTCGATGGCCATCGTCACCGTGCCGATAGTGCCGTGGCCGCACATTGGCAGGCAGCCCGAGGTCTCGATGAACAGGATGGCGATGTCGCAATCCTCGCGCGTCGGCGGGTAGAGGATCGAGCCGGACATGACATCGTGGCCGCGCGGCTCGAACATCAGGCCGGTGCGGATCCAGTCATATTCAGCCAGGAAATGCGCGCGGCGCTCCATCATCGTCGAACCCTGGAGCAGCGGGCCGTCGCCGGCGACCAGTCGCACCGGGTTGCCGCAGGTGTGGCCGTCGATGCAGAAGAAGGATTTCCTGGCCATGACGCTCCTCGAAAATTCAAAACCGTTGTGGACTGAAGGGGGCCACGTCGATCGGCGGAGTCTGCCCCAGGACAAGCTCGCGGATCAACCGTCCCGTCGCGGCAGCCTGGGTCAGGCCAAGATGGCCGTGGCCGAAAGCGTAGACCACCGGCCGGCTTCCCGATGCGCGGCCGACGACAGGCAATGAATCCGGCAGCGAGGGACGGAATCCCATCCATTCGCGTCCGCCCGAAGGATCGAGGCCCGGCAGGAAGTCTTGAGCCTTGCGCAGCAGCGCCTTCGAGCGCGCGTAGTTGGGCGGCCGCTCGAGGCCGCCGAGCTCGACCGCGCCGCCGATGCGCAGGCCCGTGTCGAGCGGCGTGATGACGAAGCCTTGGCCGGAGAAGATCAGCATCCGCTTCACCTCGAAGGCGGTCTTTGGCAATGTCGTGTTGTAGCCGCGCTCGGTTTCGAGCGGAATGCGGTCGCCGAGCTGCCGCGCCAGCAGATGCGACCAGGCGCCGGCGGTGACGACCAGGTGCCGGGCTTGCCGCGTCGTGCCGTCGGCCAGCGTCAACGTCGCGCCGTTCCCGTCCGCAGCGATGCCGGCGATGCGGGCCTTCTCGAACCGCGCACCCTTGGATTGCGCATAGTCCCAGATCGCCTTGCCGAGCAGTTTTGGATCGGCGACCGTCTTCCAGCCCGGCACGAACGTGCCCTTGCCGAAGCGTGGTGACAGGCCGGGCTGCAGCTCCGCCAGCTCCTCGCCACCGACATGGCGGAAGCCGATGCCGAAGCGCTGGCGCGCCGCCCAGCCGGACAGCGAGGCCTGGAATTCGGCTTCGCTTTCGTAGAGTTCGAGCGAGCCATCCTCGTGCAGCATCCGCCTCGTGCCGGAGCGGTCGAGCAGGCCCATCCATTCGGCCTCGGCGAGCGCCATCATTGCGGCCTGCGCCGCCAGGCCAGCCTCGTAGTGCTTCGCCGAGCCGGCACGCCAGAAGCGGATCAGCCAGGGCAGCAGCTTCGGCAGGTAGGCGGGCGGGATGGCGAGCGGGCCGAGCGGATCGGCCAGCCATTTCGGCAATTGCCGGATCATGCCCTTGTGCGCCAGTGGCAGCACGTCGGAAAAGGCGAAGGCGGCGGCATTGCCGGAGCTCGTCTCCTCGCAGATGCCGGTGCGGTCGTAGACCGTGACGTTTCGCCCCGCCTCGGCAAGAAACGCCGCCGCGCAGATGCCGATGATGCCGCCACCGACGATGGCGATATCCATTGCTTCTCCCTGTTCACGGGGAGAAGACGCCCGCATGGCGGGGCGCCGCCGCGCTTCCGTCGATTTGGAACTTCCTGTCACCTGGGCGCCGCCTCTCGGAAGAAAGCCTCAGAACGCCGGCAGCGTCGGTCGCACCGCCAGTGCGTCCTTGACGACCTTCTCGACCGCCTTGCGGCGCTCCCCCGACAGCGGCTGGCGTGGCATGCGGACGCGGTCGTTGGTTTGGATGGCGAACACCTCGGCAAGCTTGATGTTCTGCACCAGATAGGTCGAGACGTCGAGGTCGAGCAGCGGCCGGAACCAGCGATAGATGGCGAGCGCCTCTTCGCGGCGACCCTGCTTCATTAGCTGATAGATGGCGACGGTCTCGCGCGGGAACGCGGTGACGAGACCGGCCACCCAGCCGATAGCGCCGACCGACAGCGCCTCGAACGCCAGATTGTCGACGCCGGTGAACAGGTCGTAGCGGCTGCCCAGGCGATTGATGATCTCGGTCGAGCGCCTGATGTCGTCGGAGGATTCCTTGATGGCGACGAAGCGCTCGTCCGACGCCAGCTCCTCCATCTGGTCGACGGTGACATCGACGCGGTAGGCGAGCCGGTTGGAATAGATCATGATCGGCAAGTCGCCGGCCTCCGCGACAGCGCGCAGCGCCGCCACCGTCTCTTCCGCATTGGTATGGTAGATCGGGCTGGGCACCACCATCAGGCCGCTGGCGCCTTCCTTGGCGGCGCGGCGGGCGATGCTGGCGGCCTCGCGCGTCCCGGCCTCGTTCACCGTCAGCAGCACCGGCCTCTTGCCGGCCACCTTCTGCGCGGTTTTCAGCACTTCGATTTTCTCGTCATGCGACAGCATCGGCCCTTCGCCGAGCGATCCGCAGACGATGATGCCGTCGCAGCCGGCCTCCATCTGCAAGCCGAAGCAGCGCTCCATTTCGGCATGGTCGAGGCGGTCGTCCGTGGTGAATTTGGTCGTGACGGCTGGAAAAACTCCGGTCCACATGGTCATCGCTCCTCTGATATATCAGGCGTATATCTATTAAGAAAGCCGCTGTCAACACGGATTCCCCTATGATATATGCAAAATATATCAGGAGACCGCCTTTGATATCCATGCAAATGAGCACTGCGTTCGAGCCAGCTGCGACCAAGGCTTACCGCATGCTCGAGCATATGATTGTCACGCTCGAACTGGCGCCGGCGAGCTTCGTCACCGAAGGCAGCCTGATCGAGAAGCTGGCGCTCGGCCGTACGCCGGTGCGCGAGGCGATCCAGAGGCTGGCCTGGGAAGGGCTGCTGGACGTGCGGCCACGCGCGGGTATCGCCATCGCGCCGCTGCACCCCGGCGACTGGCTGCGCGTCCTCGACGCGCGCCGCGGCGTCGAGGTGGTGCTGGCCCGCTCCGCGGCGCGCTTCGTCACCCGCGACGCAGCCGACCTCTTCCACGATGCCGCGCTTGCTATGCAGAAGGCTGTCATCTCCGGCGACGTGCTTGCCTTCATCCAGGCCGACAAGATGCTGGACGAGGCGCTGGCACGGGCTGCCGACAATCCGTTCGCGGCCAGGCTGGCCGCCCCGCTGCAGACCCACAGCCGCCGCTTCTGGTTCCGCTACAAGGCCGATACCGGCCTGGCGGAATCGGCCGAGCATCACGTCGCGCTGATCCGCTCGATTGTCGACGGTGACGAGGAAGCCGCCGCAAAGGATGCCAAGCGGCTGATGGCATTGCTGCGCGGCCATGCCGAGGCGGCCGCCACACGTTGAAGCATGCCGCCGACACCGACCTCGGTTGGGGCCAGTGCATGCCCAAGACTACGCGTCGGCTGAACCGCTTCTACGCAATGCGGCTCAGGCTCCTGGCAAGGCCGCCTTGATCGTCGGGCTGTCCCAGCCCTCGCCCACGGACAGGATGCAACTCTGGCCCTTGGTGTCGGAGGCGAGGACGGTCCAACTGCCCTGTTCGGAAACGAACACCTCAAGGACCACGTTGGGATTGATCAGGCCACGCCCGGCCTCGCTTTCGTGGAAATTCTCGCCGAGCGCCTTGACGATGTCGGCGCGTGCCGCACATTGGCCGGCTGCATTCGCCGGCCCTATCGATAGCGCCGCCACGGCGCATAGCAACATGGACATAAGACGTTGTGCCATCGGACACCTCCTTGCGCCCAACGATGCGATGCTAACGGTCAGCCGTCGGCGCTCTGGTTGCCTGCCATGCCTCCTCCAGGGCAGGATCGTAGCTCTAAGTCCTGGCGCCCTCGCCGGTTCCATCACATTAGCGTTTGCAAAATAAACGGCCCGAGCCAGGGGACTCGGGCCGGAGATTTTTGGGGTGGTCATGCCGGCCCGCGCCCGCAGCCGAAGGCGAGGACGCGCTATCGGACAGCGTCCGGCTAGTTCATCGTCGGGATGACGAACTCGGCCCCGTCCTTGATGCCGGCCCGCGCGCCCGCAGCCGAAGGCAGGACGCGCTGTCGGACAAGCGTCCGGTCAGTTCATCGTCGGGATGACGAACTCGGCCCCGTCCTTGATGCCGGACGGCCAGCGCGAGGTGACCGTCTTGGTCTTGGTGTAGAAGCGGAACGCGTCCGGACCGTGCTGGTTGAGGTCGCCGAAGGACGATGCCTTCCAGCCGCCGAACGTGTAGTAGGCGATCGGCACCGGGATCGGCACGTTGACGCCGACCATGCCGACCTGGACGCGCGAGGCGAAGTCGCGCGCGGCGTCGCCGTCGCGGGTAAAGATGGCGACGCCATTGCCCATCTCGTGGTCGTTGGCGAGCTTGATGGCGTTCTCGTAGGTCGGCACGCGCACCACCGAGAGCACCGGCCCGAAGATCTCTTCCTTGTAGATGCGCATGTCCGATGTGACGTTGTCGAACAGGCAGCCGCCCATATAATAGCCGTTCTCGTAGCCCTGCATCTTGAAGCCGCGGCCGTCGACGACCAGCTTGGCGCCTTCCTTGACGCCGAGATCGACATAGCCCTTGACCCGCTCCAGCGCCTGAGCGGTGACCAGCGGGCCGAAATCGGCGGCGGAATCCGTCGAGGGGCCGACCTTCAGGCTTTCGACGCGCGGCACCAGTTTCTCCATCAGCCGGTTGGCGGTGTCGTTGCCGACAGGGACCGCCACCGAGATCGCCATGCAGCGCTCGCCGGCCGACCCGTAGCCGGCGCCGATCAGCGCATCGACGGTCTGATCCATGTCGGCGTCGGGCATGATGATCATGTGGTTCTTGGCGCCGCCGAAGCACTGCACGCGCTTGCCCGACGCGGTGCCGCGCGAATAGATGTAGTGAGCGATCGGTGTCGAGCCGACGAAGCCGATGGCCTTGATGTCGGGATCGTCAAGGATGGCGTCGACGACTTCCTTGTCGCCGTTGACGACGTTGAGGATGCCGGCAGGCAGACCCGCCTCGATGAACAGCTCGGCGATGCGGATCGGCACGCCCGGGTCGCGTTCGGAGGGCTTCAGGATGAAGGCGTTGCCGCAGGCGATCGCAGGCGCGATCTTCCACAGCGGGATCATCGCCGGAAAGTTGAACGGCGTGATGCCGGCGACGACGCCGAGCGGCTGGCGCATCGAATAGACGTCGATGCCGGGGCCGGCACCGTCGGTGAATTCGCCCTTCATCATGTGCGGCGCGCCGATGCAGACCTCGACCACTTCGAGGCCGCGCTGGATGTCGCCCCTGGCATCGGCGATGGTTTTGCCGTGCTCGCGCGCCAGGATGTCGGCCAGTTCGTCATAGTCGCGCGCGACCAGTTCAAGGAACTTCATCAGGACGCGCACCCGGCGCTGCGGGTTGGTCGCTGCCCATTTCGGCTGCGCCGCCTTGGCGTTCTCGACCGCCGCGCGCAGTTCCGCCTGCGAGGCCAGCGCCACCGTGCCGCGCACCGAGCCGTCCATCGGCTGCATCACGTCCTGCTTGCGGCCGCTGGTTCCTGCGACACGCTTGCCGCCAATGAAATGACCGTATTCGATCATGATGTCTCTCCCTGGGTTTGTGATGGGGCATTGTCCGCCTTTGGCAGGCCGATGGCAACGCGAGGGAGAACGCAACCGTTGTGCGGAGAATAGACAGCGGTTGACGGGAGAGCATCAATTCTCGCAAATGAGAAGGATCACAAAGACGAGGTCCAAGGATTGATAGGTTGAGTTCCTTCGCGCCCCCCTCTGTCCTGCCGGACGGTCTCCATGAACTGGGATGACGTCCGCATCTTTCTCGCCGTGGCGCGCGCCGGGCAAATCCTTGGCGCGGCGAAGCGCCTGGAACTCAATCACGCCACCGTCTCGCGCCGCATCGCCGCACTTGAAGACGCGCTGCGCACGAAACTCTTTCGCCGGCTGACCACCGGCAGCGAACTGACGCCCGCCGGCGAGCGCTTCCTCGACATTGCCGAGCGCATGGAGGGCGACATGATCGCCGCCCGCTCGACAATATCGGGCGAAGGCGACGACGTTTCGGGCACGGTGCGGATCGGCGCGCCGGACGGGTTTGGCGTCGCGTTCCTCGCCCGGCGCCTCGGCGCACTGACCGCGCTGCATCGTGAATTGACGATTCAGCTCGTACCGGTGCCGCGCTCCTTCTCCCTGTCTCGCCGCGAGGCCGACATTGCCATCACCGTCGAGCGGCCGACCGAGGGCCGGCTGGTAGCGGGCAAGCTGGTCGACTACTCGCTCGGCCTGTTTGCTTCGCGTGCCTATGCTGAAGCCCACGGCCTGCCCCAGACCGCTGCCGAGCTGGGACGGCACACATTGATCGGCTATGTGCCGGACCTCATCGTCAGCCCATCGCTCGACTACGCCGCCGAATTCAGCGCGGACTGGCGCACCAGCTTCGCCATTTCCTCCGCGCTCGGACAGGCCGAAGCGGTGCGGTCGGGCGCCGGCATCGGCATCCTGCACACTTTCGTCGCCCGCTCGATGCCGGAACTGGTGGCCGTCGACGTGGTGGCGCCCATCCGCCGTGCCTACTGGCTGGTCTATCACGAATCGGTCAGGCCGCTGCGCCGCGTCCAGATCGTTGCCTCCTTCATTACAAAGGCGGTGGAGCGGGAGAGAAATCTTTTCGTCTGACGCATGTCGGCCATCGCAGCTTCTTCCACGACTCGGAGAACGGCATGATCGTGCTCGACCCCGCCTTCTACGCCAGGATGAAGCCAATTTATGACGAGTATCTCTCTCACTCCAAACCGGTCGCCACCGACGTGATGATCCCGTGGGCCTACCGGCTGCTGTTCGACGAGGGTTGGGTGAAACAGGCGTTCTGACGCGAAATCCGGTGGCGCGCCCGCCGAAGGCGGGCGAACAGCGCCTATTTCAGATAGCGCTCCTGCGCCAGCGCGCGAGCGTCGATATCGGGCACCCGGTTCGAGATGATGTCGGCCAGCACCTTGGCCGAGCCGCAGGCCATGGTCCAGCCGAGCGTTCCATGGCCGGTGTTGAGGTAGAGATTGGAAAGCTCCGTGCGCCCGATCAGCGGCGGCCCGTCCGGCGTCATCGGCCGCAGCCCGCACCAGAACGTCGCCTCTCGCATGGCGCCGGCTCCCGGGAACAGGTCGCCGACCGAGTGTTCCAGCGTGCGTCGGCGCGATTCGTGCAGCCTGAGGTCGAAGCCGGAAATCTCGGCCGTGCCGCCGACGCGGATGCGGTCGCCGAGCCTCGTGATCGCGACCTTGTAGGTTTCGTCCATCACCGTCGACACCGGCGCAGCGGCGGCATCCTTGATCGGCACCGTGATCGAATAGCCCTTGACCGGATAGACCGGGATCGGCCGCTTCATCCGGCGCATGAAGTCCGCCGAATAGCTGCCCAGCGCCATCACATAAGCGTCGGCGGTCAGCCAGCCCTTGCTGGTGCTCATATTGTTGACGCGGTTGCGGCTGCGGATGACGCGCCATATCGTCGTGTCGTATTCGAACTTGACCCCGCGTGCCACGCAAAGCTCGGCCAGCCTGTCGGTGAACATCTTGCAGTCACCGGTCTCGTCGCCCGGCAGCCTCAGGCCGCCGACGAATTTTTCGCGCACCGCGGCCAGAGCCGGTTCCGCCGCGATGCAGCCGTCCTGGTCGAGGATCTCGTAGGGCACGCCATATCTCTTCAGCACCTCGACATCGCCTGATGTGCCGTCGAGCTGCTTTTGCGTGCGAAACAGCTGCAGCGTGCCCTGCGTCCGCTCGTCATAGGCGATGCCGGTCGCCTCGCGCAGCGCCTTCAGCGTGTCGCGGCTGTATTCGGCCAGCGGCACCATGCGTGATTTGTTGACCGCGTAGCGTTCGGCTGTGCAGTTGCGCAGCATCTTGACCAGCCACGTCCACATATGCGGATCGAAGGCCGGCCGCACCACCAGCGGACCATGCTTCATCAGCAGCCATTTGATCGCCTTGAGGGGGATGCCGGGTCCGGCCCAAGGCGAGGCATAGCCGGGCGAAATCTCGCCGGCATTGGCGAAGCTGGTTTCCAGTCCCGGCCCTTTCTGGCGGTCGATCACGGTCACCTCGTGGCCAGCCTCGGCGAGATAATAGGCCGTGGTCACTCCGATCACGCCACTGCCCAGCACCATGATTTTCATTCATTCACTCCTTGCCGCGCCGAGCGTCCTCAGGACGCCCGTGGACGCGGCCGTATTTTCGATTTGCGCATGACCTCAAGCGAAAATCGATGTCGATCTTCGAGACCAGGCGCTGTTGCCCATTTACGCCGCCGAGGGACCGGGGTCGTCTTCTTCTGTCTGCCGCATTCCGGCCGTCTCGCCAAGAGGCCGCCAATCGGCTGCGGCACTGTAGACGAGCCTGAGCCCGTGCGGTCGCCGCGCGTCAGCTTGGTCTTTCTGCCTGACCGTGCGCCGGGCAGCCTCCGGTTGGTAAAGCACGGCCTTGATCAGGATCGATTCCCGCCTGCCGTCGGCGTGTTCGACCGTTGCCGTCTGGCCTTGCGCCATGCCAAGCATGCAGAGCCCGCGCCTCGTTGCGACCGACAGGCTGGAGCCGACCGGCCCGCGCACCTCGTGCTGCACCAGGGTTCGCGTCTCGGCGGGACCGGCATCGACGCCGAACACCACCCTGCTGTTCAGCGTAACGATGTCGGGACCGACCGAATCGATCGGCACGACATCGGCGCGTGAAAGCTTGTGTTCGAGCATGCGCACGATCGGATCCGCGAACGCCCGCCGGCGCTCCAGCATGACTTCGAGAACGGCGAAGTCCTTCGTCGTCAGGCAGCAATTCGTGCTCGTCATCACCGCCTCCGCCATCAAGCTCGTTGCGGGCCGGAAGCCGGCGCATCGACGGCTTCGACGGTCACTGACAGTTCCCGGCCGCCACGAGCGTTCCAGCAAACCGCCTGCCCAACGCTGGCGCCGATGAGCGCGGTTCCCATCGGCGTCAGCACCGAAATGCGGTTCTCGGCTATGTCGGCCTCACCCGGGTAGACCAGCATGATGCGCTGGGCGTCGCCGCTTTCGCCGCGCACGATCACCGTCGAACCCATTCGCACCACACCGGCCGGCATCGCCGCCGCGCTCCTGACGACGGCCCTGTCCATTTCCGAAAGCAGCTCCTCGGCCGTCTCGGGCGCGCGATCGAGCAAAGCCCTCGCCAGGCCCGTCAGCCTGTCATGGTCGGCGTCGCTGATCAGAATATGGCTATTTGGATGCAGTTCTTTTGCGTGTTGCATGGCAAACCTCATGGATCGGCGCATCGAGCGGATGCGCGCCTGCCGGCGCGCTGGCGACGGCGTGATGAAAGGCCGGCAGCCGCGAAGGGCTGTTCGGCTTGATGGCGGTTGTGGAAGTATGGATGCCCCGGTACGGACGGACGCCGGAAGGCGGCCGCGCCGGGGCTACGATCCCGCGATCGGGCAGACCCTGAAGAAGGTTTTGATATAAGCGAGCTTGCTCATGTTCCAAAGCTTGCCGAATGACGCCCGCTTGTCAAGCGCGGCCAAACCGCTCAACCGCCCAGATAGCGCCGGTGAAAACGCGTTCCGAGGCTGGCCAGGATTTCATACCCGATGGTGCCGGCATGGTCGGCAGCATCGTCGACGCTCTGTGAGGGCCCTAGCAACTCCACCAGGTCGCCCTCTCCGAGCCGGCCGGGCGGCAAGGCGGAAATGTCGAGAATGATCGAATCCATCGACACGCGCCCGAGGAAAGGCAGGCGCACCGCCTCGAACCATGCGGCCGAAGCGGAGCGGCGCAGCCAGCCGTCCGCATAGCCGAATGAAATCGTCGCCAGTCCGAGCGGGCCCTGCGCATGGTAGCTGTGGCCATAGCCGACGCCAGTGTCCTTTTGGACACTGCGCGTCTGCGCCACCTTGGCCTGCAGCCGCACCACGGGCAGCATCGGGTTGGGTTCGCCAGGCGTCGGGTTGATGCCGTAGAGGGCGGCACCGGGCCGGGCGAGATCGCAATGATAGGGCGGGCCTAGAAAGATCCCGGAGGAGTTGGCAAGCGAGGCCGGCGCCACGGGGAGCATGGCACGCAACCGCTCGAATGCCAGCCTCTGCTGTTCATTGGCCGGGTGGCGCGGTTCATCGGCGCAGGCCAGGTGGCTCATCACATATCTGACGTCGATGCCATCGAACGCGCCGACATCCCCGGCCACCGCCTCGACCTCGGCTGGCGCCATCCCAAGCCGCGACATGCCGCTGTCGACCTGGACGGCAGCAGGGAGCCGGCGCCCGGCGCGGTGTGCCGCTGCGCGCCAGGCTTGCAACTGTGCGCCACTGTTGATGACAGCGCACAAGCCAGCCGCCGCAGCTTCCGGCTCGGAGCCCGGCGGCAGCCCGTTCAGCACGTAGATGTTCGGTCCCGCCCCCACAGCCTTGCGCAGCGCGATGCCTTCGGCAAGCAGTGCGACGAAGAAGATGTCGCAGCCTTCCTTCATCAGCGCCGATGCCACTTGCGCGGCGCCGAGACCGTAGCCGTTGGCCTTGACCACGCCCGCGCAGCGCACGCCGCCCAGCCGCGCCTTCAGTCGCCGGTAATTTTCGCGGATCGCGCCAAGGTCGACGGTGAGGATGGCCCCGGCAGCAGCCTCGCTTGTGACGTCGGCTTCCTCGGGCAGCGATCTTTTGGGGGCGTCGTGCATAGCGGCCCTTCTTGTGGCGGATGGACATCAATAAGACGGTCGAACCGGCGCGGCAACCGTGGGCGTTTGAACCGCGGCCGTCCAGCTATGGCAGAAGGTGACGGAACGCTGTCACCACGTCTTCGTAGACCTTGCGCTTGAACGGCACGATCAGGTCGGGCAGTTCCTGCATCGGCCGCCACGACCATTTGTCGAATTCGGCGGTGTGGCCGCCGGGCGGCGGATTGATCTGGATCTCGCTGGTATCGCCATGGAAGCGGAAAGCGAACCATCGCTGCGTCTGACCCCGATAGCGCCCCTTGAAGGCGACGCCGACGAGGTGGTCCGGCAGATCATAGTTGATCCAGTCCGGTGCCTCGGCAAGCAGCGAGACGCTGCGCATGCCGGTCTCCTCGTAAAGCTCCCGCTGCGCCGCCTGTAGCGGCTGCTCGCCCTTGTCGATACCGCCTTGCGGCATCTGCCAGAGCTGCGTGGTGCCGGCGAATTCGCTGTCCGGCTCGGCGATGCGATGGCCGACCCAGACCAGGCCCTCGGCGTTGAGGATCATCAGCCCGACACAGGGACGGTAGGGCAGCGTCTCGCGGTCGACCTTCTTCGTCTTCGGCATCATTCAGTCTTTCAAGCTGTTTCCCGGTGGCTAGCCCTTTTGCGGATCGATCGCCACCGCTGAAATCGGCACGATCTCGATGCCGCGTTTCTTGGCCTCGGCCGCCCATGACGACACCGTGTCGACCGTCAGGTCGAAAGCGGAGCCGATGCCGACGGCGGTGCCCTTGGCACGGGCGGTCGCCTCCAGGCTGTCCAGTTTCTTCAGGATGGCGCCGCGATCCTGCACGGCGTCGATCGCCGTGTCGCCGGCGACGAAGGGCACGCCGTCCTTCAGCGCCAGATCCGGCGCCAGGCTGCGCGCCGACGAGCCGTCGTCGATATAGGCGAGCCCGCGCTTGCCGAGCTCGGCCATGAACGGCTCCATGGCCGCCGGGTCGGCGGAAAACCGCGCGCCCATATAGTTCATGACGCCGGTATAGTTCGTCGTCCGCGACAGTGCCCAGCGCAGGCTCTTCAGATTCTCTTCCGCGCTCGCCGCCACCGTCAGCGTGTTGCGCCCGGGGTTGACGTTGGGATAGTCGAACGGTTCGAGCGGCACCTGCATGACGATCTCATGGCCGCTCTGCCGGGCGGCCTGCATCCAGCGGCCGATACTGTTGCCTTGCGGCGCGAAGGCCAGCGTCACTTCCGCCGGCAGCTTGGCAATGGCCGCCTGGGTGCCGGTCTGTGAAACAGCGAGCCCGCCGATGACGATCGCCACGCGGGCGCCGCGCGCGCCCGACCATGGCCGTGCATAGACATCGAAGGGCCGCCTTCCATCTGCGGCGCGCACCGGCAAAGGGCCGGCATCGCCGGCCTCGATCAGCGCCCTGTCGGGAATATGCGCGATCTTCAGGTTTTGGCCGATGGTCGATGGATCACGGATGACGATTGCCGCCTTGGGCGGACCATCGCCTTCCTCCGTCTGCACATGGATGATCTGCGGGCCTCCAGCCTTGGCCGGCATTTCCGCCTTTGGCGTCGTGACCGGCGCCAAAGCGGACGGCGCAGCGGTCGGCTCCGGCACCATCTTCGGCGTCGAAACGGCGACTTCCTGCGGCTTGCGAAACGGCTTGTCCCTGAGCGCGATCGCGCCGGAGACGCCGACAATCGCCAGCACGACGAACGCAGCCACGAGCGCACCCGCGCTGACCTTGCCGGCGGTGCGCGGCGGACGGACAGTCAGCCCGAGCGGTCGTTCGATGTCCTTGCCGATATCAGCCAAGCCCTGTCCCCGTCCGCATGGCTTCGAACATGGAACCCTTTCGAAGACATGCGCGAATTCTTCATCCCGGCGCACCCCTGGCGCCCTGTAGCGAGGGGTGCGCCTTGCCCCCGAATCAAACTGCCGGAACCTTTCGGTCCCGGCAGCATCGCATTGCTTCCATCGGGCGGCCAGACCCGTTGTTGGCCGCCACCTGTTACTGGTTGAGGACGGCCTTCTGCGGATTGGGCGGGAAGGACGGATCGGTCTTCTGGCCGCGCAGCAGCTGCTCGGCATAGATGAGCTGGAGGTCGTCCTTCGGATCCGGCGGCACATAGGCTGCCGAGCCCGAACCGGTCGAGCTCTCGTCGGCACCCTTGATGTGGCCCTTGAGGTCGGATTCGCCGCGCGTCAGGTCCCTGCCCTGCAATTCCGGCGGCAGCGGCTGGTCGACCTTGATGTCGGGCGTGATGCCCTTGCCCTGGATCGACTTGCCGGACGGCGTGTAATAGAGCGCCGTCGTCAGCCTGAGCGCGCCATTCTCGCCAAGCGGGATGATGGTCTGCACCGAACCCTTGCCGAAGGACTGCGTTCCGACCACCGTGGCGCGGCGCAGGTCCTGCAGCGCGCCGGCGACGATTTCGGACGCACTGGCCGATCCGCCATTGACCAGCACGATCAGCGGCTTACCGCCGATATCGTCGACCTGCTTGGACTTGGCGTCGAAGCGGGTGACATCCTTCGGATCGCGACCGCGCGTCGACACGATCTCGCCGCGGTTGAGGAAGGCGTCCGATACGCTTACCGCCTGGTCGAGCAGACCGCCGGGATTGAGGCGCAGGTCGAGCACATAGCCCTTGAGCTTGTCGTTCGGCACCTGCTTCTTGATGGTGTCGATGGCATTCTCGAGGTCGTCATAGGTCTTTTCGGTGAAGGAGGTGATCTTCATGTAGCCGATGTCGTTCTCGACCCGGAACTTGACCGCCTTGACCTTGATGATGTCGCGCACCACCGTCAGCTCGATCGGCTTGTCGGCGCCCTGGCGCAGGATGGTGAGCTTGATCGGCGTGTTGACCAGGCCGCGCATCTTGTCGACCGCGTCGTTCAGCGTCAGGCCACGAACCTCCTCACCGTCGATCTTGGCGATGTAATCGCCGGCCAGCACGCCCGCCTTGGCGGCCGGCGTATCGTCGATCGGCGTGATCACCTTGACCAGGTCATTCTCCATGGTGACCTCGATGCCGAGGCCGCCGAACTCACCCTTGGTCTGCACGCGCATGTCCTGCGCCTGCTCGGCGTTCATGTAGGAGGAGTGGGGGTCGAGCGAGGCAAGCATGCCGTTGATGGCGTTCTCGACCAGCGACTTGTCGTCGGGCGGCGTCACATACTGCGCCCGCACCCGCTCGAAGATATCGCCGAAGATCGCCAGTTGCTTGTAGGTCTCCGACCCCGCAGCGTTCGCTGCCGAGCCGGGCGCGCCATAGACCAGGCTCATGGCGGACGCGCCCATCAGCGCACCGGCAAACAGAAGCGACAGTTTCCGCATCATTTCACGTCCTTCCAGAAAAACGGTCCGCCCACCATGGGGCCGGATCGACGGGTTTTCCATCCTTGCGGAACTCGACATAGAGCTCCGGCGTGGCATTTCCATTCTTCGAAGCCGAGGTGCTTGCCACCCGGGCCTCCCCCATCGCACCGACCGGCTCTCCTGCGAGCACTGATTGGCCGGTGGCGACGCTGATTCTGCTCATCCCCGCCAGGACGACATGATAACCGTCGCCGGCATTCAGGATCAAGAGTTGACCGTAGGAGCGAAACGGCCCCGCATAAAGCACATTCCCATCCGCCGGTGCGGTGACGATGGCGCCCGATTGTGTCGCAACCATGTCCCCAAGCATCACCGCGCCGTTACCGTCTTCGGCGCCGAACCGGCGTTTGATGCGGCCGATGACCGGCAGCGCGATCTGTCCTTGCAGCGCCGAGAAGGGTGCCGCCGCGGCAAGCCGGTTGGCCTCGGGAAGCGGCAGCGACGCCGTCAGATCGCCGCCCGCCTTATCCCCGCCTGCCTTGTCGCCGGCTCGACCGGCATCCGCGGCCTTTGCGGTATCCGCGGCCTTGCGGTTGCGCTCGGCCTGCGCTTCGAGCGAAGCGATCAACTCCTTCAGGCTGCTGGCCTTGGCCGCCAGCGTCTCGGAATGCTGTCGCTCGGCCGACAACTGCGCCTGCGTGTCGGCTTCGAGCTTCTGCTTGGCTTCCAGCAGCATGCCGAGCCGCTTCTTCTCCGCCGCCTGCTCGCCGACCGCCGTCGTCAGCCGTGCCCGCTCGGCCTCGATCGAGGCCGTCACCCTCGTCTGCTCCTTGAGGTCGGCCAGGAGCCTGTCGGTCTGCTGGCGCAATTCAGGCACCACGGCGCCAAGCAAAATGGCGCTGCGCACCGACGACAGCGCGTCCTCCGGCTTGACCAGGATCGCCGGCGGCGGGTTCAGCCCCATGCGCTGCAATGCGCCCAGCACCTCCGCCAGCACGTCGCGCCGCGCCATCAACGAGGCGCGGATCTTCTGCTGCTGGGTCTTCAGCCCTTCCAGCTTGGCGCCGATGTCCTCGATGTCCTGCCCAAGCTTCTGCTCGGTCATCGCCGACTGGATCAGCGCGGCGGTGATCGAAGCGTGGTCCTTCTTGACCGCGGCAATGTCGGCGGCGAGCTTGGCCAATCGTTCGGACGATAGGCTTATCTCCTTGGAGATCTGTTCGTATTCGGCGCGGCTCTGGTCCGGATCGGGGGCCATGTCGAGCGTGTTCTCGGCCCACACGGCATTGAACGACAAGATGACCGCCGCCGCCGCGATGCCGCAGCGCGCGCGCCAGGAGCCCGCTGTCGATGAGCCCGTCGTCGATTTCCAGCCTTCAGCCATGCGGGATGGACTCTATCTGCGGCTTCGTTAACGAACCATCAACCATATTAATGCGCATCGCCCAAAAATGTGCAGCGGTTTCGCACACCGGTTAACAAAACAGGAAAAGCCGGCCCAAAGCCGTGATCTTGCGCGGCATTGGGGCGGAATTCGGTGCGATGCGACCTTCAGGCTCTGTGATAGGGGTGGCCGGACAGGATCGTCGAGACCCTGTAAAGCTGCTCTGCCAGCATCACCCGCACCAATTGGTGCGGCCATGTCAGCGCACCGAAAGACATCACCAGCTCGGCCTGGGCGCGCAGCGATGGATCGTGGCCGTCGGCGCCGCCTATGGCCAGCGCCAGCGCCTTGCGACCGGCGTCGCGCAACTGCCCGATGCGGCCGGCGAACTCTTCCGAGGACAGGTTCTTGCCGCGCTCGTCGAGCAGGACCAGCGCCGAGCCGGGCTGCAACTGCGCCTGCAGCCTTGCCCCTTCATCGCGCCGACGTTCATCGGCGTTCTGGGCGCGGCCTTCGGTGATCTCGGCGATGCCGGAGAATTCGAGGCCGACAGCCGGGCCGCTCTTGGAGAAACGCTCGAAATAGCGGTCGGCGAGTTCTCTCTCGGGGCCGCTTTTCATCCGGCCCACGGCATGAACGGTAATCTTCATCCTCGCCTCAGAGGGCCGCCGATGCGTGTCGCCCGAAAATCGTCAATAGGCCTGGAACCACGGCACGCATCCGAACCAACCGGCTCAGTGCAGGGTCTCTTCCTCGAGGTCCGGCGCCTGCCACATCTTTTCGAGATTGTAGAATTCGCGGACTTCGGGGCGGAAGACATGGACGATGATGTCGCCTGAATCGATCAGGACCCAGTCGGCGCCGGACAGCCCCTCGACGCGCGCCGTGCCGAGGCCGGCATCCTTCAACGCCTTGAGGAGATGGTCGGCAACAGCCGAGACATGGCGGTGCGATCGGCCCGACGCGACGACCATGTAGTCGCCGAGGCTCGATTTTCCCTGAATGTCGATTGAGACGATGTTTTCGGCCTTGGAGTCTTCCAGACTGGCAAGGACTGTGTTGATGGCGCGGGACACGGCGTCGTTTACGCTGATCCCGGCCGGCGAAGGCACGATGTCGGCCTTCTTCCGCAGTGCTGTTCTCAGTGTATTTCCTTTCGCAGCAAGAACAACCAAATCACCCTTAAAGCGGGTGACACCGCTTAGATAGGCAGAGTTCCGTTGCAGTTTCAAGACGGAGCCCCGCTTCCATGCGAACTCATTGAGCCCCCGCTTGTTCCGCGCGACACGCAAAAGATCGGAACCCAGGCGTTCCGCAGCGGTTATCGGCTGATTGATCAACCGGAATCCCATTATGCCGATCGACCCGCAAAATGCCCTCCTGACCGTGCAGGCGGGGCTCTCTCAACTCAGCGCACTCATTGTCTCCTATTCCCTCTCGGCGGTCGGCGCCGTCATCCTTCTGGTTGTCGGCTACATCGTCGCCGGCTTTGCCGAGCGTTCGATTTTTGCCGGCCTGGGCCACATCCATGGCTTTGACCAGACGCTGCGGCACTTCTTTTCCAAGATCGTCCGCTACGCCATCCTCGTCCTCGTCGTCATCATGGTGCTCGGCCAGTTCGGCGTGCAGACGGCCTCGATCATCGCCGCGATCGGCGCCATCGGCCTGGCCATCGGCCTGGCGCTGCAAGGCACGCTTCAGAACATCGCCGCCGGCATCATGCTTTTGGCATTGCGGCCGTTCCGCATCGGCGAATCCGTCGAAGTCGGGTCCATTGCCGGCTCGGTCGAGGAAATCGGCCTCTTCGCCACCAAGCTCCGGACATCCGAAGGCGTCTACATCCTGGCGCCCAACTCGACGCTGTGGAACCAGCCGGTGCGCAATTTTTCGCGCAACGGCGTGCGGCGCGGCGACATCACGCTCTCGATCGGCTCCTGGAACGACATCGACCGCGCCCAGAAGACGCTGCTTGCGATCGCCGCCGCCGAGCGCCGCATCAAGCGTGAGCCGGCGCCGACCGCCTTTGTCGCGGCATTGGGCGAAAGCACCGTCTCGATCACCTTGCGCTATTGGACATCATCGGCGGATTTCTTCGCCGCCCAGGCCGATCTCACCAAGCGGGCCAAGCAGGAGTTCGACCGCGAACGCATATCGATCCCGCTGCCGCCACCGCAGGCCCCGGCACCGGAAACCCGCCGGCAATAGTCAATCGCCCCTGTGCCGGTGCTGTTCGTCCGGCGCGAAGGCGAGTTCCACCGGCAGTGGCGCCTGCGCCGTCATCGGCGCGAAGCTGCCGGTTTCGGTTGCCGGCACCGGCCGCGTGGTGAACACGCGCAAAAGCACGAACAGGCAGAAGACGCAGGCGATGACCACAGTCACATAGATGAAGGCCTGCGTGCCGAAGACGGCCGACAGCGCGGTCACGATGCCCGGCACGATGAAGCCGGACAGCGACCAGGCAAACAACAGCGAACTCGACAGCGCCACCATGTCGTCCTTGCCGGCGCGGTCGGCGGCATGCGCACTGGCCAACGAGTAGATCGATTCCGAGGCGCCGTCCCACATCACATAGACCACCAGCAGCAGTGCCAGCGTACCGCCGTCGAAGCCGAGCGCGAACATCCCTGCCGCCGCGGCGATCGCGGATGCCGCTACCAGCACATAGCGGCGATCGGTGCGGTCGGAAATCCAGCCGAGCGGAACCTGCAGGATCAGCGTGCCGAGCGGCATCACCGACAGCAACAGCGCCACGTCGGCCTGGCTGTACCCTTTCGCGGTGGCGTGGATCGGCGCGAAGCCGGAAATCGACATGGACAGGCCACCGACCGCCAGCATGCCGGCGACGCCGACCGGCGAAATCCGCCAGGCCCGGCGCAGCGCCACCGATGCCGCCTGCGGCGCCGGCGGCTGGGCCAGCCGGGTCATCCCGACGGGCAGGATGGATAGCGCGGTGAAGGCTATGCCGATCAACGATGCATCCGCCGTCCTGATGTCGACCAGCGCCAGCGTCGCATAGCCGATGCCGAGCCCGCCGACATAGGCGACGTAGAAGACGGCCATTACCCTGCCGCGTATGGCGTTGGCGACGGCATCGTTGAGCCAGCTCTGCGCGACGATGAAAAGCCCGCATATGGCAAAGCCGTAGAGAGCGCGCGCCGCGATCCACAACAGGGGGTGCGGCCCGGCGCCGATTGCGGCATTCGACAGCGCGATCAGCGCCGACAGCACCATGAAGGCGCGGGCATGGCCAACCCTGCGCACCAGCGGCCCGGTCAGGATGCAGCCGGCGAGGCCGCCGGCCGACAGGCCGGTGACGATCAGACCGGCCCAGGTCGGATCGAAGCCTTCCACCCCGAGTCGGACAGGAATGTAGGCGAACATCAGCCCATTGCCGATGGCGATCAGCGCCATCGACACCACGACGCTGGCAATCGCGATCAGCGGCGTGGGCGTGTCGCCGTGCCTCGATTCCGCTTCGGTCTGGTTTTTCACGAGAGTGGTCATGTCAGCGCAAGATCATCCATTCGATGACGAAAGACCGCCGTAAAAGCGACATTGCCGGACTTGCCTTCTTCCCTGCGAAGAAAGGGCGCCGTGCGTGCCGATCAGCCCTTCGCCTGCTTGCGGATAGCCGTCGACGACAGCGACGAGCGCGGGCCGTGGATGAAGGTCCAAGCGGGCGCCTTCATGCGCGCGAGCCTTGGCGCATCGCCTTCGTCGACGCGGGCATAGTCGAAGGTCTTGGCCACGACCGACGACAGGAACGACAGCGTCGCGCCCGGACGGTCGATGACCGCGATCGGGAAGGTCATGACGATTTCGCGCCAGCGCTGCCAGCGGTGGAAATCGCGCAATGAGTCGGCGCCCATGATCCAGACGAAGTCGACGCCGGGATTGCGCGCCTTGACCAGCGCCAGCGCGTCGGCGGTGTAGCGCACATGATGCGCCGCTTCGAAGGCGGTGACCTTGATCTTCGGGTTCTTGGCGATCCGTTCGGACAGGCGCAGCCGTTCGGCCAGCGGCGCCAGCTCGTGCGTGTTCTTCAGCGGATTGCCCGGGGTGACCATCCACCACAACTGATCGAGAGCCAGACGCCTGAGCGCGATCTCGGCGACGAGCGCGTGGCCGGCATGTGGCGGATTGAACGAGCCGCCGAACAGGCCTACAGCAAGGCCTTTGCCGGCATGCGGCATTTTGAGGTAGCTGGACGGGATAGGTTGTTCAGACGGGGAAAGCATGGTGCTAGGTGCCCCCCTCTGTCCTGCCGGACATCTCCCCCTCAAGGGGGGAGATTGGCAACGTCACCGACTGCAGAAATTCTGCGACGACAGCGATTGGCGAAATCAGAAACAACAGCCCATCTCCCCCCTTGAGGGGGAGATGCCCGGCAGGGCAGAGGGGGGTCCGCGCGCACACGCCTCTCAGACTCTAACGGCGAAAAACGTCAAGGCCTCACCTGTCCTGAGCCGCGCACGCGGTATTTGAACGAGGTCAGCTGCTCGACGCCAACGGGCCCGCGCGCGTGCATCTTGCCGGTGGCGATGCCGATCTCGGCGCCCATGCCGAACTCGCCGCCATCGGCGAACTGTGTCGAGGCGTTGTGCAACAGGATCGCCGAGTCGATCTCGTTGAAGAACCGTTCCACCGCCTGCGCATCCTCGGCGACGATCGCCTCGGTATGGTGTGAGGAGAAAGTCTCAATATGCTCGATCGCGCCGTCGACGCCGTCGACCAGCTTCACCGCGATGACGGCGTCCAGATATTCGGTGACCCAGTCGGCATCGGTCGCCGGCTTGGCGTCGAAGAACAGCTTCAGCACCTCGGCATCGGCATGGATCTCGCAGCCGGCGGCGCGCAAGGCATCGAGGATCGGCACCAGGTGGGTGGAGGCAACCGCTCGGTCGACCAGCAGCGTTTCGGCCGCGCCGCAGACGCCGGTGCGCCGCATCTTGGCGTTGACGGCGATGCCGACCGCCATGTCGAGCTTGGCCGAGCGGTCGACATAGAGATGGCAGATGCCTTCCAGATGCGCGAAGACCGGCACCCGCGCCTCGGTCTGCACCCGCTCGACCAGGCTCTTGCCGCCACGCGGGATGATGACGTCGAGATTGCCGCCGAGGCCTTTCAGCATTTCGCCGACCGCGGCGCGGTCGGTGGTCGGCACAAGCTGGATGGCGTCCTGCGGCAGGCCGGCTGTCTTCAAGCCGTCGACCAGGCAAGCATGGATCACCGACGACGAGTTCAGCGAATCCGAGCCGCCGCGCAGGATCACCGGGTTGCCGGCCTTGAGGCAGAGCGCGCCGGCATCCGCCGTGACGTTCGGGCGGCTCTCGTAGATGACCCCGATGACGCCGAGCGGCGTGCGCACGCGTTCGATCCTGAGGCCGTTCGGCCGCTCCCAACTGGCGATCACGTCGCCGACGGGGTCGCCAAGTTCGGCAATCTCGCGAATGCCGTCCGCCATGGCGCGGATGCGGGCGGGATTGAGCTTCAGCCGGTCCATGGAGGACGCCGACAGTCCGGCTTCATGACCGTTCGCGATGTCGATGGCGTTGGCGTCGAGTATGGCTCGCTCTCGGGCGATGATCGCCTCCGCCATGGCGGCAAGTGCCGCGTTCTTGGCGGCTGTCGTGGCGATGGCCAGCGGTCGTGCGGCGGCGCGGGCACGGCGGCCGAGGTCGGCCATCGTCGCCACTGTATCGTTCCGGGATTTTTCATGCAGCTTCAGCATGGCTCATCCTCCGCTCGTTACTTGGTCGCCCGCGAGGCTGACCACAAGGTCGTCGCGATGGATCATCGCCGAACGCGCCTCGTAGCCGAGCACGGTCTCGATTTCGGTTGTCTTCAGGCCTGCGATCCTTACGGCATCCGCGGCATCGTAGGCAACCAGCCCGCGGGCGATCTCGCGGCCCTCGGGCGACAGGATCGCCACCGTATCGCCGCGCGAGAAATTGCCGCTGACCAGCTTGACGCCGGCCGGCAGCAGCGACTTGCCCGATGTCAGCGCCCCGACGGCGCCGGCATCGACGGTGAGCCTTCCCGCCGGTTCGAGCTGGCCGGCGATCCAGCTCTTGTAGCCTTTCACGGGGTTGGCGCTCGGCCGGAAGAAGGTGGCGCGCTCGCCGCGCTCGATCGCCATCAGCGGCGAAAGCCGCGTGCCGGCGGTAATGATCATGGCGGTGCCGGCCGCGGTGGCGATCTTGCCGGCGTCGAGCTTCGTGCGCATGCCGCCGCGCGACAGCTCAGAGGCGGCCGCCCCCGCCATCGCCTCGATTTCAGGCGTGATGCGGTCGACCACCCCGACGAATTTGGCCTCCGGGTCACGCGCCGGCGGCGCGGTGTAGAGCCCGTCGATATCGGAGAGCAGCACCAAAAGGTCGGCGCCCATCATCGTCGCCACCCGCGCCGCCAGCCGATCATTGTCGCCATAGCGGATCTCGGAGGTCGCCACGGTGTCGTTCTCGTTGATGACCGGCACCGCTTTCATCTTGAGCAGCGTCGAGATCGTCGCCCGGGCGTTGAGGTAGCGGCGGCGCTCCTCGGTGTCGCCAAGCGTGAGCAGGATCTGGCCCGATTTCAGCCCGCCCTTGCCTAGCGCATCCGACCAGGCGCCGGCCAGCGCGATCTGCCCGACGGCGGCCGCCGCCTGGCTCTCCTCGAGCTTCAGCGCCCTTTTTCCGAGGTCAAGAATGGTACGGCCAAGCGCGATGGCGCCCGACGACACGACCAGGATTTCCGCACCGCCTTGAGCCAGCACGGCGATGTCGTCGGCCAGCGAGGCCAGCCAGTCGCGCTTCAGCCCGGCCGTGCGGTCCACCAGAAGCGCCGAACCGATCTTGACGGTGATGCGCCGGTATTTCTTCAGCGACTGCATGGCCTTACTTTTCCCAGCGCGTCTCGATCGGGGCGGCGATCTGCGCGCGGGCCTCCGCGATCACCGCCATCAGCGCGCGCTGCACCGCCTCGACACCTTCGCCGGTGACGGCCGACAGCAGCATCGGCGCGCGGCCGGCGGCGCGCTTCAGCGAGGCAACCTTTTTCTTGCGCTCATCCGCATCGAGCGTATCGACCTGTGAAAGGGCCAATATCTCGGCCTTGTCGGTCAGGCCGTGGCCATAGGCTTCGAGTTCGGCGCGCACCGTCTTGTAGGCCTTGCCGGGATTTTCTTCCTGCGCCGACACCAGGTGCAGCAGCACGCGCGTGCGCTCGACATGGCCAAGGAAACGGTCGCCGATGCCGACGCCCTCATGCGCGCCCTCGATGAGGCCGGGAATGTCGGCGATGACGAATTCACGCGCATCGATGCGCGCCACCCCCAGGCCGGGATGCAGCGTGGTGAAGGGATAGTCGGCGATCTTCGGCTTGGCGGCGGTGACGGCGGCGAGAAAGGTCGATTTGCCGGCATTGGGCAGCCCGACCAGCCCGGCATCGGCGATCAGCTTCAGCCTGAGCCAGATGTTGAGCTCCTCGCCGGGCTGACCCGGATTGGCGCGGCGCGGCGCCTGGTTGGTCGAGGTCTTGAAATGCTGGTTGCCGAAGCCGCCATTGCCGCCCTTGGCCAGCAGGAAACGCTGGCCGACCACCGTCAGGTCGCAGATCAGCGTCTCGTTATCCTCTTCGAACACCTGCGTTCCAGCCGGCACTTTCAGCGTGACGTCGGCACCCTTGGCGCCGGTCATGTTGCGGCCCATGCCATGGGTGCCGGTCTTGGCCTTGAAATGCTGCTGGTACCGGTAGTCGATCAGCGTGTTCAGCCCGTCGACCGCTTCCAGCCAGACGTCGCCGCCGCGTCCGCCATCGCCGCCGTCCGGTCCGCCGAACTCGATGAATTTCTCGCGCCGGAACGACACCGAACCGGCGCCGCCGTCGCCGGAGCGGACATAGACCTTGGCTTGATCGAGAAATTTCATCGGACAGCAGTTTCTTTATTGGCCTTGCGGCATTGCTCTAAACCTTGCGCCTTGCTCTAAACCAAGGCGCGGCGAAGGGCGAGGCCGTTTTATGACGATGGCCGCGCGGGGTTGGCCGGAGATGACGGATGAAGCTTGTAACCTACAACATCCAGTACGGCATCGGTCTTGACGGGCAGTACGATGTCGCGCGCATCACTGAGGCCGTGCGCGGTGCCGACGTGATCGCGCTGCAGGAGGTCACCCGCAACAATCCCAGGAACGGCGGACGCGACATGGTCGCCGAGATCGGCGAGGCGCTGCCCGACTATTTCGCCGTCTACGGCAGCAATTTCGAGGCCAATATCGGCTCGCGCATCGAGAACGGCCGCGCCATCACCACCACCTTCCAGCTCGGCAACATGGTGCTGTCGAAGACGCCCATTCATCTGTCGCGCAACCTGCTCCTGCCGCGCAGCCGCAGCTTCGAGATGATGAACTTCCAGCGCGGCGCGCTGGAGGCGCTGATCGAGACGCCGCTTGGTTTCATCCGCTTCTATTCCATCCATCTCGATCACCGCAGCCCGGTCGAGCGCGCCAGCCAGATCCAGTTCCTGCGCCGGCGCCTGTTGAACTATGCGCTTGAAGGCGGCGCGCTGTCCGGCGTCGCCGAGATCGGCCTGCCGGAACTGCCGCATCCCGAGGCCTTCGTCGGCATGGGCGACTTCAACATGCTGGCCGGATCGCCCGAATATGTCGAACTCGCCGGCCGGCCGGACCACGAATTCGGCATGCCGCTGACCGCTGATTTCGCCGTCGATGCCGCCCTGCGCCTCAATGTCGCCGGCGACGATCTCGTCAGCTGGGTCGACCCCAAGGACCCCGGCAATACCGACCGTCACAAGCGCATCGACTATATCTTCACCAGCGCCTCGCTTGCCCGGTCGCTGAAACGCCTGTGGGTCGACCGAAAGGCTGTCGGCTCGGACCATCTGCCGGTATGGGCCGAACTGGGCTGAGCCCAAATCGATGCACGATTCTTTCGGAACCTTTGACCAGAGGCCCAGCGCCGATGTGTGCTGAGATTCAGGTGAGGCCGGCCTCACCTGAAACATCGCCACACATCAAAAATGCACCCAGTTGCGCAGGCTGGTCCACGTCTTCCGGTCGAGCCGGTAGCGCTCGACCGGCACCTGGCCGGCGACGATCGAGTTCAACATGCCCTGGCCGGCGTACTGGAAGCCGCATTTGTGGATCACCCGGCGCGAGGCCGGATTGATGACCCGCGTCGAGGCGTGCAGCACCTGGATCTTTGTGCGCTGGAATGCGAGATCGACCAGGGCGTGCGACGCCTCTGTGGCGAAGCCGCGCTTCCAATAGGGTTCTCCGATCCAGTAGCCGAGCTCCAGTCCGCGGTCGGTGGTGTTCAATCCGGCGCAGCCGACGAAGGTTTCGGTGCCGGCCAGCGTCAGCGCATAGGCGATGCCGGCGCGGCGCGACTTGGTCATGGCCAGGAAAGCGCGTGCCTCCGCCTCGCCATAGGGATGCGGCATGCGCGCCAGCATCTCGGCGACATGACGGTTGTCGGCGAGCTCGACCAGTTGCGCGATGTCGCTTTCGCGCGGAGCCCGCATCACCAGCCGCTCGGTGACCAGCACCGGGCAATCGATCGCATAACTTTCGTCTTCTGAGTCTTCCGCTTCGGCAACCATGTCAAAGTCCTCCAGGCACAAGAAAAAGGGGAGATGGAAACCCATCTCCCCTGATCCTTTTCCTGGCTTTGCCAAACCTTCTGGCTTCCAGACACCGGTTCCCGAGATGGGCTGCCGGTGTTGTGGTGCGGAACCGGCTACTCCGCTGCTTTGGTAATCGGGTTGACCGATACGTAGGTTCGGCCGTTGGCTTTTTTGTTGAATGTCACGGCGCCGGCTTCGAGCGCGAAAAGGGTGTGATCCGTACCCATCCCGACGTTGACGCCGGGATGCCAGGTAGTGCCGCGTTGACGGATGATGATGTTGCCCGGGATGACGGCTTCGCCGCCGAACTTCTTCACGCCCAGACGCTTGGAATGCGAGTCGCGACCGTTGCGCGACGAGCCGCCAGCTTTCTTGTGTGCCATCTAACTAACTCCGATGCGCCCAAGGGCGCTTGAATGGTCTTATGAACGCGTTCGCGTTCCGTTTCAAGTCCGATCCGGCGACGTTTCGCGCCGGTTCGCCTTACTTCTTTGTCAGTTCCTTGGCCTGCTCGCGCCAGTCCTTGATCTGGTCGGCGCTGAACGGCATGTTCTCGTCGATCTTGGCCACATCCTTCTCGGTCAGCTTGGCGAGCTGCGCGAAGGTGATGATGCCCTGTTCGTTGAGGTCCTTGGCCGCGACCGGACCGATGCCCTTGATCACGGTCAGATCGTCCGGCTCGCCCTTCGGCGCCTTGAACAGCGGCGCTGCCGCGGTCTCGGCCTCTTCCTTCGGGGCGTCCTTCTTGGCCTTGGCTTCCTTCGGCGCCGCGTCGGCGGCTACCTCGGCCTTGGCTTCCGCCTTGGCAGCGGTCTTCTTGGCCGGCTTGGCGCCGCCCAGCAGGATCTCGGAGATCCGGACCGTGGTCAGCAACTGGCGATGGCCGATCTTGCGGCGCGAATTCTGCCGGCGGCGCTTCTTGAAGGCGATGACCGTGCGGTTCTTGCCCTGCTCGACGACTTCGGCGGTGACAATCGCGCCGTCGACGAACGGTGCTCCGAACGTGACATTCTCGCCCTCGCCATGCGCGAGCACGTGGCCGATCTCGACGATGTCGCCGACATTGGCTTCGACTTTTTCGATCTTCAGGAGATCGTTGGCGGCGACGCGATACTGCTTGCCGCCCGTTTTGATGACTGCGAACATTTTTTGCCTTTCGCTGTTCGGTCGGCCTCGATGAACCGCCTGTGGCGGTTCGGCCGTCTTTTTGTCAGTCTGCGGGTTCAAAAAACAAGCGGCGCGGAAGAACCCTCCACGCCGATTGCGCGCTGTCCCTAACCGAAGGTTTGTTGCGAGTCAAGGCAAACGGGCAGATTCTCGGGGCAACGAATCCGGGCCGACGGGTTTCCTCGGAGCTTTCGTCGGCGCGCTGTTGAGGGAGCCTTGAACGGAAAAACCCGCCTGTGCGGCGGGTCCCTGGCGCAACTCAGCACCATAACCAAATATCTACCATAGTTGCCTTCACCCTGTCAAGAAAAAATTCCTATCAAGAGGTCGCCGGCGCTGCCGGACTGGCGTTCCCAGCCCTCTTTAACCCGAGTTCGAAATCCTGGCCGGATTCGTGGCCGGCGAAGTGGCCGGCGTCGTCGACCGCGGTCGGGACGCCGTCGCTCCGGGCCCGCCTCTGACGCAAGCTGAGTTTCCGGCGGATTTGGCCTTGTAACCTGTCCGTTCAGCCGTTATCTAGTGCGCCGCGCCGGCAACGGCCGACCATGACCGCGGAGAGGTGGCAGAGTGGTCGAATGCACCGCACTCGAAATGCGGCATGGGTGCAAGCCCATCGGGGGTTCGAATCCCTCCCTCTCCGCCATTTCTGCTTCTGTACAACCCGGAGACATGAGCAACAGTTTGCCCGCTGTCGCCTGAGCGTGACGCGCCGACCGGTTCAGCTCAATTCGGACGATGTCCCGCGATTGCGCCCAGAAAAATCTCCCCGAATTCCCTAAGCTTCGCCGCTCCCACGCCATTCACCTCGGCGAACGCGTCGAGGTCGTGCGGGCGGCGTTCGGCCATGTCGATCAGCGTGCGGTCGGAAAACACGACATAAGCCGGCACCTGCCGCTCCTTGGCCAGCCGCAGCCGCAGCGCCTTGAGCGCGGCCAGCAGCGATCCATCCACACCCTCGGCGCCGGCGGCAGAGCCTTCCCCGGAACGCTTCCTGCCGCGCGCGAGAGGGTCCCGCGTCTCGACGCGATAATGGAACGCAACCTCGCCGCGCGCGAGGGCGCGGCCGCTTTCGGAAATGGCGAGGCCGCCATGGCCGTCCGGATCCGGCATCAGGAATCCGCCGGCGACCAGTTGCCGGATCAGCGACAGCCAGACCGTTTTCCTATGCGCCGCGCCGGCCCGGAAACTGGTCAGCGTTTGATGGCCTCTCGCCAGCACTTTCTCGGTCTCGTGGCCGAGCAGGATGTCGATGACGTGGGCGGCGCCGAAGCGCTCGCCGGTCTGCGCGACGGCCGCGAGGATGATCCGCGCCTCCGCTCCGCCATCGGCGCGCGGCGCCTGGTCGAGGCAGTTGTCGCAATTGCCGCAGGGCGCTGCCTGCTCGCCGAAATAGCCGAGCAGGATCTGGCGGCGGCACTGTGCCGCCTCGCAATAGCCGATCAGCGTGTCGAGCCGGCGATGCCCGCGCCTCTTGTGCTCGGGTGATGACTCTTCGTCGTCGATGAACAGGCGCCGCATGCGGATGTCGCCGAGCCCGTAAAGCATATGCGCCTCGGCCGCCCGCCCGTCACGGCCGGCGCGGCCGATCTCCTGATAATAGGCCTCCAGGCTGCCCGGCAGGTCGGTGTGGAAGACATAGGCGACGTCGGGCTTGTCGATGCCCATGCCGAAGGCGATGGTCGCCACCATGACGACACCGGAGAGCGTCATGAAAGCGTTTTGATTCGCCTCACGCGCCTCCTTGCTCATCCCGGCGTGATAGGCGAGCGCGGTGACGCCGTTCTTCTCGAGGAAGGCCGCCATCTCTTCCGTCTTCTTGCGCGACAGGCAATAGACGATGCCGCTTTTGCCCACGTGACGCTCGACGAAGCGTAGCAACTGGCGCTTGCTGTCCTGCTTGGCCTCGAGGGCAAGCTTGATGTTTGGCCGGTCGAAACCCAGCACCAGGGTTTCGGCGCGCCCGGCGAACAGACGCGCTTCGATATCGGTGCGGGTAGCCTCGTCCGCCGTCGCCGTCAGCGCGATGATCGGCACTTGCGGGAAAATGGAGCGCAGCCGCGACAGATCCTCATATTCGCGCCGGAACGCCGGCCCCCATTGCGAGATGCAATGCGCCTCGTCGATGGCGATCAGGCTGACGTCGAGCCTGGCCAGCGCCTCGAGCATCCGCTCGGTCATCAGCCGCTCCGGCGCGAGGTAGAGCAGGCGCGTCTGGCCGGAGGCGACACGGCGCCATGCCGCCACATTGGCCTCGCGCTCGAGCGAGGAGTTGATCGTATCGGCCGCCACGCCGGCAAGGCGCAGAGCCGCGACCTGATCCTGCATCAGTGCCACCAGCGGCGAGACGACGATGGTGAGGCCGCCCAGGACCAGCGCCGGAACCTGGTAGCAGAGCGATTTGCCCGCACCCGTCGGCATGACGGCCAGCACATGGCGTCCGCCCAGCAGCGCGTCCATGACGTCGGCCTGGCCGGGACGAAAATCGTCGAAACCGAACACGTCCTTCAGAACGCGTTGCTTGGGATCTGGTGCATCCGGCGGAACGCTCGCCGTCGATATTGGCATCTCGCAATGTTCCCCGGTTTGGCTGAGGCAACGTTCTTAAAGCGAAGATCGCCGGAACGCTATCCGCGATGCGCGGGGGTGGCATGCCCACCTGCTCCAATTCGCGCCTTCCCTGGCGGCACATGCACCCCTGCTGGATTCCCTCACGCGCTGCGATGTAAGCTTGCCCGGGCACGATCAGGGAGGGAGCGATGCTGCAGACCACACAGGATGCTCTCGGCGAGCGCTTCAAGCAGCAGCGCGTCGCCTTCGAGGCGCAGCCCTTCCCAGGCCTCGATGTCCGCAAGGATCGCCTCGCCCGCTTGCTGGCGCTCACGGAAAAGCATGAGGCCGACATCTGCGCGGCGATCGACACCGACTTCGGCGGCCGCTCGGCTCATGAAACCCGCCTTGCCGAGCTGTTCGTGGTGCGGGCCGGCATCCGCCACGCGCTGTCTCACTTGAAAGCCTGGATGCGGGAACGCCGCGTCGCCACCACCTTGCCGTTCCTGCCGGGCAGAAACCGGCTCGTCCCGCAGCCGCTCGGTGTCGTCGGCATCGTGTCGCCCTGGAACTACCCTTTCCAGCTCGCGGTCGCGCCGGTCACCGCGGCGTTCGCCGCCGGCAACCGCGTGCTGGTCAAACCGTCCGAATTGACGCCCGCCTTTTCAGCGCTGCTGGCGCGCCTGGCCGGCGAGCATTTCGCGCCGGACGAACTCAGCGTCATCACCGGCGACGCGGAGGTCGGCAAGGCTTTCGTGTCGATGCCTTTCGATCACCTGCTGTTCACCGGCTCGACGGCTGTCGGCCGCCAGGTCGCGCTGGCGGCCGCCGCCAACCTCACTCCGGTTACGCTGGAACTCGGCGGCAAGTCGCCGGCGATTTTCGACCCCTCATGCGACCTCGATGCGGCGGCGGCCAGCGTCGCCTATGGCAAGCTCCTCAATGCCGGACAGACCTGCATCGCGCCGGACTATCTTCTGGTGCCGCAAGGCCAGGCGGAAACGGCCGCCGCCAAGCTCGCAATGGCTATGGCGAAGCTCTACCCCAGCCTGGGCGACAACCCGGACTATACCGCCATCGTCAGCGACCGGCATTATCAGCGCCTGCGGGCCATGATCGCGGAAGCCCGCAACGCCGGCGCCGATGTCACCGAAATCAACCCCGCCGGCGAGGCGTTCGGCGCCACAGGCCGCAAATTGCCGCCGACCCTGGTCAGGAACGCCGATCCCAAGCTGCAACTGATGCGCGAGGAGATTTTCGGGCCGGTGCTGCCGATCCTCGAATATGCCGGGATCGACGCGGCGATCGCCCATGTCAACCGGGCCGACCGGCCGCTGGCGCTCTACTGGTTCGGGCGAGATGGCGGCAATCGGCAACGCATCCTGCATGAGACCATCGCCGGCGGCGTCACCATCAACGACTGCATGCTGCATCTGGTGCAGGAGAACCAACCCTTTGGCGGCGTCGGCGCCAGCGGCATGGGCGCCTATCACGGCGAATGGGGCTTCCGCACCTTCAGCAAGGAGAAGCCGGTCTTCCTGCAGTCGCGCTTAAGTGCGGGAAGCCTTCTGCGTCCGCCCTATGGCAAGACCTTCGAACGGCTTTTCGGCCTGCTCAGGCACATCACTTGAACGCCGTACAGCGCCCGCCGCAGGCCGGCGCGATCACATGGCGGCCCGCGCGTTAATCCTATCTTCACCATGATTCGGCAGGCTCCATCTCCTGCGGCCACGTTTCGAGTACCGCGGCGCGCAAGCGCCCAGGCAACAGACCCGCGCCTCTCCGGAGGCGCGGGTTTTCATTTGGAAAACAGCGCGCCAAAACGAGCGCCCGTCGCTCATTGCAGTTCGCCCCTCAGGCGAGGAAATCGGCGCGGTGCGGCGTAAAGCTGTCGACGAGCCGGCCTGCCTCGAGCGCCTTGACGCCGTGCACCAGGCCGGACGGCACGATGAAGCTGCCGCCTGTCTTGAGGATTTCGGTCCGGCCGTCGATGGTCACCTCGAAGCGGCCCTCGGCGACGTAGCTGGCCTGCACATGCGGGTGCGAATGCAAGGCGCCGACGCCGCCCTTGTCGAAAGCGAATTCGACCATCATCAGTTCATCCGTGTGCAGGAGAACGCGCCGCCTGTTGCCGTCCGGCGTCGCCGTCCAGGCGGCCGCGCCGGCCTGCGAGAAGATTTTCGTTTCGCTCATCGCAATATCCTCACCGCGCCAGCCAGCCGCCGTCCACCGGCACCACCGCGCCATGCATATAGTCCGACGCCGGCGCCAGCAGGAAGGCCGCCGCGTCGCCAATATCTTCCGGCCGGCCCCAGCGGCCGGCCGGGATGCGCGCCAGGATCGAGGCGCTGCGGTCGGGATCGGCGCGCAGCGCCTCGGTATTGTTGGTTTCGATATAGCCCGGCGCGATGCCGTTGACGTTGATGCCCTTCGCTGCCCATTCGCAGGCGAGCAGCCGGGTGATGCCGAGCACGCCGTGTTTCGAGGCGGTGTAGGACGCGACGCGGATGCCGCCCTGGAAACTCAGCACCGAGGCTATGTTGACGATCTTGCCTCTGCGTCCGCCGGCAAGGACGCGCCTGGCGAAGCATTGGCAGAGCAGAAAAGCCGTCTTCAGGTTGAGGTCGAGCACCTCGTCCCAGTCGGCTTCCGAGAGATCGACGGCGTCGGCGCGCCGGATGATGCCGGCATTGTTGACCAGCCCGTCGAGCGGCCCGCTTTCGTCCCACACGCGCTCCAGCATCGGACCTGCGGCGGAGGTGTCGGCGAGGTCGGCTACGACCGCCTCGAACTGCCCGCCCACCGCGGCGATCCTTGTTGCCGTCTCATCCATCGAAGAACGGCCGACGCCGACGACCATGCCGCCGGCGCGCGCGATCGAGACGGCAATGCCCTGGCCGATGCCGGTGTTGGCGCCGGTGACGAGGATGCGCCGACCGGTCAGGCTGAAGGCGGAGAGATCGCTCACCGCAGCTCTTCCATCGCCACCGGATCGACATCGGTGTAGTCGACATTGTCGCCGGCCATCGCCCAGATGAAGGCGTAGTTGGAGGTGCCGGCGCCGGAATGGATCGACCAGCCCGGCGACAACACCGCCTCCTCGTTGCGCATGACGATGTGGCGGGTCTCGTCAGGCTCGCCCATGAAATGGAAGACGCGGGCCGTCTCCCGCAGATCGAAATAGAGATAGGCCTCCATGCGCCGGTCGTGCACATGGCACGGCATGGTGTTCCAGATGGAGCCCGGCGCGAGCTGCGTCATGCCGACGACGAGCTGGCAGGTCTTGGCTCCGTCGGCATGGATGAACTGGAAGATCGAGCGTTCGTTGCAGGCATCCTTGCTGCCGAGATCGAGACGCCTGGCATCGGCGATGCGGATCAGCCGGCTGGGAAAGGTTTGATGCGCCGGCGCGCTGAGCAGGTAGAATTTTGCCGGCGTCGCCTTGTCGGCCGAAGCGAACGACACATCCTGCGTGCCCATGCCGAGATAGAGCATGTCGCGCGCCTGCAGCTCGTAGAGCTGGCCGCCGGCTTCGACCGTGCCGGCGCCGCCGATATTGACGGCGATCAACTCGCGGCGATCGAGAAAGCCTTTCGTTCCGGTCGGCTTGATTGCCTCCAGCCGAAGCGTCGTGCCGGCCGGCATCGCGCCGCCGACGATCATGCGGTCATAATGTGTGTAGGTCAGGCTGACGCGGCCGGGCTGGAACAGGTCTTCGATGTGGAAATTATGACGCAGCTCGTCGGTTCCCATGGCCGCGGCGGCGGTAGGGTCGATGGCGAAGCGCGATGTATAGTCGGTGTGGTTCTGGCTCATTGCTGTCCTGACTTGAGATAGATCATTCGCCGGCGGCCGCCTTGACCGAGTCGGAATAGTAGACTTGCCGCGCATGCAGGCGCTCGCGATAGCGCTGCTGGCTGGCGGTGAGATGCGTGCGCATCGCCTCGCGCGCGGCCTCGGCGTCTCCCGATGTGATCGCGTTCAGGATCACCAGATGCTCGCGCTGCAGCCCGCGCTGATAGCTGTCGGACTGCACAAGCTCGGTCGACCAGGGCGAGGTCACGTCGCACGGAATGGCACGCCGGCCGAGCACGTCGAGCATCTCGACATAGAACGGGTTGTTGGTGGCGCTGGCGATGGCGCGATGGAAGGCGAGGTCGGCCGGACCGGTCGGCTCGCTGGCGAGCAGCAGCCGTTCGAACTCGAAGAAGGCTTCCTGGATCGCCGCCTCCTGGGCCGCGTTGCGGCGGATGGCGGCGAGCCCGGCCGATTCGATCTCGATCGCCAGGCGCACTTCGAGCACGTTGAGCGCGATCGAATCCTTGCTGCCCATATCGGCCGCAAGTGCCCCGAACATCGTCGAGATGTGCTCGGTGACGAATACCCCGGCGCCCTGCCGCGGCTCGACCAGGCCGTCGGCGGCGAGCTTGGCCAGGGCTTCGCGGATGACGGTGCGGCTGACGCCGAAGGTTTCGGTCAACTGGCCCTCGGTCGGCAGTTTGTGGCCGGGCAGGATCTCGCCGGCCTGAAGCTGCCTGCGGATCGCCGCGACGACGGTCTCCGACAGTTTGGGTTTTCTCTCGACCCTGAGGTCGGTTGCGCTATCCAATGCCATCTCGTCCTCTATTTGAACACGCTCGGCAACCAGAGCGAGATGGCCGGAATATAGGTCACCAGCCCGAGAACCACGATACCGGCGCCATAGAACGGCCAGATCGAGCGCATCGCTTCCCAGACCGTGATCTTGCCGACCGCGCAAGCGACGAACTGCACCGTGCCGACCGGCGGCGTGTTCAGCCCGATGCCGAGGTTGAGGATGGTGATGACGCCGAAATGCACGGGGTCCACGCCATAATGCGTGACCAGCGGCAGGAAGATCGGCGTGCAGATGATGATCATCGGCCCCATGTCCATGAAGGTGCCGAGCACCAGCATCAGGACATTGAGCAACAGCAGAACGACGAGCGGATCGGTGGAGATCGCATTCATGCCGGCGATCAGCAGCACCGGCACTTTGAGATAGGCCATCAGCCAGCTGAAAGAAGCCGCCGTGCCGATGATCAAGAGCACCATCGAAGTGGTGCGCACGGCGCCCTTGGTGGCGTGGACGAAATCGCCCCAGCCCATCGAGCGATAGACGAGGACGGTAACAAGCAAGGCGTAGAGAATGGCGATGCACGAACTCTCCGTCGCCGTGAAGATTCCGGAGCGGACGCCGCCGAAGATGATGCCGATCAGGAGCAGTCCGGGAATAGCGATGAGCGCCAGCTGCCCGACGCGCGAAAAACCGGGGAAGGCCTCGACCGGGTAGCCGCGGCTGCGGGCGACGAAATAGGCGGTGACCATCAGCGAGGCGGCGAACAGAAGGCCCGGTAGTATGCCGGCGGTGAACAGGTCGGCGATCGAAATCTTGCCGCCCCCGGCGATCGAGTAGATGATCATGTTCTGCGACGGCGGCAAAAGCAGCGCGATCAGCGCCGCCATCGAGGTGACGTTGACGGCATAGTCGGCGCCGTAGCCGCGTGCCTTCATCTGCGGGATCATCAGCCCGCCGACGGCCGCGGCCTCGGCCACGGCCGAGCCGGAAATGCCGCCGAACAGCGTGCCGGCGATGATGTTGACCTGGCCGAGGCCGCCCCGGACATGGCCGACCAGGGAGCCGGCAAAGGAAACGATGCGCTGCGCGATGCCGCCGCGCACCATCAGATCGCCGGCATAGATGAAGAACGGAATCGCCATCAGGGAGAACGCGCTCATGCCCGATTTCATCTGCTGGAACACGACCAGGGGCGGCAGGCCGAGATAGAGCACGGTGGCGAAGGATGCCGCACCGAGGCAGAACGCGATCGGCGTGCCGCCGAACATCAGCAGCGTGAAGACGCCGAACAGGATCCAGAGCTCCATCTAGGCCTCCTGCACCGCCGGCATCTCCGGCACGTCCTCGAGATTGATATCCTTGTCGATATCGACGCCCGACCAGCGCAGCGCGATGCGCTCGGCCGAGAACAGGCAGATCAGCACGCCGCCGGCGACCAGCGGCAGATAGTCGAAGCCGCCCGGCAGTTCGAGTGCCGGGATGATGGTGTGCCAGGTCAGGCCGACAAGCTTGCAGCCGTACCAGACCATGCCGAACCCGAAGCCGAGCACGATCAGGTCGGACAGCGTGCGCAACGCTCCCTTGCTGCCTTTCGGCAGGATATAAAGCAGCACGTCGAACCCCATATGATAGTTCTCCCGTACGCCGACGGCGGCGCCGAGGAAGATGAACCAGTTCATCAGCATGATGGCGCTGGTTTCGGTCCAGCTCGGCGACGAATTGAGCACGAAGCGGAAGAAGACCTGATAGGCGACGAGCGCGGTCATGGCGACCAGCCCGATGCCGGCCAGATAGAGCGCTCCATCGCAAATCCTCGAAAGCACGACGCTGAACCGTGGCGGCGCCGCGCTGCTTGTCATTGTCGCCATCTGATCCTCCCGATCGCCGGCCGGTCACGAAGGCGCGGGGCGGCATGCATTGCCCGCCCCGCGGCCGACTTCACTTGGTTGCCTGGATGCGGGCGGCGAGGTCCTTCAGCGCCGGCGTCGACAGATATTTGTCATAGACCGGCTTCATCGCATCGATCAGCGGCTGCTTGTCGATCTCGCTGACCTTGACGCCTGCCTTCTCCACGATGTCGCGGGATTTCTTCTCCTGCGCGTCCCACAGTTCGCGCATCTTGACGACGCTGTCCTTGGCCGCCTGGCGCACGACCGCCTGGTCTTCCGGCGAGAGCTTGTCCCAGCTCGCCTTCGCCATCACCAGCACCTCCGGAACGATCTGGTGCTGGTCGAGCGTGTAGTGCTTGGCGACCTCATAGTGCTTGGCGGATTCGAAGCTCGGCCAGTTGTTTTCCGCGCCGTCGATGACGCCGGTCTCAAGGGCCGAATAGACTTCGCCATAAGCCATCGGCGTGGCGTTGGCGCCCAGTGCGTTGACCATGTCGACGAACACGTCCGACTGGATGACGCGGAATTTCATGCCCTTCAGGTCGGCGATCGAGGCGATGTCCTTCTTGGTGTTGTAGAAGGAGCGCGCGCCGGAATCGTAGAAGGCCAGACCGACCAGGTCATGTGCCTCGAAAGCTTTCAGGATGTCGTCGCCGATCGGCCCGTCCATGACATGGCGCATATGTTCGACCGAGCGGAATATGTAGGGCAGCGACGGCACCGCGGTTTCCGGCACGATGCCGTTGAACGGCCCCATCGAGACACGATTGAGGTCGATGACGCCGGTCTGGGTCTGCTCGATCGTGTCCTTCTCCTCGCCGAGCTGCGCCGAATGATAGACCTCGACCGAATAGCGGCCATCGGTGCGCTGCTTGATCAGTTCGCCCATGTATTTCACCGCCTCGACCGTCGGATAGCCGTCGGGGTGCGTGTCGGCCGACCGAAGCACGGTTTGCGCGTTGGCAATGCCGATCAACAGTGAGCCAATGGCGAATGTGGCCGCCGTCAATTTCGAAAAATGCAACATGACTTCCTCCCTTTTTTAAAAATAAAGGCGCCGGCTCAGAGCCGGCGCATCACCAGCCTGTCATCCCTGCTCATCCTGGCCATTGGGCCAGCATCCGGTGCGGGCAAGCGAGCGTGGACGCACGTCGGTGCTAAGCAGCAAATCCGCATCTGTCAGTGCCACGGTGATCCTCCCCAGAGGCGCTATCGGTAGGGTCGCGAGGAAATAATGTCAACATACAAAAAATGGATTGTTGTATGATGACTTTGAATCGGGAACCGGCCATTGTGCCGGACGGCAGTGGATGTTACGCCGCTGCCGTTTCTCCTTCGCCGACCTTACAGGGCGGCTCCCAAAGACCAATCGGGGACTTCGCACGGCAATGAACAGGCGTCTTTCGAAGAATACGATCGCGACGTTGCCGGCGAGGATCGCCGTGCCGCGTTTTGATCGCGCATCGGTCACGCAAGGCATCGTGCATCTGGGGGTCGGCGCCTTTCATCGCGCCCACCAGGCAGCCTATGTCGACGATTGCCTGAGTGCTGGAGAGACGGACTGGGGCATCGTCGGCGTTTCGCTGCGCAGTGCCGACACGCGCGATGCGCTGGCGCCGCAGGACGGGCTCTACACACTGGCGATCCGCAGCGGGGGCGAAGAAAGGCTTCATGTCATCGGCTCCATTGGCGCGATGCTGGTGGCGCCGGAAGATCCCGCCGCCGTGCTGGCCGCGCTGACCGATCCGCGCATCCGTATCGTGACGCTGACCATTACCGAGAAGGCCTATCTGCGGGCCGCCGGGGGCGGGCTCGACGCGGCCCACACGGACATCGCCCACGATCTGGCGAACCCGCATCTGCCGAAGACCGCGCACGGTTTTCTGACCGAGGCGCTTGCACGGCGTCGCGCGGCTGGCTTGCAGCCCTTCACCGTGCTCTCCTGCGACAACCTCCCGGCCAACGGCGCGACCTTGCACAGGCTGCTGGTGGAATTCGCCACGCTGCGCGATGCCAGCCTCGGTGCGAAAGGCGCTACCAGGCTTGCCGGCCATATCGCCGACGAGGTCGCGTTTCCGTCAAGCATGGTCGACCGCATCGTGCCGGCCACGACCGATGCCGACCGGGCGCGGGTCGCCCTCGAGCTCGGCGTCGAGGACGCCTGGCCCGTCATGACCGAGCCGTTCTGCCAGTGGGTGGTCGAAGACAATTTTCCGGCAGGCCGCCCGGCCTGGGAAAAGTTCGGCGTCACCATGGTCGGGGATGTCGGGCCCTTCGAGGACATGAAGCTGAGGTTGCTCAATGGCGCGCATTCGGCCATTGCCTATCTTGGCCTGCTCAGCGGACACGCCACCGTCGACCGCGCCTTCGCCGATCCGGCGATCAGGCGGTTTGTCGATGCGCTCTGGGCCGAGGCAATCCCGACGCTGCCCACCAATGCCGGGTTGGACACGGCGAGCTATACGGCAGAGCTTGCCGAGCGTTTCTCCAACACCGCGCTCGCCCACCGCACCGCACAGATCGCCAATGACGGCAGCCAGAAACTGCCGCAGCGCATCATGGCCTCCGCGATCGAGCGGCTGAGGGGCGGTGCCTCGCCGGTGCATCTCATGCTGGTGGTGGCAGCCTGGATCGCGGCCTGCGAGGCACGCGGCAAGACGTTGCCGGAAGGCCATTTCACCGATCCGGTGGATGCGGCATTGGCGGCGCTTTTCAGCCAGCAGTTGCCGGCGAACGAAACTGCGGCGGCGGTATTCGACCTGGCCGGCTTCGCCAAGGACCACCCGAAACGCCAGACGCTGATCGAATTCGTGGCCGTCCATCTGGAACGTCTAGGCAATGGCGGCCCGGCGGCAGCATTCGAAGCGTTGAACAGATAGATTAGGGCCTTGTTGGATGTCACCGAGGCGATCCAAAGCAAGCGTCTCATTCCGTCGCGCCCCCCTCTGTCCTGCCGGACATCTCCCCCACGAGGGGGGAGATTGGCAGCTTCGATGCTGGCGCCAGTCCTGCAATGTCTGCTGGCGTTAATCTGCAACGTTCGAGATTGGCGAAAGCCGCGGTGACGGCCGATCTCCCCACCCGTGGGGGAGATGTCCGGCAGGACAGAGGGGGGCGCTGGCCCGCCGACCTCCGCCGTGTGCCCGAATCTTCACGTCACGCGACCGGGGGACGCCTTAATAAAAGAGCGAGGCAAGGCCCCGCTTTTCAGTAGACTATTGGTGCGAATCTCAAGCCGGCAGGATGGCGCCTTCCAGCGTGGTGAGCTGGCTGAGGAATTGCTCGGCCTTGGTGCGCGACTGGTCGTCCTTGGCGTCGGCGGCGTCTTCCCTGGCTTCCTGGATGCGGCGCGCGAGATCGGCGCGGTCGACGTCCTTCACCGCGACAGCCGATTCCGCCAGCAGCGTGCAGCCGGCCGGAACGATGTCGGCGAAGCCGCCGAAGACGACGTAACGCTCTTCACCGCCCGAGACGGCTTTCACCGTGACGACGCCCGGCTTGATGCTGGTCATGACCGGTGCGTGATGCGCCATCACGGTCATCTCGCCCTCGGCACCCGGAATGACGACGGCCTCGACCTCTGCGGAAACCAGCAGGCGCTCCGGCGAGACCAGTTCGAACTTGAAAGCTTCAGCCATGATCAATTTAGTGAGTAGGGAATAGTGAGTAGCGAGTAGTAAGAACAAACTCGCCGCACCGCTACTTCCCTATTCGCTACTCCCTATTCGCTATTCGCTTCTTTACGCCGCTTCAGCCGCGAGACGCTGTGCCTTCTCGACCGCTTCCTCGATGCCGCCGACCATGTAGAAGGCGGCTTCCGGCAGGTGGTCGTAGTCGCCGTTGCAGAGGCCCTTGAAGCCCTTGATGGTGTCGGCGAGGTCGACCAGCTTGCCGGGCGCCCCGGTGAACACTTCGGCGACGAAGAAGGGCTGCGACAGGAAGCGCTCGATCTTGCGGGCGCGGGCCACCGTCTGCTTGTCCTCTTCCGACAACTCGTCCATGCCCAGGATGGCGATGATGTCCTGCAGCGACTTGTAGCGCTGGAGGATCGACTGCACCTGGCGCGCGACGGCATAGTGCTCTTCGCCGACCACCAGCGGGTCGAGCATGCGCGAGGTCGAGTCCAGCGGATCGACCGCCGGATAGATGCCCTTTTCGGCGATCGAGCGGTTGAGCGTCGTCGTCGCGTCGAGGTGGGCGAACGAGGTCGCCGGCGCCGGGTCGGTCAAGTCGTCGGCCGGCACGTAGATGGCCTGCACCGAGGTGATCGAGCCCTTGGTGGTGGTGGTGATGCGTTCCTGCAGGGCGCCCATGTCCGTGGCGAGCGTGGGCTGGTAGCCCACGGCCGAGGGGATACGGCCGAGCAGCGCCGACACTTCCGAACCGGCCTGCGTGAAGCGGAAGATGTTGTCGACGAAGAACAGCACGTCCTGGCCCTGGTCGCGGAAATATTCGGCGACCGTCAGGCCGGTCAGGCCGACGCGGGCACGTGCGCCCGGCGGCTCGTTCATCTGACCATAGACCAACGCCGCCTTGGAGCCTTCGCCGCCGCCCTTCTTGTTGACGCCGGATTCGATGAACTCGTGATAGAGGTCGTTGCCCTCACGGGTGCGCTCGCCGACCCCGGCGAACACCGAATAGCCGCCATGCGCCTTGGCGATGTTGTTGATCAGTTCCTGGATCAGCACGGTCTTGCCGACGCCGGCGCCGCCGAACAGGCCGATCTTGCCGCCCTTGGCATAGGGCGCGAGCAGGTCGAGCACCTTGATGCCGGTGATCAGGATCTGCGCTTCCGTCGACTGTTCGATATAGGCCGGGGCCGGCTGGTGGATCGAGCGCAACTCGACCGCGTCGACCGGGCCTGCTTCGTCGACCGGCTCGCCGATGACGTTGATGATGCGGCCGAGCATGCCCGGACCGACCGGCACGGCGATCGGGCCGCCGGTGTCGCGCACTTCCTGGCCGCGCACCAGGCCTTCGGTGGAATCCATGGCGATGCAGCGCACGGTGTTTTCGCCCAGATGCTGGGCCACTTCGAGAACCAGGCGGTTGCCGACATTGGTGGTCTCGAGCGCATTCAGGATCGGCGGCAGGTGATCGCCGAACTGTACGTCGACCACGGCGCCGATGACCTGCCGGACCTTGCCGACGATGCCGGTGGCCTTACTGGCCACGGCCGGGGTTTTTACCGCGGCGGCCCTGGTCGGCGCTGCCGCTTTCCTGGCCGGAGCCGCCTTGGCTGCTGCGGCCGGAGCCTTTGCCGGTGTTGCCTTGGCCGGGGCTGCTGCCTTGGGAGCCGCAGTCTTGGGGGTCGCAGTCTTGGGGGTCGCTGCTTTCGCCATCGTCTTTACCCTTTTCGTCCTTTGTTTCTCGCGCGGTCGGATCGAGGTCGTTGACCCCGGGAAACCGTGCCTAGAGCGCCTCGGCGCCCGAAATGATTTCGATCAGTTCCTTGGTGATCTGCGCCTGGCGCTGGCGGTTGTAGGTGATCGACAGCTTGTTGATCATCTCGCCGGCGTTGCGCGTGGCATTGTCCATGGCGCTCATCTTGGCGCCCATCTCGCCCGCCGCGTTTTCAAGCAGCGCGCGGAAGATCTGCACCGCGATGTTGCGCGGAATGAGCTCGGACAGGATTTCACCCGGCTCCGGCTCGTACTCGTAGACGGCGTTGCCGCCATCCGTGGACTCGGCCGCGGCCGGGGGCTCGGCAGCCGGAATGATTTGCTGCGCGGTCGGGACCTGGCTGATCACCGACTTGAACTGCGAATAGAACAGCGTGCAGATATCGAAGCCGCCCTCGTTGAAGAGGTGGATGACCTTCTTGGCGATCGCATCGGCATTGACGAAGCCGAGCGTCTTGACTTCGCGCAGGTCGATCCGGTCGAGGATCATCGAGGCATAGTCGCGGCGCAGGATATCGAAACCCTTCTTGCCGACACAGATGATCTTGACCTGCTTGCCGTCGGCCAGGAGCCTGCGGATGTGGTCGCGGGCAAGGCGGGCGATCTGCGAATTGAAGCCGCCGCACAGGCCGCGCTCGGCGGTGCAGACGACGAGCAGGTGCACGTCGTCCTTGCCGGTGCCGGTCATCAGCGCCGGGGCATCGCCACCGCCGCCGATCGCCTGGGTGATATTGGCCAGCACGGAACCCATGCGCTCCGAATAGGGGCGCGCCGCTTCGGCGGCCTCCTGTGCGCGGCGCAGCTTCGCCGCGGCGACCATCTGCATCGCCTTGGTGATCTTCTGCGTCGCCTTGACCGAGGCGATACGGTTACGAAGGTCTTTTAATGAAGGCATGCTTCAAACCTGATCCCGTCTTGTCTCATCCGGACTGGCGCTTCGCTCAGGCGAAGGTCTTGGCGAACGCGTCGATCTCGGCCTTCAGCTTGCCGCGCAGATCGTCCGACAGCGCCTTTTCCTTGCGGATGGCGTCGAGGACGTCCTTGCCGGCCGAACGCATGTGGCTGAGCAGGCCATGCTCGAACTTGCCGACCTGGTTGACCGGCAGCTTGTCGAGATAGCCGTTGACGCCGGCGAAGATCACCGCGACCTGCTCTTCCGTCTTCAGCGGCGAGAACTGCGGCTGCTTCAGGAGCTCGGTCAGGCGCGAACCGCGGTTGAGCAGGCGCTGCGTGGCGGCGTCGAGATCCGAGCCGAACTGCGCGAACGCCGCCATTTCGCGGTACTGCGCGAGCTCGCCCTTGATGGAGCCGGCAACCTGCTTCATCGCCTTGATCTGCGCCGAGGAGCCGACGCGCGACACCGACAGGCCGACATTGACGGCCGGACGGATGCCCTGGAAGAACAGGTTGGTTTCGAGGAAGATCTGGCCGTCGGTGATCGAGATCACGTTGGTCGGGATATAGGCCGACACGTCGTTGGCCTGCGTTTCGATGACCGGCAGCGCCGTCAGCGAACCGTTGCCCATGTCGTCATTGAGCTTGGCGGCGCGCTCGAGCAGGCGCGAATGCAGGTAGAAGACGTCGCCCGGATAGGCTTCGCGGCCCGGCGGGCGGCGCAAGAGCAGCGACATCTGGCGATAGGCGACGGCCTGCTTCGACAGATCGTCGTAGCTGATCAGCGCATGCATGCCGTTGTCGCGGAAATACTCGCCCATGGTGCAGCCGGCGAACGGCGCCAGGAACTGCATCGGCGCCGGATCGGAAGCGGTGGCGGCGATGATGATCGAATATTCGAGCGCGCCGCGCTCTTCCAGCACCTTGACGAACTGTGCCACGGTCGAGCGCTTCTGGCCGACGGCGACGTAGACGCAGTAGAGCTTTTCCTTCTCGGGGCCGTTGTCGTGCACCGATTTCTGGTTGAGCATCGTGTCGAGGATGATGGCGGTCTTGCCGGTCTGGCGGTCGCCGATGACCAGCTCGCGCTGGCCGCGGCCGACCGGGATCAGCGCGTCGATGGCCTTGAGGCCCGTCGACATCGGCTCATGCACCGACTTGCGCGGAATGATGCCGGGCGCCTTGACGTCGACGCGCTTGCGTTCGGTCGCCTTGATCGGGCCCTTGCCGTCGATCGGGTTGCCGAGCGCGTCGACGACGCGGCCGAGCAGGCCCGGGCCGACCGGAACGTCGACGATGGCGCCGGTGCGCTTGACGGTGTCGCCTTCCTTGATGTCGCGGTCGGCGCCGAAGATGACGACGCCGACATTGTCGGCTTCGAGGTTGAGCGCCATGCCGCGGATGCCGCCGGGGAATTCGACCATCTCGCCGGCCTGGACATTGTCGAGGCCGTAGACGCGGGCGATACCGTCACCGACGGACAGCACCTGTCCGACTTCGGAGACCTCGGCCTCCTTGCCGAAATTCTTGATCTGGTCTTTCAGAATTGCGGAAATTTCCGCGGCGCGGATGTCCATCAGCCGACCTCTTTCAGTGCAAGCTTGAGCGAATTGAGTTTGGTTTTGAGCGACGTATCGATCTGGCGCGAGCCCATCCTGACCACCAGTCCGCCGAGCAGCGACGGATCGACGGTGACGGAGATGGAAACGTCCTTGCCGGCAACGCTCTTCAGCGCCGCCTTGAGTTCGGCCTGCTGGGCAGCGGTCAGTTGATGTGCCGACGTTACCTCGGCGGCCGTCTCGCCACGATGCTCGGCGGCGATCTGGCGGAATGCCTTGATCATGCCGGGCACGGCGAACAGCCGGCGGTTCTTGGCGACGACGCGCAGGAAATTGCCGGTCAGGCCGGTGATCCCGGCCTTGTCGGCGATGGCCGCGATGGCCTTGGCCTGGTCCTCGCTGGAGAACACCGGGCTGTTGATCAGCCGGGTCAAGTCGGCGCTGCCCGCGAGCATCGCCTCGAAACTGTTGAGGTCGGCTTCGACCTTGGCGACGGAATTCGCCTGCGATGCCAGTTCGAACAGCGAACCCGCATAGCGCTCTGCGACACCTGAGATTGGCGATGACGATTGGGCCACGGACCGTCTTTTCTCTTGTCTGACAGGCCGCAGATTGTTGGCGCGAGCGGAAACTCTGGCTAAATCTTTGACCTTACTGCATTTTTTCAAGCACGGAGGCGCGGCTTCCGCTATCCCCGGCCGAAAGTCGATTGCCGTCTAGCACAGGCCTTTTAAGACCGCAATGCGTCGTTCCGCATGGTTTTCAGGCACTATTGTCGCATCCGGCGACGAAGTCCCTGGATTGCCTGCGGATTCAAGGCAGGAAGCCGAAGGCAAAGGCAAGCGGCAACGCCGCCAGCGCCAGTTCCACGACGATGGAAACCCAGTTGAAGGGCGTGTTGGCGCCATCCGACATCATCGACAGCAACCGGCCGAAGGCGGTGAACAGCCAGGAGAAGCCGAGCGCCATGTAGATCAGCGGCTGCGCCAGCAGGATGCAGCAGAGGCCGACGCCGAGATAGAAGCCCGACATGCGGCCGCGCCCTTCGGCAATCGCCGCCGCCTTCTCCGGCTTGACCTGCAAGCGCAGGATGCGGAAGGCGAGCCCCGGCGCCAGGAAAAGCACCAGGCCGAGCAGCACCGTGACGACGGCACTCGACCAGGCCAGCCATTCGCCCTGGCTCACCGGCCATGGAAACGCAAAATCCATAGTGTCCCCTCGTAAATGCCGCTCCGAAATCGCGGGCATTCTAGCGGAGGAAAAGCCGCGCGCCAGATGGCGGCCGGCACTTTAGGCCAAACGCATCAAGAGTGCGCGAAGGCGACCGCCGCTTCGGCATGGATGCGCGTCGTATCGAAGACCGGAATGTCGAAATCCTGCTGGCCGATCAGCATGGTGATTTCGGTGCAGCCCATGATCACGCTGTCGATATTTTCATCGCGCCGCAGGCGGTTGATCTCGGCGACATAGGCGGCTTTCGATGCCTCGGCGACGATGCCCTGGCAGAGCTCGTCATAGATGATGCGATGGACCATGTCGCGCCCTGCCCGGTCCGGCACGATCGGCTGCAATCCATGTTTGTCGACAAGCCGGTCCTTGTAGAAATCCTGCTCCATGGTGAACCGCGTTGCCAGCAGCGCCGGGCGCCGCATGCCGGCTGCCTTGATGCCGGCTGCGGTGGCGTCGGCGATGTGGATCAGCGGGATCGACACCGAGGCCTGCACCTGGTCGGCGAGCTTGTGCATGGTGTTGGTGCACAAAAGCAGGCCTTCCGCGCCAGCTGACTCGAGCTTGCGCGCGGCATCGACCAAGAGCACGCCGGCGCCTTCCCAGTCCCCGTGATGTTGCAGCTCGGCGATCTCGGCGAAGTCGAACGACCAGAGCAGCAATTTCGCCGAATGCAGCCCGCCGAGACGCTGCCTTACCAGATCGTTGAGCAGGCGATAATAGATCGCCGTCGATTCCCAGCTCATGCCGCCGAGCAACCCAAGGGTTTTCATGTGATCTCCTTTTCTCTCGCAGCGGCGGCCATGGTTGAGATCCCGTTTTACAAAAAGCTCTGCGGATCGATATCGACCTGCACCCGCACCGAGCCGCGCTGCTTTGGCCCGTTGGCCAGCATGGTTCGGATAAACCCTTGCATGTCGGCGCGGCGCTCGCCCTGGATCAGCAGGCGGAAGCGGTGACGGCCGCCGAGCAGGGACAGCGGCGCTTCGGCCGGCCCGAGCACGAACAGGTCGGATGCCTCGGGCGCGGCACGGCGCAGGCCGCGGGCATGGCCCTCGGCTTCCGCCCGCGTCACCGCGCTGACGATGACGCCGGCCAGCCGGCCGAAGGGCGGCAGAGCCGCCCGCTCGCGCTCGGAAATCTCGCGCTCGTAGAACGCGTCGGCATCGCCGGAGACGATCGCCCGCATCACCGGATGGTCGGGCTGGAAGGTCTGCAACAGGCCGAGGCTCTTCTTGCCGGTGCGCCCGGCGCGGCCGGTCACCTGGCTGAGCAACTGGAAGGTGCGCTCGGCGGCGCGCGGATCGCCATTGGCAAGGCCGAGATCGGCATCGACGACACCGACCAAGGTCATGTTGGGGAAATTGTGGCCCTTGGCGACGAGCTGCGTGCCGATGACGATGTCGGCCTCGCCATTGGCGATGGCTTCCAGCTCCAGCCGCAGCCGTCGCACGCCGCCCATCAGATCCGACGACAAGACGATGGTGCGTGCATCCGGGAAATGCGTGACGACTTCCTCGGCGATGCGCTCGACGCCCGGCCCGCAGGCGACCAGATGATCGAGCGTGCCGCATTCCGGACAGGCTTCCGGACGGCGCTCATTGTGCCCGCAATGATGGCAGACGAGCTGGCCGCGAAAGCGGTGCTCGACCAGCCAGGCCGAGCAGACCGGGCAACCGAAGCGGTGGCCGCAGACGCGGCACAGCGTCAGCGGCGCATAGCCGCGCCGGTTGAGGAACAAGAGCGACTGTTCCTTCCTCTCCAGCGTCCGGCGCATGTGCTCGATCAGAACCGGCGACAGGAAGCCGCCGCGCGCCGGCGGCGCGCGCCGCATGTCGATCGCTTTCAGATCGGGAAGTGCCGCCTCGGCGAAGCGGGCGGACAGCACCGCCCTGGCGTAGCGGCCCTGGCTGGCATTGACGCGGCTCTCGACCGATGGCGTCGCCGATGCCAGCACCACGGGGAAGCCGCCTATATGGCCGCGCACGACAGCCATGTCGCGGGCATTGTAGAAGACGCGGTCTTCCTGCTTGTAGGCGGGGTCGTGCTCCTCGTCGACGACGATCAGGCCAAGCTCCTTGAACGGCAGGAACAGCGCCGAGCGTGCGCCGGCCACGACCCGCACACCGCCTTCCGCCACCTGCCGCCAGACACGTTCGCGCATCCTCGGCGGCAGGTCGGAGTGCCATTCGGCGGGCTTGGCGCCAAAGCGCTGCTGAAACCGTTCGAGGAAAGCGTGGGTCAATGCGATTTCAGGCAGCAGGATCAGCACCTGCTTGCCCCGGTCGAGTGCCGCCGCCACCGCTTCGAAATAAACCTCCGTCTTGCCCGAACCGGTGACGCCGTCGAGCAGTGCGACGTTGAAGCCACCACCCGCGACATTGGCGCGCAGCAGCCGTGCGGCTTCGTTCTGGTCGGGCATCAATTCCGGCGTGGCGTAGGCTGGGTCAGGCTCCGCCACCACGGGCCGCGGCGGGATCATCACCGTTTCGAACACGCCTTGCGCCTTCAGCCCTTCGATTACCGTCGACGACACGCCGGCCGCATGGGCCAGACCGGATCGCGTCCAGGCCAGTCCTCCGTCGGCCGCCTCCAGCACGCGGGCCCGCGCATCCGTCATCCGGTCCGGAACCGCCGCGGTTCGCTGCAACCCCTCGATCCAAGGTTCCGGATCGAAAGCCTCCGGCGCCCTCAGCAGCATGCGCGCCACCATGCCCGGCGCCGAGAGCGTGTACTGCGCCACCCAGTCGACGAAACGGCGCATCGCCCGGTCGATCGGCGGGCAGTCGAAGACCTGTTCGATCGGGCGCAGCTTTTTCGCGTCGACCGTCTCGACCGCGCCGTCCCAGACGATGCCGGCGACCTGGCGAGGCCCGAGCGGCACGCGCACGATCGAGCCCGGCACCACCCGCATGCCGGCGGGCACGGCATAGGTGTAAGGGCGTTCGGCCGGCATCGGCACCAGCACCGGTGCGGCTGCGACAAAGGGCGAATCTTCGATCATGAGGCGTGACCTTGCCCCGACTTTGCTCTAGATCAAAGGGCAACGCTGAACGTGCCTTCCCAAGCACGACGAAATCGTCAGGAGACCGCCATGAAATTTTTTGCCGACACCGCCGATATCAAGGAAATCCGTGAACTTATCGATCTGGGGCTGCTCGATGGCGTCACCACCAACCCGTCGCTGATCCTGAAGTCAGGCGGCAAGATAGCCGAGGTCACCAAGCAGATCTGCGACATCGTCGAAGGGCCGGTCTCCGCGGAGGTCGTGGCGACCGAATACAAGCAGATGATGGCCGAGGCCGAGGTGCTGGCCAAGATCGCTCCGAATGTCGCCATCAAGGTGCCGTTGACGCTGGACGGGTTGAAGGCGTGCAAGACGATCCGCACCGAGATGAACCGCATGGTCAATGTCACGCTCTGCTTCTCGGCCAACCAGGCGCTGCTCGCCGCCAAGGCAGGCGCCTCCTTCATCTCGCCCTTCGTCGGCCGCGTCGACGATACCGGCTCCGACGGCATGGAAGTGATCCAGGAGATCCGTCAGATCTACGACAATTACGATTTCCAGACCGAGATCCTGACCGCGTCCGTGCGCACCGTGAACCACGTCAAGCAGGCGGCGCTCATCGGCGCCGATATCGTCACCGCGCCGCCCGCGACCCTGAAGGCGCTGGTCAATCACCCACTGACCGACAAGGGCCTTGCCGCCTTCCTCGCCGACTGGGCCAAGACCGGCCAGAAGATCGGCTGAGCGAACCTATATCCGATGCGAAAAAAGGCCGGGCAACCGGCCTTTTTTATGCGCTGCGGATCAAGAGGCCGGTCAATCCGTGCCGTCATCCTCAACTGCGGTTACCGGCGGGCGCCGGCCCATGATGATCTCGCGCTTGCCGACATGGTTCGGTGCGCCGACCCGACCTTCCTTCTCCATGCGCTCGACCAGGGAGGCGGCGCGGTTATAACCGATGCCGAGGCGGCGCTGAATGTAGGACGTCGAACATTTCTTGTCGCGCAACACCACCTTGACCGCCTCGTCGTAGCTGGAATCGCCGTCCTCCGCCGCAACGGCGCCCTTGTCGAAGACCGCGCCCTCATCGCCTTCGTCTTCCTCTTCATCCTCGTCGGCCGTCACGGTTTCCAGGTATTCGGGGCGACCCTGCGCCTTCAGATGCGCCACGACATGCTCGACCTCCACGTCGGAAACGAAGGGGCCGTGCACGCGGGCGATGCGCCCGCCACCCATCATGTGCAGCATGTCGCCCTGGCCGAGCAGCTGCTCGGCGCCCTGCTCGCCAAGGATGGTGCGGCTGTCGATCTTGGAGGTGACCTGGAAGGAAATCCGGGTCGGAAAATTGGCCTTGATCGTGCCCGTGATGACATCGACCGAGGGACGCTGCGTCGCCATGATCAGGTGGATGCCGGCCGCGCGCGCCATCTGGGCCAGGCGCTGGATGGCGCCTTCGATCTCCTTGCCGGCGACCATCATCAGGTCGGCCATCTCGTCGACGATGACGACGATGTAAGGCATTGGCGCGAGGTCGATTTCCTGCTGCTCGAAGAGCGGCTCGCCGGTGCCCTTTTCGAAGCCCGCCTGCACGGTCATCACGACCGTCTCGCCGTTTTCGCGGGCAGCGGCGGCGCGCTGATTGTAGCCGTCGATGTTACGCACCCCGAGCCGGGCCATCTTGCGATAGCGATCCTCCATCTCGCGCACCGCCCATTTGAGCGCGGTAACGGCCTTTTTCGGATCGGTGACGACGGGGGTCAAAAGATGCGGGATGCCGTCATAGACGGAGAGTTCGAGCATCTTGGGATCGACCATGATCAGCCGGCATTCCTCCGGCTTCAGCCGGTAGAGCAGCGACAGGATCATCGTGTTGATGGCAACCGACTTGCCGGAACCGGTGGTGCCGGCAACCAGCAAATGGGGCATCTTCGCCAACTCGGCGATCACAGGCTCACCGCCGATCGTCTTGCCGAGGCAGAGCGCAAGCTTGCAGCCGGTCTTGCGGAAGCCTTCCGATTCGATCAGCTCGCGGAAATAGACGGTTTCGCGCGCCTCGTTCGGAAGCTCGATGCCGATGACGTTGCGGCCCGGCACGACGGCGACGCGCGCCGAGATCGCCGACATGGAGCGGGCGATGTCGTCGGCAAGACCGATGACGCGCGAGGATTTCACGCCCGGCGCCGGCTCGAATTCATAGAGGGTGACGACCGGACCAGGGCGAACATGGATGATCTCGCCGCGCACGCCGAAATCCTCGAGCACGCTTTCCAGGAGGTCGGCATTCTGCTCGAGCCGCTCCTGCGACATGTAGAAGCCTTGTCCCTCCGGCGGCTGCTGCAACAATTCTTCCGAGGGAAGTTCGTACGTCTCGCCCGTCACGGTCGGCACGATCCTGCCGACCAGTGGTGCTCGCGACGATGCGCGCGCGGCCGGAGCCGGGACGGTTTCCTCCGGACTTTGCGTGACCTTTGCCGGAACGGCATTGCCCGCGACGGCGGGAATTGCGGCCTTCGCCCGGGCTTGCTGCGGCACGCGGTTGGCCGCCGGCTGAACCGCGGCCTGGTTGGAGTTGGCCGGACGGACATCCGGCGCGACGGGCGGAGCCGGCGACCCGGGAAGGCATTCGATGACACGGAACAACGCGGTCGGATCGGTCGCTGGCGCATGGCGGTTGTCGATCCGCTCGGTGACCACAGGCGCGGTCGTGCGTGCAACCGGGACGGCCCGCGGCGCGGGTGACGGGCCTTCGACCAAATAGGGCGCCATGACCTCGAAAAAGACGTGATCCGACAGATAGGGCCAGCGCACATTTTCGCGGCTCGTCGTCTTGACCGGAGCCGCTGCTGCTTGGGCGGACGCTGCCGGCGCGGACGCCCGCGCCGCCGCAGTCATCCTGTGGCCCGCCGGCGTAGCGACGGCCCGCGCCTTTTCGCCGGCATGTCCTGACGGAACGGATGCCGGGGCCGGCTGCGTCACGGCTCTGTTGCCCAGGGGCGGCCTGGCGGTGCCCAAAGACAGGTTTCGGCTTGGTGTCGGCGCCGATGAAGACGTCCCAGCCGCAGTGAATTGGCCGTGCGCCTGCGGTGCTGGTGATTCGCTTTGCTCGACGGCAATCGCCTCGTCCCGCGGACGGCGCGTGCTGGTTTCATAGTCTGGCGTGCGCGTAAACCGCACATTGGGGGCCAGGAAGAAATAGTCTTGCCAGGCAGGGCTTTCGTTGCCGCCGAGATCAACAGGGGATGGGGAATGGCCGGCTCCTGCTGCTGTTCCTGCTCGCTGGCCGTCAGCCTTGTTGTCCACACCCATGAAACGCTTCATCCCGGGGTCATCGGGCGACGCTGCCTTCAATGAACCGACCCGAGGAAAACGCTTGGATTCCATGCTCAAGACTCACGCTGAAATGTCTGTTGAGCAATAGAGAGCGAGTGGTTAACAGTTGCTTCCCGTCGGCCCCTCCGGAGCGGCGAAGCGTGACTTTCGCAGCGGTGTCGGACGACCGGATGCGTGCGGCTGATCGTCATCCCACGATCGTGCACTCACCCGCGCGCCTCGGCCAAAGGCGAGCGAAGATTTGGCTCCGGAGACGTGGCAAAGGCGGCCCAGGCACCAGATCGCGATGTTACCGTAAACGAAGAGCGGCGCTAACCGGCCGTCTTGCCGTGCCGTGCGAGATCCTGGGCTATGGACAGTTGCAGCGCGTTGGCGAGCTCGCGCGCGGCGCGGTTCTCGGCATCGATCTGTGCCCGGTACGCGGCGAATTCCTGGCGCGGCCTGTCGAAGGACGAGGTGATCGCCCGCCTGCCGGTCGCGATCACCGCGCCGGTTTTGGCATCGGTCAGCGTGTAGCCGGCGGTCAGCGTCACCGAACCGGCGGTCGGCTCGTCCTGATCGGTTCCGACCTGCACGAGCGCCGAGGATTCAACGGCTTCGGTCACGCCGAGATCGAGCGAGTAGGCCGGAGAGGCCGGTTCGCCGGCGCCGCGCCCAAACCCGAAGATCAGGTTGTTGCGCACCTGCTGGCCGTAACGCGTCCCGACCGGCTTGACGGCGATCGATGCCAGTTCGGCATTGGCGCTCGAGCCGGTCGACAGCGGCGCGCTCGAGTAGAGCGGCCGCACTTGGCAGGCCGAAACGAGCGCAAGCGAGCCGACAAGGCCGGCAAGCGCGATACGGCGCAGCAAACGGCTCAGCTCTGTCTTTTCCCGATCAGGCAACGACATTGACGATCCTCTGCGGCACGATGATCACCTTGCGCGGAGCCTTGCCTTCGAGCGCTTTCTGCACGAAGTCGAGGGCGAGCACGGCTTTTTCGACCGCACCTTGGTCCGCGTCGCGGGCAATTGTCAAATCCCCGCGCTTCTTGCCGTTGACCTGGACCGGATAGGTGACCTCATTGTCGACGACCAGCGCCGGATCGAAGATCGGCCACGGCCGTTCGGCGACCAGATCGGCGCCGCCGAGCGCCTCCCAGCATTCTTCGGCCAGATGCGGCATGATCGGCGCGATCAGGTGCACGAGCACCTCCACGGCCTCCCGGCAGGCGCCTTTGAGCGCGGCATCGGCCTTGCCTTCGGCCACGTCGTTGAGCGGCGTGGTCAGCACGTTGGCGAGTTCGTAGATGCGGGCGATGGCGCGGTTGAATGCGAGTTTCTCGATGTCCTCGCCGACCGCTTTCAGGATCTTGTGCGTGGCCTTCGAAACCGCCCCCGCCCCACCGCCGTCAGCCGGCGCGGGCTTGACCCCGGCCAGCGATTCGGCCGCGGTAGAGACCAGGCGCCAGATGCGCTGCATGAAGCGATGCGCGCCGGCGGCGCCATCGTCGGTCCATTCGACGTCGCGTTCGGGCGGCGAATCCGACAGCATGAACCAGCGCGCGGTGTCGGCGCCGTAGCCGTCGGTGATGTCTTCCGGGCTGACCGTGTTCTTCTTCGACTTCGACATCTTTTCCAGGGAGCCGATCTCCGCCGTCTCGCCCGTGGCGATCTCGATGGCGCGGCGCTTGCCGTCGACGTCCTCCAGCCGCACCTCGGTCGGCGCCAGCCAGCGCCCGTTCGATGCCGACCCCACGCGATAGGTCTCGTGCACCACCATGCCTTGCGTGAACAGGCCCTTGAACGGCTCTGCCAGATCGAGATGGCCGGTCTCGCGCATGGCCCGGGTGAAGAAGCGCGAATAGAGCAGATGCAGGATCGCGTGCTCGATGCCGCCAATATACTGGTCGACAGCCAGCCACTCGTTCGCCGCCTTCGGGTCGGTCGGCTCGTTCGCCCAGGGCGCGGTGAAGCGGGCGAAATACCACGACGAATCGACGAACGTGTCCATCGTGTCGGTTTCGCGCCGCGCGTCCTTGCCGCATTGCGGGCATTTGACATGCCGCCAGGTCGGGTGGCGGTCGAGCGGGTTGCCTGGGCGGTCGAACTCGACGTCGTCGGGCAGCTTCACCGGCAGGTCTGCCTTCGGTACCGGCACCACGCCGCAATCCTCGCAATGGATCATCGGAATCGGGCAGCCCCAGTAGCGCTGGCGCGAAATGCCCCAGTCGCGCAGGCGGAAGTTGACCTTGCGTTCGGCCATCGGCCGGTTGCCGATCGTCTTCTGCTCCAAGAGCTTCGCCACCTCGTCGAAAGCGCGAGCCGGCTTCATGCCGTCGAGGAAACGCGAATTGATCATCACGCCGTCGTCGACATAGGCTTCCTCGATGACCTGGAAGGTCTTGGGATCAGCCCCTTCCGGCATCACCACCGGGATCACCGGCAGGCCGTATTTGTTGGCGAAGTCGAGGTCGCGCTGGTCGCCGGACGGGCAGCCGAAGATGGCGCCGGTGCCGTAGTCCATCAGCACGAAATTGGCGACGTAGACCGGTAGCGTCCAGTTCTCGTCGAACGGATGCACGACACGGATTCCGGTGTCGAAGCCCTTCTTCTCGGCCGTCTCCAGCGCCGCCACCGAAGTGCCCATATGGCGGACTTCGTCGATGAAGCTCGCCAGCGCCGGATTGGTCTCGGCAGCCTTCCGGGCCAGCGGATGGTCGGCGGCGACCGCCATGAAGGAGGCGCCGAAGATGGTGTCGGGCCTCGTCGTATAGACTTCCAGCTCCTGCTCGCCGGCGACGGAAGCCGCCAGCGGCCAGCGGATCAGCAGGCCTTCCGAACGGCCGATCCAATTGTGCTGCATCAGCTTGACCTTCTCGGGCCATTCGTCGAGGCGATCGAGCGAATCCAGAAGATCCTGCGCAAAGTCGGTTATCCTGAAGAACCATTGCGTCAGCTCGCGCTGTTCGACCAGCGCGCCCGAGCGCCAGCCGCGCCCGTCGATGACCTGCTCGTTGGCGAGCACCGTCATGTCCTCCGGATCCCAATTGACCTTCGAGGATTTGCGCGTCACCAGGCCCTTCTCGACAAAGTCGAGGAACAGCATCTGCTGGCGGTGGTAGTAGTCGACATCGCAGGTCGCGAATTCGCGCGCCCAGTCCAGCGACAGGCCCATGACCTTGAGCTGCTCGCGCATGGTGGCGATGTTCTGGTAGGTCCATTCCTTGGGATGGACCTTGTTCTGCATCGCCGCGTTCTCGGCCGGCATGCCGAAGGCGTCCCAGCCCATCGGATGCAGCACGTTGAAACCCTTGGCCCGCTTGTAGCGCGCCACCACGTCACCCATCGTGTAGTTGCGCGTATGCCCGATATGGATGCGCCCCGACGGATAGGGGAACATCTCCAGCACGTAGTATTTCGGGCGCGGATCATCGTTGTGCGCCTCGAAAAGCTTCCTGTCCGCCCAGGCTTTCTGCCATTTGGGCTCTGACGCACGCGGATTGTATCGTTCGGTTGCCATGGGACGTTTTTCACTTAAAAAGCATGCGGGCTGCGGGCGACAGCTCGGCAGTTCATTGGATGTGGTCCGGGTGTTCACCATGGTTTGGCAAACCCGTCAACCATATGGGTATCGCGTCTGGAAAAAACGCGGTCAAAACAGCGGGATTTGGACATGGGCGATGCCGTTCAGCAGTTTTTAGCGGTCAAGGCGAAGATCGCCGCCGCCGAGCGCGAAGCCCGGCGCGACGCTGGCGCAGTGACGCTGGTCGCCGTTTCCAAGACCTTTGACGCCGCCGAAATCAGGCCCGTCATCGAGGCCGGCCAGCGCGTCTTCGGCGAGAACCGGGTGCAGGAAGCGCAGGGCAAGTGGCCGGCGCTGAAAGAGGCTTTCCCCGACATCGAACTGCATCTGATCGGCCCGCTGCAATCGAACAAGGCCAGGGAAGCCGTGGCGCTGTTCGACGTCATCGAGACGGTCGATCGTGAGAAGATTTCCGCCGAACTCGCCAAGGAGATCGACCGGCAAGGCCGGGCACCGAAACTCTACGTCCAGGTCAACACCGGCTCCGAGCCGCAGAAGGCCGGCATCGAGCCCCGCGACGCCGTCGCCTTCGTCGCCCGCTGCCGCGATGTTCACGGCCTCGCCATCGAAGGCCTGATGTGCATTCCGCCGGCGGACGAAAACCCCGGCCCGCATTTCGCCCTGCTGGAAAAATTGGCGCGGGAGGCAGGCGTCGCCAAACTGTCGATGGGCATGTCAGGCGATTACGAAACGGCCATCGCCTTCGGTGCCACCAGCGTCAGGGTTGGTTCGGCGATCTTCGGCAGCCGTTAGTCCCCCGCACCAACACAGCATCCTGTCGGCATCCCTTGCCGCGTCGTCGGACGAATGCTATATCTAGCCAAGCTAGCTCGGATGCATTCTATGAACTGGCACCTTCAGGACGCAAAAAACAATTTTTCCAAGGTGGTTCAACGAGCGCGCAGCGAGGGACCGCAGACGGTGACGCTGCGCGGCGAGCGTGCCGCAGTGGTGCTTTCCGCCGAGGATTACGACCGCCTGGCTGGGAAGAAAAAGTCATTGGCCGAGTATCTTTTGACGGGCCCGGTGTGGGACGATGATTTCGCCGAGGAGGTCAACCGCCGCTCGGAGACGATGATCCGGGATGTCGATCTCTGATGTATCTGCTCGACACGAACATCGTTTCGGATGTGCAGAGGCGGCTGCCCAAGCCAACTGAATGGCTGGCTTCGGTGGATCCGACGTCGGTGAGCCTGAGCGTCATTACGCTCGGAGAGGTCGAGCGTGGGATCATCAAGCTACGCAAGATCGACTCCGAAAAGGCAACGCGCCTCGATCTGTGGCTCAGGGAGCTTCGCCGGGACAATGCCGACCGCATTCTTGCCGTCACGGAAGATGTCGCTTTGGCTTGGGGCCGCATCACCGCTGGCCGCACACGAGGCAGCGCGGACACGCTCATCGCGGCAACCGCGTTTGTCCATGATCTCGTTCTGGTGACGCGAAACGTCAGCGATTTCGATGATACAGGTGTGACGGTGCTCAATCCCTGGGACGACTAGCCGACCCCATCACCTGAACACCCATGCCCTTGGGCCACTTCCAAGGTCATCATTGCGCCAGCGCTGGAAACGAAACGCACCGTTCCTATTTGTTTTGTGCCATCACAAATCTCTGGAGCCTTCGCCATGCGTTACAACCAGCTTGGAAATACGGGGATGTTTGTCTCTGAACTCTGCCTCGGCACCATGACCTTCGGCGCCGCCGGCCAGAATGCCCAATGGGGCCTGATCGCCAGCCTCGACCAGAAAGGCGTCAACGAGATAGTCGGCCGCTCGCTTGCTGCCGGCGTCAATTTCTTCGACACGGCCGATGTCTATTCGTTCGGCGAATCCGAGCGCCTGCTCGGTCAGTCGCTCAGGGACCTCGGCGTTGCCAGGTCGAGCGTGGTCGTCGCCACCAAGGTCCACGGCGCCATGGGCGAGGGCCCGAACCAGCGCGGCTCCTCGCGCGGCCACATCATGGATTCGGTCGATGCGAGCCTCCAGCGGCTGCAGCTCGATCACATCGATCTCTATCAGCTGCACGGAACCGACGCGGTGACGCCGATCGACGAGACGCTGCGGGCGCTGGAGGATCTCATTGCCAGCGGCAAGGTCCGCTATGTCGGCGTGTCCAACTGGCAGGCCTGGCGCATCGCCAAGGCGCTCGGCATCGCCGACCGCAAGGGCTTTGCCCGTTTCGAGACCATCCAGTCCTATTACTCGATCGCCGGCCGCGATCTCGAGCGCGAGATCGTGCCGCTGATCAACGAAGAGAAGCTCGGCCTGATGGTCTGGTCGCCAATGGCCGGCGGCCTGCTGTCCGGAAAATACGGCCCCGGTGCGCCCGGCAATGGCGAGGGGCGTCGCGCCTCCTTCAACTTCCCACCGGTCAACGAGGACCGCGCCTGGGCGGCGGTCGCGGTCATGCGCGAGATCGCCAAAAAGCATGACGTCAGCGTCGCTACCGTGGCGCTCGGCTATGTCCTGGCCAAGCCCTTCGTGATGAGCGTGATCATCGGCGCCAGCCGCATGGATCAGCTCGAACAGAACCTTGCCGCCACGAACCTCAAACTTGATACCGATGATCTCGCCAAACTGGACGAGGTCAGCGCGCTGCCGGCCGAATATCCTGGCTGGATGCTGGAGCGGCAGGCCGCCGGCCGGCGTCCGGCGCCCTTCGTGCCGAAGGCCTGATCGTTTTTCGAGCCCGCTTCGAAGCCGCGTGCCTTAGGTACGCGGCTTCTCAGTTAGAGACGAACGGCCTCCGAGAGAAAATCGAGAAAGGCCCGCACCCGCGCCGGCAGATGCTTGCCCTGGCCGACATAGACGGCATGGGTGGCCTCCTCGTCGCCTGGGTTGAATTCCTCCAGCAACGGGACGAATGCCCCGGCGTCGATGTCCGGCTGGACATGCCAGCGCGCCAGCCGAGCGATTCCGCCTCCCGCCAGCGCCATTCGCCGCATCGCCTCGCCGTCGGTCAGCGTTGTGTTTCCGATAACCGGGACGATGACCGGCGCACCTGCCGCATCGACGAAAGGCCAGCCGTCAATATGCCGCGCGAAGCCGAAGGCCAGCATATTGTGACGTCCGAGATCGGCCAGCGTGCGCGGCGTCCCACGCGCTTCGACATAGGATGGTGCTGCCACCAGCACCATCCGGCTCTGCCCCAATTTGCGCGCCACCAGCCGCGACTCGCGCAAGGGCCCGGCGCGTATCGCCACATCGGCGCGCTCCTCCAGAAGGTCGATCACACTGTCGGTCAGCACGGCGTCGACGGAAATCTCGGGATAACGCTCCAGAAACCGCGGCAGCAGCGACATCAGCCGGTGGTGGCCGAACGGCACGTAGCTGTTGACCTTCAGCCGGCCGCGCGGCGCGGCTCCCGCGGCCGCCTCGCGCTCGGCTGCGTCGATGTCGGCGAGGATGCGCATGCCGCTGTCGTAGAAAGCAGCGCCTTCCGGCGTCAATTGCAGCTTGCGCGTCGAGCGGCTGACCAGCCGCGCGCCGAGCCTGGCCTCCAGCCGCGCGATCAATTTGCTCACCGCGGACGGGGTCATGCGCAAAGCACGTGCCGCCGCCGAAAAGCTGCCCGCCTCGACGACGCGCACAAACACTTCGGTCTCGCCGGAACGGTTGATGTCGGATCTCGCCATCTGTGAATCTATTTCACAGAAAGTATGCCTGGAGCAAGTCTGGTTCACCTCGCATGGCGACACGATCTTCCCGGTCGGGGCGCTGCCTGGACAGGGCGCCCGTCACCGCCGAAGTGGAAACATCATGCCTCTCGCTCTTTATGCTCTCGCCGCCGGCGCCTTCGGCATCGGCGTCACCGAATTCGTCATCATGGGCCTGCTCATCGACGTCAGCAAGGATCTCGGCGTCTCGATCTCGGCCGCCGGCCAACTGATTTCCGGCTATGCGCTGGGCGTCGTCATCGGCGCGCCTCTGCTGACGATCGCCACCGGCAACTGGCCGCGCAAGACCGTGCTTCTGGCGCTGATGGCGATCTTCACCATTGGCAATCTGGCCTGTGCGCTGGCGCCTGATTATTGGACGCTGATGGGCGCGCGCGTCATCACCGCCTTTGCCCATGGCACCTTCTTCGGCGTCGGCTCCGTGGTTGCCACCGGACTCGTCGCGCCCAACAAGAAGGCGTCGGCGATCGCGCTCATGTTCACCGGCCTGACCATCGCCAACATTCTCGGCGTTCCCTTCGGCACCTGGCTCGGCCAGGCTTTCGGTTGGCGCGCCACCTTCTGGGCGGTGACCGCGGTCGGTCTCGCGGCCTTTGCCGTCATCCTGGCACTGGTGCCGCGCAATCGGACAGCTCCGGAGAAGAGCGACCTGCGCGCCGATCTCGCCGTGCTGCGCCGCACGCCGGTTCTGCTCGGCTTCGCCACCACCGTTCTCGGCTATGCCGGCGTCTTCGCCGTCTTCACCTACATCGCGCCATTGTTGACCGAGATCAGCGGCTTCAAGGAAGCGGCCGTTTCGCCGATCCTGCTCGTCTTCGGCGGCGGCCTCATCGCCGGCAATATCGCCGGCGGCAAGATCGCCGACCGCTGGCTGGTGCCGGCGGTGCTCGGCAGTCTCGTGGTGCTCGCCCTGGTGCTGGCGACCATGAGCGTCGCTATACACAGCCAGGTGTTGGCCGTGATCTATGTCGGCCTGCTGGGCGCCGCCGCTTTCGCCACTGTGGCGCCTTTGCAGATGTGGGTGCTGGAAAAGGCACAAGGTGCTGGCCAGAGCCTTGCCTCGTCCTTCAACATCGCCGCCTTCAACCTCGGCAACGCCGCCGGCGCCTGGCTCGGCGGCGCGGTCATCGCGCAAGGTCTTGGCCTGGGTTCGCTCACCTGGGTCGCCGCGCTGCTGCCGGTCGCGGCACTCGCCGTGGCGGGACTGGCCCTGCGTCTCGACCGCGGCACCGCGCTCGGCGCGCCTGTCTGCGTCCGGTCGTGAAGCTCGCCGGCCAAGCCGGAACAGTTCGACCTCTGTCCAAACCACCCGCCTCTTTCAAAATCACAAGGAGTAAGAAAATGGACTATCGAAATCTTGGCGCATCGGGCCTCAGAGTGCCTGTGCTCTCGTTCGGAGCGGGAACCTTCGGCGGTTCCGGCCCGCTGTTCGGCGCCTGGGGCAACAGCGACGCCAGGGAAGCGCGGCGGCTGGTCGACATCTGCCTCGAGGCCGGCGTCAATCTGTTCGACACCGCCGACGTCTATTCGAACGGTGCCTCGGAAGACGTGCTCGGCGAGGCCATCAAGGGCCGGCGCGATGCCGTGCTGATCTCGACCAAGACCTCGCTGCCGATGGGCGACGGACCGGCCGACTATGGTTCCTCGCGTTCGCGGCTGATCAAGGCCGTCGACGCCGCTCTGAACCGGCTCGGCACCGATTACATCGACCTGTTGCAGCTGCACGCCTTCGATGCCGGCACGCCGATCGAGGAAGTGCTGTCGACGCTGGACGGCCTCGTGCGCGCCGGCAAATTGCGCTATGTCGGCGTCTCCAATTTCTCCGGCTGGCAAGTGATGAAGTCGCTCGGGCTGGCCGACAGGCACGGCTATCCGCGCTATGTCGCGCATCAGGTCTATTATTCGCTGGTCGGCCGCGACTATGAATGGGAGTTGATGCCGCTCGGCCTCGATCAGGGCGTCGGCGCGCTGGTCTGGAGCCCGCTCGGCTGGGGCCGTCTCACCGGCAAGATCCGCCGCGGACAGCCATTGCCCGACAAAAGCCGGCTGCACGACACCGCGAGCTTCGGACCGCCGGTCGGGGACGAGCACCTCTACCGGGTCGTAGAGGCCCTAGATGCGGTGGCGCAGGAAACCGGCAAGACCGTGCCGCAGATCGCCATCAACTGGCTGTTGCAGCGCCCGACCGTGTCGTCCGTCATCATCGGCGCCCGCAACGAGGAGCAATTGCGCCAGAATCTCGGCGCCGTCGGCTGGGCGCTGACGCCGGAGCAGATCGGGAAACTCGACGCGGCAAGCGAAGTCACCGCGCCCTATCCGTACTTCCCTTATCGGCGGCAGGAAGGCTTTGCCCGGCTCAACCCGCCGGCGGTGTGATTGCGAAAGGTCGCTGCCGGGATAGGGTTCGCGGGACAGCGCCCCCCTCTGTCCTGCCGGGCATCTCCCCCACGAGGAGTGGGATTGGATGTCACTTCGGCTTTCGCCAATCTCCAGCGTAAAAGGATGGCGCCATCAGCGATGCTGCCGATCTCCCCCCATGTGGGGGAGATGCCCGGCAGGGCAGAGGGGGGCGCCGTAGGGCGTTTACCTCAACGGCCTTCCCTACGTTGGCCCTAATGCAGCACGAACTCGCCGTCGACCTTGCGCCACTCGTTGGGCGCGATGAGCTTCTGGTGCGTGTAGCTGACCGAATGCAACGGCCCCTCGAGCTTGGTCTTCCAGAACTCGATGAAGCGGATCAGCACCGGAAACTTCGGCGCGATGTCGTAGTCCTGCCATATGAAGCTCTGCAAGAGATGCGGATGGTCTGGGAAATGATAAAGGATATTGGCCGTAGTCAGGCCATAGCCCCTCAGCATCAGGTCCATTTCAAGCTGGTCGCGCATTTTTGCTCCCCGGGTTGATTCTCCTTCCTCCCACCATGGATTGTGCGCGCGGTTGCTTAACCGTCTATTGATTTTTTCTTGATCGAAACCGGCTTTAGCCCGCGAAAACATGAAGTTAGCAGCCGTCCGGTGCAAGTGCTGACAGCAGCCGCGAGCCCATATGCGGCATCCCGCCGCGCAAACCCAACGTCTAATGTTGCCGTCATCGCGGAACTGTTAATAATGCGCGCGAATTCGCGGCCGCGTCGCCGCGATCCCGCCGGCGTTTCAAGCCGGCGTCGGTTTCGGGAGGAAAAGCAGGAATGTCCGAGATTCATGTCCACCGCGTTCAGCCGGCCTGGAAGAAGAATGCGCTGATCGACAACGACACCTATCTCAAATGGTACGCCGACAGCGTGAAGAATCCGGACAGGTTCTGGGGCAAGCACGGCAAGCGCATCGACTGGTTCAAACCGTTCTCCAAGGTCAGGAACGCCTCCTTCGACGGCAAGGTCTCGATCAAATGGTTCGAGGACGGCCAGACCAACGTTTCCTACAACTGCATCGACCGCCACCTGAAGAAGCGCGGCGACCAGACCGCCATCATCTGGGAAGGCGACAACCCCTACGACGACCGTAAGATCACCTACAATGAGCTCTATGCGCATGTCTGCCGCTTCGCCAACGTGCTGAAGAAGCACGGCGTCAAGAAGGGCGACCGCGTCACCCTCTATATGCCCATGATCCCGGAAGCGGCCTATGCGATGCTTGCCTGCACGCGTATCGGCGCCATCCACTCGGTCGTCTTCGGCGGCTTTTCGCCGGACGCGCTCGCCGGCCGCATCGACGATTGCAAGTCGACCATCGTCATCACCGCTGACGAGGGCCTGCGTGGCGGCAAGCCGATCCCGTTGAAGGAGAACACCGACAAGGCAATCGAGATCGCGGCAAAAGCCGGTACCAGGGTCGAAAAGGTGGTGGTGGTTCGCCGCACCGGCGGCAAGATCGGCTGGGCGCCGGGTCGCGACGTCTGGTACCACGAAGAGGCCGCGACCGTTAAGGCTGAGTGCAAGCCGGAGAAGATGAAGGCGGAGGATCCGCTGTTCATCCTCTATACGTCGGGTTCGACCGGCAAGCCGAAAGGCGTGCTGCACACCACGGCCGGTTATCTCGTCTACGTCTCGATGACGCACCAATATGTCTTCGACTATCATGACGGCGACATCTACTGGTGCACCGCCGATGTCGGCTGGGTCACCGGCCACAGCTACATCGTCTACGGGCCGCTCGCCAACGGCGCCACCACGCTGATGTTCGAGGGCGTGCCCAACTACCCCTCGCAGTCGCGCTTCTGGGAAGTCATCGACAAGCACCAGGTCAACATCTTCTACACCGCGCCGACGGCGCTGCGCGCCCTGATGGGCGCCGGCGACAACCATGTGAAAAAGGCGTCGCGCAAATCGCTGCGCGTGCTGGGCTCGGTCGGCGAACCGATCAATCCGGAGGCATGGGAGTGGTATTTCAACGTCGTCGGCAACGCCAAGGTACCGATCGTCGACACCTGGTGGCAGACCGAGACCGGCGGCATCATGATCACGCCGCTGCCGGGCGCCACCGACCTCAAGGCTGGCTCGGCCACGCGGCCCTTCTTCGGTGTCAAGCCGCAACTGGTCGACGGCGAGGGCACGGTGCTTGAAGGAGCCGCCGACGGCAATCTGTGCATCACCGAGTCCTGGCCCGGCCAGATGCGCACCGTCTATGGCGATCACGACCGCTTCGTGCAGACCTATTTTTCGACCTACAAGGGCAAGTACTTTACTGGCGACGGCTGCCGCCGCGATGCCGACGGCTATTACTGGATCACCGGCCGCGTCGACGACGTCATCAACGTCTCCGGCCATCGCATGGGCACGGCAGAGGTCGAATCCGCATTGGTCAGCCACGACAAGGTTTCGGAAGCCGCCGTCGTCGGTTATCCGCACGACATCAAGGGCCAGGGCATCTACTGCTACGTCACGCTGATGGCCGGCGAGACGCCGAGCGAGGATTTGCGCAAGGAGCTCCTCGCCCATGTCCGCAAGGAGATCGGCGCCATTGCCACGCCCGACAAGATCCAGTTCGCACCGGGCCTGCCCAAGACCCGCTCGGGCAAGATCATGCGGCGTATCCTGCGCAAGATTGCCGAGGACGATTTCGGCGCCCTTGGCGATACCTCGACGCTTGCCGATCCGGCCGTCGTCGACGATCTCGTCGCCAACCGCCAGAACAAGAAAGGCTGACGCCGGCCGTGGCCGTGATAGGCAGCGTTGCCGAACTCTGGCGCTATCCGGCGAGTTCGCTCGCCGGCGAACGCCTGGAGACGATCGCGGTCGGCACCGATAGCATCGAGGGCGACCGTATGTTCGGCCTGGTCGATGCCTCCGACAATGAGATCGCCCGGCCCGATCGCGAGCCGAAGTGGCACAAGGTGCCGCGCATCCGCACCCGGCTGACGGACGACCGCAGGCTCGAAATCGCGATTCCCGGCGCAGATTGGCTGGCGGCGCCCGGCACCGAAAGCGACCGCGCCGTTTCCGACTATCTCGGCTTTCCAGCCTCGATCCGTCCGTTCGGCCTGGAGAACGCCCCGCCGGCCTATGCCGGCCCGTTGACGGAGGCGCGCTACCGCAAGGCGCCGATCCACCTGTTGACCACCGCCTCCCTGGCCCGCCTGAAGGCGCTGCATCCGCAAGGCACTCCCGACTCACGCCGCTTCCGTCCCAACATCGTGGTCGACATGGCGGCGGTCGAAGGCACTTTTCCCGAAACCGAATGGATCGGCAGGAAGCTCGCCGTCGGCGACCTGCTGTTGACCATCTCCGAGCCGTGCCGCCGCTGCGGCTTCACCATCATCGCCCAGGACGGTTTCGCCAACGACCCGGCGATCCTGCGCAATCTGGTACGTCATAACGCGCACAATCTCGGCGTCTACTGCACCGTCGACCGCGCGGCCAGCGTCAAGGTCGGCGACGGGATGCGATTCGCCTGAACTACCGGTAAAGGTCCGCCCGCGTCGGCGGCAGGCCGCTCGGGCCTCGCGTCCGCTTGGTGGCGACCGTCTGGAAAATCTGCGCCGAGGCGCGTTCGAAGGTAATCGAACAGCCGGTAAGATAGAGCAGCCACAACCGTGCCCTGGCCTCTCCCACTTCCGCGATGGCCTCGTCGAAGCGCGCATGCAGGCGCTCGGCCCATAGCCGGCAGGTGCGGGCGTAGTGCTCGCGTAAATTCTCGACGTCGTGGACGAGGAAGCCATGTGCTTCGAGGTTGCCACACGTCATTCCGATCGTGTCGAGTTCACCGCCGGGGAAGATGTATTTGATCAGCGCCTTGTATTCCGGACCCTTGCGCAGGGTCTTTTTCAGATCGCCCTTGCTGCGCCTGGTGATGGCATGATGCAGATAGATGCCGCCCGGTTTGAGCAGGCGATGGACGGTCGAGAAATAGGTGGCGTGATTGGCCAGCCCCAGATGCTCGAACATGCCGATCGAGGATATCTTGTCGAAGCTTCCGGTGAGCTCGGCATAGGATTTTATCTCGATGGTGATCCGGTCTTCCAGACCCTGGGCGCGAATGCGTTCGCGGGCGAGGTTAGTCTGTGCGTCCGACAGCGAGACACCGTGGCCGACAACGCCATAGTTCTTCGCCGCATGGATGAGCATCGCTCCCCAGCCGCAGCCGATGTCGAGCAGTCTGTCGCCAGGTTTCAGCCGCAGCTTGCGGCAGATATGGTCGAGCTTGTCGACCTGCGCTTGATCAATGCTGTTGGCGAAATCCTTGAAGTAGCCGCAGCTGTAGACCATGCGCTCGTCGAGGAAGAGCTGATAGAACGCGTTCGAAATGTCATAATGGTGCTGGATCGCTTCCTGGCTCGAACCGCTGACGAAGGGATTGCGCCCCGAAAGGTCGGCTCGCGCCGTCATCTGTTTCCTTGAAAACAGCACAGCCGGCAGGTCACGCAGGATCGCCAGCCTCGGCAATGACTTCAGCTTCGTCCGCAGCTTGCCTTGCGAAGGCAAGGCGTAGAAGTCGAACAGCGACCCCTCCTCCACATCGACCGCCTTGGAAATCCACATCTCGACCAGCGTCGAGAAATTTGGCCGGCGGGCCAGTTGCCAGACGATGTCCTGGTCGTTGATGGCAAGCACCGGGCCGCCGGCCGGACCGATGCGCTCGCCGGTCCAAAGCCTGACGGCAAAGCCCGGCTTCAATGCCTCGACGACCGTGCGAACGATGCGTGCTGCTCTTTCGGTAGCGTCCATGCCCTCCCCCTTCGTTTCGGTAGGCCGATCTTGTCCGCTTGAACCGCTGGCCGCAACCCGATTGCACGAAAGGGCGGGGCCAAGCCGGGAAAACGTCTTTTTCCATTCGGCGTCTTGTCTTTTGCTGCAACGCACCCCATCATCAGTGCGTGTTCAACAAACTGAAAGGAGGTGATCCGATGTCGAGTGATTTCGTTTTCCAGAACGTGGCCTCCGCGGATTGCACTTTCGGGAAGCAGTCTTCCCGTTAAGGCGCGAGATGCGCGGCGGGCGACCCCTCGGGTTGCCGCCAGGAGCCGCGCCATGGACGGAAACACGGAAGGCCGCCGGCTTCGAAAGAAGCGGCGGCCTTTTCCTTGTGCGGGTTACTGCGTCAGCGCGACCTTTTCGGTGTTGCGGATGATTTCCTGAAAGGCGGCGTCCAATTCCACCCCGGTCGACACCTCGAAATAATGTTTTTGAGCGGTGGAGGCATCTTTCGACGAACAGTCCTTCAGCACCGCCTTTGCCTGATCCCGCTCGGTTGCCGACATGTCCTTGTTGTTCAGGTCGAAGCCGATGGTGAAAATCTCGATGCCGTCATTTTTCATGTTGCCGCACAGCGTTTCGGCGTTGCCGCGCGCAAGATTTCCCTGGCTGTTGTAGCGGCCCCTGGCACCGGCGAAGGCGGTATTGAACTGGCCATCGGTCATCAGGATCGCGACCTTGGCGATCTTCTTCGCGTTGACGTCCGAGGCGCCGTTGCCGAGGCCGGCATTCTTGATCGCAGCGCGCCATTGCGGCGACAGCATATAATAGGTCCACTGAATGGCGATCGCGCCGGCGGTGTAGCCGTCAGCCTGGAAGTCGTCGATCGAATCAAGCAATGCGCCGGAATCGGCGGTCAGCGGGATCACTTCCGCATCGGGACACTTGTTCATTCCCTCGCCATCGAGATGATCATCCCGGTTGACCAGGGCGTAGTACTTCTTGCCGTTCTTGTCCGTGCGAACAGCATCTGGGCCGTCGGCGCTTAAATCCGCATCGCCATTTTTGTCCTTGCGCTCCGTGGCGCAATTATCGGGGCGTGGCATCGCCGCGCCAACAATGGAGATATAGTCGGTGAAGGACGGCAGCAGAGTTTTGCCCGTCTTGGCGACGAGAAGCGAACTGCCGGCCACGGGTGGCAACTCAGAGCTCGCCGGCTTCTCGGCATAGACGTTTTCCGCCAGCTTGCCGGCGTTCACGCCGGACGCGTAAGGCACAATCGCGACGCGGATGCGGGGGGTCTTCGGATCCTGGTTCTGGAGCATCGTCTGAACGGCGTTTTTCGCTGCTGCTTTCAGATCGCCGATCTTGTCGACCTTGCCCCGCTTCGCCATCGAGCCCGTGATGTCGAGCATCATGGCCACCTCGATCTGCTTGTCCGAATAGAGCGCCGTGGTCGAGGCGGGGACGCGCTGCATGTCCCTCGTGCCGAACAGCGGGAAATAGAAGGCGACGTCGACATGGGCGTCCGCCTGCACCGTCCTGGCGGTCCTGTTGACCGTCAGCCTGTCGAGCACGATCTGGTTGGCTTGCAGGATGCCGGCCGTGCTGTTGGCGTCGAGGAAGGCCTGCACCGATTTGTTGGCGTCGGCCTCCTTGATCACGCCGGTCGTCAGGTCCCGCGCCGTCGACGTCACCGCGGCGTCGACCACGCCCTGAAGACTCGATTTGGCGCTGTAGAGCTGGGTGATGTTGACGGTGAAGCCGACGCCGAGCGCCAAGACCGAGACGGCGAATCCGAACAGGATGGCGAAATTTCCGCCACTATGCCTGGCAAAGTCGCCGGCCGCGGCCACAAGACCCCCGAAAATCCGCATCGTTCTCTCTCCGCTCGCCCCGGCCTCGTCGCCGGGCAAACGGATCGATGCAGGATTCCGGCCGGGCGCGGTCAGCGGCCGCGCACCAGGGACTAGATTGTTGTTTTTGCTTCGCTTTCAAGAATGGAAAGGTAAATGACCGGTAAACGCCGATGCTGCGTTTGGCGGCATTTACGAAGCGCTTACCAAGATCCTGCATGTCGCGGTACAGGGCCCGCGGCCGTGTCCCGCCACGGCACAGCGGCACCTGTGCCAGAGCGAGGCAGTATGCGGGTGCATGGAAACGGGTCAGGCCAGCATCTGCGCGGTGACCGTCCTGTCGATGGCGTGGTAGGGCGGGTTGAACAGATTGTTCTCCTGTTCGTAGGTCCATACCTTGAACAGGCTGAGCCGGTGCGGGCCGAAACTGTGCAGCAACGGCACGTCGGTGGCATCGCGTCCGCGCGCGATGACGATGCGGCCGATCCTCGGAACATTGTGGCGGGGGTCGAACGTGTACCACTTGCCGTCGAGAAACACCTCCATCCAGGCAGAGAAGTCCATCGGCGCCGGATCGGCCGGCACGCCGATATCGCCGAGATAGCCGTTCACATAGCGTGCCGGAATGTTCATGCAGCGGCAGAGCGTGATCGCCAGATGGGCGAAGTCTCGGCAGACGCCGACCTGCTCCTCATGCGCCTGCGCCGCGGTGCGGGTCGAGCGGGCATAGCCATAGCCGAAGGACAGGCGGTTGTGGACATAGTCGACGATCGCCTGCACCCGCGCCCAGCCGGACGGCAAACGACCGAAAAGTTCCCAGGCAAGCTGGCTCAGGTGATCGGTCTCGCAATAGCGGCTGCCCAGCAGATAGAACAGCACCTCGTCGGGCAACTCCGCCACCGGCACCTCGCGCGCCAGCGTGTTGACCTCGTCCGCCTCGCCGCTGTCCTCGACCACCGCGTCGTAGAGGATGCGAAAGGTGCCGGCGGGCGCGGTAAAGCGACGGCACGAATTGCCATGCAGATCGCTGTAGAGCTTGGTCGAAACCGCGGGCGACGTCAGCACGCGGGTCTGCCGCTTGATATCGGCCTGCCTGTCCCTGTGGATCTCGAGCAGCGAAATCACCGGCGTGGCTCCAGCGCATTCAATGGCCATTTCGTAGCCGAGCCGAATCAGCATCGCGTCCCCCTTCGATGGTCGTGGAAAAGCAGCGAAGTTGAAACGCCGGAGGCGGATCGCGGTTCCCTGACTTGCCGAAAAGGGGACTGGCCGAAAAGGGGAAATGGCCGAAAAGGTGGCCGCGCGGCTTCCAATGCCGATGCCGGGACGTTACCATCGGCGCTCCCTCGAAAGACCCTCCCCGAAATCAAGGAAAATCATGTACGCAGGCAGAAAATTCGCCGCCTTCCTCTTCGATATGGACGGCACGCTCATCAATTCCATTGCCTCGGCCGAACGGGTGTGGAGCGACTGGGCGCGGCGGCAAGGGCTCGACGTCGCCGCCTTCCTGCCGACGATCCATGGCGTGCGGGCGATCGAGACGATCGCCGGTCTGGCGCTCCCCGGCGTCGATCCGGCGCATGAGGCCGATCTCTTGCTCAAGGCCGAAGCCGCCGATCTGGAGGGTATTGTTCAGATCGCCAGCGCCGCCGCGTTTCTCAACGCGCTCCCGCCGGAGCGCTGGGCGATCGTAACCTCGGCGCCGCGGGAACTGGCGCTCTTGCGCATGAAGGCTGCCGGCATCCCCGTCCCGGCCGTGTTGATCGCGGCGGAAGATGTTTCGCGCGGCAAGCCGGCGCCCGACTGCTTTCAGCTCGGCGCGACGCGGCTCGGCGTCGATGTGCGCGATTGCCTCGTGTTCGAGGATGCCCCGGCGGGCATCACGGCGGCCGAGGCGGCGGGCGCAGCGGTCATGGTCATAAACGCTACGCACCGACATACCCTGGCGACGCAGCATGCCGCGATCGCTGGCTACGACGCCATCGGCGTTACCGTCGACGAGCGCGGCTGGATCGCGCTCGAGCCGCAACTCAGCGCCGCCTAAAGATTGTAATGCAACACCCTCTCAAGGTGTGTTGAGATTCAGGTCAGGCCGAGTCGAAAGCGATGGTTTCCGAGAACCGGAGCGGAGCGTACTAAAGTACGTGACCACCGGAAGGGCAGGAAACCAACGCTTGCAGGCCGGCCTCACCTGAATCTCAGCATACCTCAGAAATCGCTGGTCAGGCCCTTGACCTCCCAGTCGCCGTAGCGGCCGGGCTCCTTGCCGCCGCGGCCGCCGACTTCCTTCGGCACCGCCGCTTCTTTGCGGCGGTAGTCCTCGCGCCGGGCCGCGGCCTCTTCAAGCGCGCGACGGGCGGCGGGCGTCAGCGTCTTCAGCCGCGCCTCGTCGTCCCTGGGAGGTGTTTTACTGGTCTCATCGTTCATGCGATATTCCGGCGGATTGAAACAGGCCGATTGAAACGGGTACCGGCGTTTCCCATCATATAGCGATGAGCCCACGAGGATCGACCCCCTTACGTCACGACTTGGACGGGAGCAGACGATGAACACACTTCGCACCGCCATGCTTCTTGCCGCGATGACCGCGCTGTTCATGGGCGTCGGCTTCCTGATCGGCGGTACGGGCGGCATGATGATCGCCTTCCTGATCGCCGCCGCCACCAATCTGTTCAGCTACTGGAACGCCGACAAGATGGTGCTGTCGATGAACCGCGCCGTCGAGGTCGACGAGAAGAACGCGCCCGAATATTACGCCATCGTGCAGGCACTGGCCAAGCAGGCAGGCCTGCCGATGCCCAGGACGTACCTGATCGACAATCCGCAGCCCAACGCCTTCGCCACCGGCCGCAACCCGCAGAACGCGGCTGTCGCCGCTTCCACCGGCCTTTTGCAACGGCTGACGCATGAGGAAGTGGCCGCGGTGATGGCGCACGAGCTCGCCCACGTCCAGCATCGCGACACCTTGACCATGACGATCGTCGCCACCTTGGCCGGCGCCATCTCGATGCTTGGCAATTTCGCCTTCTTCCTCGGCGGCAACCGCGACAACAACAGCCCGTTCGGCTTTGTCGGCGTGCTGGCGACGATGATCGTGGCGCCCTTTGCCGCGATGATCGTGCAGATGGCGGTCAGCCGCACCCGCGAATACGAAGCCGACCGGCGCGGCGCCGAAATCTGTGGACACCCGCTATGGCTGGCCTCGGCGCTTGACAAGATCGCCCGCGGCGCCGAACGCATACCCAACCCGGATGCCGAGCGCAATCCGGCGATGGCTCATCTCTTCATCATCAACCCTCTTTCCGGCGAGCGCATGGACAGTCTGTTCTCCACCCATCCGAGCACCGAGAATCGCATCGCCGCGCTGCAAGCGATGGCGCAGCGTATGGACGGGGGTGCATCACGGTCCCCGCAGCACCAGGCGCCAGTGCCGCCGCAGGCCGACGGGCCGCAATCGGCAGGACCGTGGGGCAAGCCGACCGCGCCGGAACCGCCGGCAGAGCCCAAATCCAATCCATGGGGTCGCAATCCGACCGGGCCCAAGGGCCCGTGGTCGTGAGTGTGGCGGGCAGGGCACCTCGACGCACAGGTGGTCAGGAACACAACAAGGACGGCGAGTTTGTTGCCGGCCTTGCCGCCCGCAAGGCGGCTGCGCGGCTGCTGGCCGCCGTCATCGATGCCAGGACGCCGCTCGACGGCCTGACCGACCATGAAAACGGCCATCCGCAATACAAGGCGCTAGACCTGCGCGATCGCGGTCTCGTGCGTGCCATTCTGGTCACCGCGCTGCGCTACCGCATGACCATATCAGGGCTGCTGGCGCGCCGTTTGGAAAAACCGCTGCCGGCCAATGCCACCGCGCTGTCGCATATATTGCATGTGGCGGCCGCGCAGATCCTGTTCCTCGACATTCCCGACAGCGCCGCGGTCGACCTCGCCGTCACCCTTGCCAAGTCCGATCCGCGCACATTGCGCTTTGCCGGCTTGGTCAACGGTGTGCTGCGCACGCTCGCGCGGATCAAGGAAGCTGAACTTCCAGAGGCCCTTGCTACCACCGACGAAGCGCCGAAATGGTTTTCCGACCGTTTGAAGGCCGCCTATGGCGTGGACGAGGCCAGACGGATACTCGCCGCCCACCGCCAGGAGGCCCCGGTCGATTTCTCGGTCAAGGCCGATCCGGAGCACTGGGCCGAAAGGCTCGGCGGCATTGTCCTGCCGACCGGCACAATTCGGGTGGAGAAGCTTGCCGGCCCGGTCACCGAACTGCCTGGCTTCGCCGAAGGCGCCTGGTGGGTCCAGGATGCCGCAGCCGGCCTGCCTGCCCGGCTGCTCGGTGATGTCGGCGGGCTTCGCGTCGCCGATCTCTGCGCCGCGCCCGGCGGCAAGACCGCCCAATTGATCGTGGCCGGCGCACGCGTCACCGCGGTCGACACCTCGAAGAACCGGCTGATGCGGCTGGCGCAGAATCTCGAACGTCTCCACCTGTCGGCGGACGTCGTTCAGGCCGACCTCCTCCAGTACGAGCCGGGCGATCTGTTCGACGCCGTCCTCCTCGACGCGCCCTGCTCCTCGACCGGCACGGTGCGGCGGCATCCCGACGTGCCGTGGACCAAGACGATGGCTGATGTCGAGAAGCTCGCCGAGCTCCAGCGCCGGCTGCTCGCGCGCGCCATCGCCCTGGTCAAGCCGGGCGGCAGGATCGTCTTTTCGAACTGTTCGCTCGACCCACTCGAAGGCGAGGAGCTTTACCGTGCCTTCCTCGCCGCGACGCCTGGCATCGTTGCCGACCCGCTTCGCGCCGGCGAGATCGTCGGCATCGACCCCTTCCTGACGCAGGAAGGCACGCTGCGCACCACACCTGCCGACCTCGATCTCGGCTCGCCGCAACGTTCCGGTCTCGATGGCTTTTTCGCCGCGCGCATGCGTCGCGCCGGCTAAGGCAATTCCACGAAAGCTGCGTGACGATATCCGTCCGGAATTGCGTGGAACAAGGATCTGGAGCCGAGTATGGATGCCCACCGGGCGCTGAACCGCTTCAGGGCTTAAGTATAGGACGTTGCTGACCTTTTTCGGGAGCATCCGCGGCCACGCCAGGCGCAGCGTCACCGCTCGCGGGATTTCGCCTTCGCATGAATCGTTGAATCAGATAAGCTTGCCGTTGGGATAGAGGACGATCAGGAGGGGTTTTGGCACTTGCTGCCGGCAACACGACGCGTCTGTGGGCGCTTGTCGCGAAGGAGTTTTGGCGCAAAACGCGCCGGCGCCTGCGTGCCGGACCGGTCTATCGCTGGCGCTATTCCGGCCGCACGCCCGAACGGGTGCTGATCGCGCCGCCGGACCTGCGGCTGGCCGACCCGCAGATCGCGCTCGAGATCTACTATGGCCGTTATCCCCTGTCGGGACATATGGTCGAGACCGGCGGCAAGTCGCCTTTCCAGATCAGCGTTCCCAACTACGGCTGGCAGAAGACGCTGCATGGCTTTCGCTGGCTGCGACACATGCGCGCCGCCGGCACCGAGCTTGCCGCCGCCAATGCGCGTGCGCTGGTGTCCGACTGGATCGCCACGCATGGAAACAACATTTCCGGCATCGCCTGGGAGCCCGGCACGGCCGCCAAGCGCATCATCGCCTGGCTGCAGCATTCCTCGATCGTGCTGCAAGGCGCTGAATTCCCGTTCTACCGCGCCTTCCTGAAATCGCTGGCCGTCCAGATCCGCTACCTCAGGTCGATGGCGCGCGAAATGCCTGACGGCAAGGACAGGCTGCGCGCCCGCATCGCCCTCGCCTTCGCCGCCCTGTCGCTGCCGGCGCCCGCATCGGCGCTGCGCGGCGCCACCCGCAACCTCGCCGAGGAACTCGACCGCCAGATCCTTCCCGATGGCGGCCACATCTCGCGCAACCCGATGGCGGTGCTGGAAATCCTCGCCGACCTTTTGCCGCTGCGGCAGACCTACGCCAACCAGGCGGAAGCGCCGCCACAGGCCCTGATCGGCGCCATCGACAGGATGCTGCCGGCCCTGCGCTTCTTTCGACACCAGGACGGCAGCCTCGCCCGCTTCAACGGCATGGGCGCCACCATCCATGATCGCATCGCCAGCATCCTGCGCCACGACGACACCGCCGGCTCGCCGCTGCTGCATGCACCGCATTCGGGCTATGAGCGGCTGTCCATGGGTGGCGTCACCGTCATCGCCGACACCGGCCTGCCGCCGCCCGTCCACGTCTCCAATGCCGCCCATGCCAGCTGCCTTGCATTCGAGCTGTCCTCGGGCCGCCAGCATTACATCGTCAATGCCGGCATCGACACCTATGGCGCCGCCGAATTCCGGCCCCTGGCCCGAGCCACTGCCGCGCATTCGACCGCCACCATCAACGACACCTCGTCGGCGCGGTTCAGCCATTCGCTGCGCATCAACGATCTTCTGGGGTCGCCTTTGATCGGCGGCCCGCAGCATGTGCAGTGCAAGCGTATCGATCAGAAGGGCGTTCAAGGCTTCATCGCCCGCCATGACGGCTATATCCAGCGCTTCGGTTTCCTGCACGAGCGCGAGTTGAAGCTGTCCTCGAACGGCAATGTGTTGACCGGCAGGGACCGCTTCCAGCGTCCTGGAGGTGCGGCGATCCGCAACAATGGCCGCGATTTCGTCACCGTGCGCTTCCACGTCCATCCCGACATCAACCTTTTGCAGGACGAGCATGACCGCCTGGTGCTGACCGCCGAGCAGGTCGACAGCTGGGTGTTCACCTGCACCGAGATGGTGCCGGCGGTCGAGGAATCAATCTACTTCGCCGGTCTCGGCGGCCCGCGCCGCAGCCGGCAGATCGTGCTTGCCTTCCAGCCGTCCGACATCGCCGAGGTCCATTGGCAGCTCACCCGCACCTCTATCGCCGGCTATCCCGAAAACAACTGACCGTGCCGGCGCTGACCGAGCTTGCGCCTTGATTTCCTGATCTCATATGATACGGCGCGGGCCTGCCCCTCCAGCCGTGAAAGCACGCCCATGGCCGTCGCCGCCAAGAACATTCCCGCTCCCGACCTCGTTCCCGTGCGTCGTGCGCTGCTCTCCGTCTTCGACAAAACCGGCCTCATCGATCTCGCCAGGGCGCTCGCCGCTTCCGGCGTCGAGTTGGTGTCGACCGGCGGCACGGCAAAAGCGATCGCCGATGCGGGACTGGCGGTTCGCGACGTCTCCGAGCTCACCGGCTTTCCCGAGATCATGGATGGCCGCGTCAAGACCCTGCACCCGTCGGTGCATGGCGCCCTGCTCGGCGTGCGCGACGATCCCGATCACGCCGCGGCGATGCACAAATATGGCATCGAGCCGATCGACCTGGTCGTCTCCAATCTCTATCCGTTCGAGGAAGTCCGCCGCTCCGGCGCCGACTACGCGGCGATCGTCGAGAACATCGACATTGGCGGCCCGGCGATGATCCGCGCCTCGGCCAAGAACCACGCCTATGTCGCCATCGTCACCGATCCCGGCGACTATGCCTCGTTGCTCAACGCGCTGGAGATGAATATCGGCTCGCTGTCGCTGGATTTCCGCAAGAAGCTAGCGGCCAAGGCTTTTGCCCGCACCGCCAGCTACGACGCGGCAATCTCGGGCTGGTTCGCCGAGGCGCTGGAGATCGAGCACCCGACCTGGCGCGCCTTCGGCGGCAGGCTGGAGACTGTGATGCGCTATGGCGAGAACCCGCACCAGGGCGCCGGCTTCTATGTCAATGGCGACAGGCGGCCGGGCGTAGCCACCGCGCGCCAGCTTCAGGGCAAGCAGCTTTCCTACAACAACATCAACGATACCGACGCCGCCTTCGAGCTGGCCGGCGAGTTCGACCCGGCGCGCTCGGCCGCCGTCGCCATCATCAAGCATGCCAACCCGTGCGGCGTCGCCGAGGGTTCGACGCTGAAGGCCGCCTACGCCAGGGCGCTGGCCTGCGATCCAGTCTCGGCCTTTGGCGGCATTGTCGCTGTGAATCGCGTCCTCGACGCCGAGGCGGCCGAAGAGATCGTGAAGACCTTCACCGAAGTCATTATCGCGCCAGGCGCCACCGACGAGGCGGCAGCGATCGTGGCCGCGAAGAAGAACCTGCGCCTGCTGGTCGCCGGCGGCCTGCCGGATCCGCGCGCGATCGGCACAACCGTCAAATCCGTCGCCGGCGGCCTGCTGGTGCAGGGCAGGGACAATGCCGTCGTCGACGACCTCGAACTGAAGGTGGTGACGAAACGGGCGCCGACGCCGGCCGAACTGGCCGACCTGAAATTCGCCTTCCGCGTCGCCAAGCACGTCAAGTCGAACGCCATCGTCTACGCAAAGGACGGCGCCACGGTAGGCATCGGCGCCGGCCAGATGAGCCGCGTCGATTCCTCGCGCATCGCCGCCCGCAAGGCGCTCGACGCCGCGGAAGCGGCAGGCCGGACAGAGCCGCTGACCAAAGGCTCGGTCGTCGCCTCCGATGCCTTCTTCCCCTTCGCCGACGGCCTGCTGTCGGCCATCGAGGCCGGCGCCACCGCCGTCATCCAGCCCGGCGGCTCGATGCGCGACGACGATGTGGTTGCCGCCGCCGACGAGCATGGCATCGCCATGGTGTTCACGGGCGTGAGACACTTCAGGCATTGAGCGCTTCTTGCTTCCAGCGAAGTGAGGCGTTGGCGTTCCCTGGAACACCCCTCATCCGACCTCGCTTCGCGAGGCCACCTTCTCCCACAAGGGGAGAAGGAAGAAGCGCTACTCCACAGGCTGATCCGCCGGATACGGCGTCCTGAGTAGGATCGCCATGCCTATGGCAAGGAACAGGATGATCACCGCCATGCCGAGCCGCGCCGAATCGCTCACCGCCGTGATGGTCGCCACCAGGAACGGCGCCAGGAAACTGGTCGCGCGCCCGGCCAGCGCATAGATGCCGAAATAGCGGCCGGATTCCGACGCCGTGACGCTGCGCGCCATATAGGACCGCGATGAGGCCTGTACCGGGCCGAAGGCGAGCCCGATCAGCAATCCGTAGAGGATGTAGGCCTTTTCAGCCGCGGTGCCGAACAAGCCCCCGGAATCGGTGGTCGAGAGCTGGATAAGCCCGAGCAGCGTGAAGCCGGGGCCGGTCGAGACGACGCCGATGGTGGCGACCGACAGCATGACCAGAGAAATCATCACCACCGCCTTGGAGCCGAGGGCGGTGTCGAGCCGCGCGGCAATCCAGCAGCCGAAGATGGCGACGACGTTGAGGATGATGCCGAACATGCCGATCTCGGTGATCGACCAGTGGAACATGCCGGCCGCAAACGTGCCGCCGAGCGCCAGCAGCGCATTGACGCCGTCTTGATAGATCATGCGGGCGACGAGAAAGCGGAAGATGCCGCCGCGCCTGCGCACCTCGGCCAGGGTCGACTTCAGCTCCGACAGGCCTTCGCGCACCGCAGGCCCGATCGGGATGCCCTTGATGGCGTCCGGCGTGAAGAGGAACATCGGCAGGATGAACAGGAAATACCAGCCGGCCGACAGCGGCCCGGTGGCGCGGGCATCCTCGCCGAGCTTCGGGTCCAGCCCGAACAGCGGGTCGAGGCCGATGATGGTCTTGCCGGTCTCCTGCGATCCGGCCAGGAACAGCACGACGAAGATCAGCGCGATCATGCCGCCGAGATAGCCAAGCCCCCAGGCCATGTTGGAGATGCGGCCGATCTCGCTCTTCGGCACCAGGCGCGGCATCATGGAATCGTTGAAGACGGTGGAGAATTCAGCCGCCACCGACGCCAGCGAGAACAATGCCACGATCAGGAACAGGTTCGAGCCGGGCGCGGCGAGCCAGAGCAGGGCCAGGCTGGCGATCTTGACCGCGCCAAAGAAGGCGATCCACGGCTTGCGCGGCCCGGTCTGGTCGGCGATCGAGCCGAGGATCGGCGACAGCACGGCGATGACCAGCCCGGCCGCGGCGATGCCGTAGCCCCAGACGGCCTGGCCGGTGGTCGGATCGCTGGCCATGCGCGAAACGAAATAGGGGCCGAAGATGAAGGTGGTGACGACCGTGAAGAAGGGCTGCGCCGCCCAGTCGAACAACATCCACCCCCAGATGCCGCGCCCGGACGCCCGCTGCACTGCTACTTCGGCCATGTCCCCTCCGGTCGCCTTCGTTCGTTGGGCGGTTCACCCCATGTCTGCATGTTTTCCGCTGGTCATGCAAACGGACACGCGTCAAAGGGTCCGAGTGGGGTCTGGCGCTACCCTCCACCCCGCTGCTTCGCAGCCACCCTCCCCACCAGGGGGGAGGATGAGGCCACGATGGCTCACATCCCCGTCAGATCGCTCATCAGGCCCGATGCCACCGACAGCCGCGACACGGTGATGTCGCCGCCCTCGGTCAGCGCCTGCAGCCGTTCGCGGGTGCGGCCGATCCTTTCCCCGCCGGCCTCCAGCCACGCCGCCACCGGGTCGGCTGCCCCGGCGTGGTTCGCGAGTGCCGCCACCGCGATGCCGCGCCGCGCCGTCCCGATCGTATCGGTGGCGCGCGACAGGGCGAGCTGGTCGTAATAGTCCGCTGGTGTGATCGAGCGCGCCGCCTCCTCGACCCGCGGGATACGGAAGGCGTCGCTGACCGCGAAGAAGGCCTTCGCCGCGGCGACGATGTCGGCACCTGCCGTCCGCGCCGCCAGCGCGATATCGGGGATCAGCTCCGCCACATCGGCCAGCGCCAGCTGCGCTGCCAGCCTGTCCGGCGTCCCGGCCTTGAACAGTCCATGCCGTTTTTCTTCGATCCGTTCGCGCGAATAATCGGGAAGCAGCGAAACGAGTTTCGGCTCCAGCGCCTTGCGTGCTTCCTGCAATTCGGCAATGCGCTGCGCAAGCGGCGCCGTGCCGGCGTCGTTCTTCAGGTACCAGCCGCTGGTCACGTAGATCAGCCGGCTGACTGCCTGGTAGAGGTCGAGCTGCATCTGGCCGTCGACCTGATTGTCGAGCGCGTCGATCTCGCGATAGAGCGCCGGCAAGGCAAAGCCGTCGCGCACCACGGCAAAGGTGCGCACCACGTCGGCGGCGGTGCGCCCCGTCGCTTCCCGCAACCGGTTGACGAAGGATGGACCGCCCCGGTTGACCAGCTCATTGGCCACGACGCGGGCGATGATCTCGCGGCGCAGGCGATGGCCGTGGATCTCGGCGGCATATTTCTTCGCCATCCGATCGGGGAAATAACCCATCAGGTCGCGGTCGAAATGCGGCTCGTCAGGCACGTCGCTCGCGACGATGTCGGAAAACAGCACGATCTTGGCATAGGCGAGCAGCACGCCGAGCTCGGCCCTGGTCAGCGGCTCGCCGCGCGCCTCGCGCTCGGCAAGGGCCGCCGGCGAAGGCAGCGTCTCGACCGCGCGGTCGAGCAGGCCGCGTGCTTCCAGCGCCGACATGAAGCGGGCCTGGTGTGCGATGTCGGCGAGGCCGCGCTTGCGGGCGATCGAGAGCGCCAGCGTCTGCTGGTAGTTGTTGGACAGGACCAGCTCGCCGACCTCACCGGTCATCTCGGCGAGAAGCTTGTCGCGCGCAGGCCGGGTCAACGACCCTTTGCGCATGGCGGACGCCAGCGCGATCTTGATATTGACCTCGACGTCGGAACAGTTGACCCCGCCCGAATTGTCGATGGCGTCGGAATTGCAACGCCCGCCATTCATGCCGAATTCGATGCGCGCGCGCTGCGTCACGCCGAGATTGGCGCCCTCGCCGATCACCTTGGCGCGCACCTCGAGCGCGGTGATGCGGACGGCGTCGTTGGCGCGATCCCCGACCTCGGCATTGGTCTCGGTCGAGGCCCGCAAATACGTGCCGATGCCGCCGAACCACAAGAGGTCGACGGGCGCCTTGAGGATGGCGCTCATGATCTCGACCGGCGTGGCGGTCGTCTTGTTAAGGCCGATCGCAGCAGCAGCAGCGGCCGGCAAGGTGATCGATTTCTGGCTGCGCGAGACGATGACGCCGCCCTCGGACAGCTTGCTCTTGTCGTAGTCCTGCCAGCTCGAACGGGGAAGAGCGAACATGCGCTGGCGCTCGGTCATCGACGCCGCCATGTCGGGATCGGGATCGATGAAGATGTCGCGATGGTCGAAGGCGGCGATCAGCCTAGTCTTAGGCGACAACAGCATGCCGTTGCCGAACACGTCGCCCGACATGTCGCCCACCCCCACGACGGAGAAGGGTGTGGTCTGGATGTCGCGGTTCATCTCGCGGAAATGCCGCTTGACCGCCTCCCACGCGCCCTTGGCGGTGATGCCCATCTTCTTGTGGTCATAACCGGCCGAACCGCCGCTGGCGAAGGCATCGTCAAGCCAGAAGCCATGGCTTTCGCTGATGGCGTTGGCGGTGTCGGAGAAAGTTGCCGTGCCCTTGTCGGCGGCAACGACGAAATAGGGATCGTCCTGGTCGCGCCTGACAACGCCGGCCGGCGGGATGACGCCGTCGAGGCCGATATTGTCGGTGATCGACAAAAGGCTGGAGACGAAGTTCTTGTAGGCCGAGGTGCCAGCTTCGAAGATGGTGTCGCGGCCGGCGCTCATCGGTAGCTTCTTCGGATAGAATCCGCCCTTGGCCCCGACCGGCACGATGACCGCGTTCTTGACCTGCTGTGCCTTGACCAGGCCGAGCACCTCGGTGCGGTAATCCTGGGCGCGGTCCGACCAGCGCAGGCCGCCGCGCGCCACCGGACCGAAGCGCAGATGCACGCCCTCGACCTCCGAGCCGTAGACGAAGATTTCCCGCCATGGCCGCGGCTCGGGCAATCCGTCGACCGAGCGCGAATCGAGTTTGATCGCCAGCGACTGGCCCTTGGCTTTCGTATCGGCAACGAAATGATTGGTGCGCAGCGAGGCTTCGATGAGATTGAGGTAGCGGCGGATGATGGCGTCGTCATCGATGTTGGGAACGTCTTCCAGCGCGTCCCTGATCTTGGCCTTGAGATGCTTTGCCGCCACCACGCCCTCCGTCTCGGCGGTCGGCCCGAGCCGGGCGATGAACAGCGCGTGCAGGCCGCGCGCGATCTCGGGATAGCGGTTGAGGGCGGCGGCGATGAAATCCTGGCTCTGCGGGATTCCGGCCTGCTGCAAATAGCGGCCATAGGCGCGCAGGATGGTGATTTCGCCCGACCACAGTCCAGCGGTCTGGGCAAGGCCGTTATAGCCGTCATTGTCGACGTCGCCGCGCCACACCGACAGGAACGCGTCCTCGAAGAGCGCGCCGCCATTGCTGAGATCGATCGGCTTCCCGTAGCTGTTCTCCAACTCCATGTCGTGGATGAAGACCGTGCCGGGCTGATCCCTATTGATCATGCCGGGCTGATCACTATTGCCGGCCTGGTCGTCGCGGACCTCGAAGGTGCGCTCGCTGATGACGCGGAAGCCGATGTTTTCCAGCACCGGAACGCGCCGCGACAGCGCCACCGGGCTGCCATGGTGATAGATTTTCAGGGCCGCCTGGTGCGGCTTCTGCTCGGCATGGCGATAGTAATCGATGGCGATCGGATTGCTGGGGCTGATCTTGGCGATACGCCCGGCATCGACCAGCGCCACCCCTGCGCTGAAGGAGTCCCGGTAGCTTTCCGGAAATCGTGCCGCGATCCTCTTCAGCGCCGGGTCGCTGCCGCTGGTTTCCGCCGCCTCGGAAAGGGCGTCCTCCCAGGTGCGCACGATGTCGCGGATCGCCGCCTCGATCGTTGCCTGTTCGACCTTCGGCGTCTTGCCGCCGGAGCGGCCGATGATGAAATGCACGCGCGCCAGCCCGCCTTCCGGGAAGGCCGGGTAGTAGGCCGACAGCCGGCCTTCGAACACCGTCTTGAGGTAGGTGCCGACCTTCTCGCGCACGACGCTGTCGTAACGGTCGCGCGGCACGAAGACGAGGATGGAGACGAAGCGGTCGAACTGGTCGGCGCGCACCAGTGCCCGCACGCGCGGCCGCTCTATGAGGCCCAGAATGGCCGCGGCATGCTTCCTCAGGATCGGCACCGGCACCTGGAAAAGCTCGTCGCGCGGATAGCTCTCCAGCACGTTGATCAGCGCCTTGCCGGAGTGGTCGTGCCGGTCGAAACCGGATTTTGCTATGACGGTTTCGGCCTTCGACCTGAGATAGGGGATCTTCATCACCGAGCGCGTGTAGGCGGTCGATGTGAACAGGCCGACAATGCGCAGTTCGCCCGCCAGCGCGCCCTTGGCGGTGTAGGTCTTGATGCCGATATAGTCGAGATAGATGCGCCGGTGCACGGAAGACTTGGCATTGGCCTTGGTGACGATCAGCGGCTCCGGCCCATGCAGGAAGGCTCGGATCTCCGGCGTTGTCGTCACCGCTTCGGTGCCGCGCCGCAGCACCAGCACGTCCAGATCGGACAATATGCCCAGGCCGGGCTTGTCGGCACGCTCCAGCGTGCCGCTTTCCTCGCCGCCGACATATGTGAATTCGCGCATGCCGAGGAAAGTGAAATTGTCGTCGCGCAGCCACTCCAGGAAGGCGATCGCCTCGGCCACGCTCTTCTTGTCCAGCGGCACCGCCGAATAGCGGAATTCCGAAATCGCCTGGTCGAGGCGGGCCAACATCGGCTTCCAGTCGCTGACGGCGGAATGGACCTGGCCGAGTATCTTGCGCAGCCGCTCGGCCAAGCCGTTCGCCTGCTCCGGGGTCAGCCGGGGAATATGGACGTGAATGACGCTCAGCCGGTCGTGGCTGCCGTCGTCCCTGGCGAAATTGCCGTCGCCGAGAATTTCCTCGACGCCGTCCTTGCCATGGCGCACGGTGATGACGGGGTGGGTGACCAGGGTCGGCTCGCCGGCACTCTCGGTGATCTCGCCGAGTATGGAATCGAACAGGAAAGGCATATTGTCGTTGACGACGGTGACGATCGTGACGGGTCGGCCCTCGCGAACGACACCGGAGTCGGTATCGACGGCGACGGCGCACGCGCCCTTCTTGTGACCGGCGACGGCGCGGCCGGCGAGATCCGCGGCGCGTTCTAGGTCCGCCACCTCATAGGCGGCAATGTCTTCCGCCGGCGCGCGGGCGAGCAGGTAGTCGGCGAGCCTGGCTGGCCTTTCCTGCGTCTTCGGCATCGCCGTGGCTTTCTTCTTCGACCTGCTCGCCGATTTCACGCTGGCCATGACGCTTCTTTCCTCCCGTCGTATGCTTTTGCGGACATCTGTAGCAGATGACCGCTATTTGGCGACAAAGGTTTGACGGCGTGCCAAGAATTATCGCAATTCGGCGGCAGCCGGCGACCAACGAGGAGGATGCCATGACCGACAAGATCACCGCGCTCGATCTCGCCACTGCTGATCTGAGCGATGCGACCAGGACCTATTTCGCCAAATGCGAGGAGAAGCTCGGCCTGGTCCCCAACGTGTTGCGCGCCTATGCCTTCGACGACAAGAAGCTGCGTGCCTTCACCGACATGTACAATGATCTGATGCTGGGCGATTCAGGCCTGTCGAAGCTGGAGCGCGAGATGATCGCGGTCGCTGTCTCCTCCATCAACCATTGCTACTACTGCCTGACGGCGCATGGCGCCGCCGTGCGGCAGCTGTCGGGCGACCCTTCGCTCGGCGAGATGATGGTGATGAATTTCCGCGCCGCCGACCTTTCACCGAAGCAGACCGCGATGCTGGAATTCGCGGTCAAGCTGACAGAGGAGCCGGCCAAGATCGTCGAAGCCGACCGCGCGGCCCTGCGCATGGCCGGCTTCACCGACCGCGACATCTGGGACATCGCCTCCACGGCCGCCTTCTTCAACATGTCGAACCGGGTGGCGGCGGCAATCGATATGCGGCCGAACCCCGAGTACCACGCCATGGCGAGGTGACGAGCAGGGCCTGACCTTGCCAACATTAGCTATCTCTCATTCTCATTTGCTTGTTTCCCGGTTTGGTCCGATGATCGCGGGGCGGCATGACCGCATGCCGGTTCGATGCCGCCGACAAGGGAGGAGAACATGGCGAAATTTCTCTATGTCTATCACGGCTCCGGCAAGATGCCGACCGAGGAGGCCGAACGCAAAGCGGCCATGGATGCCTGGAACGGCTGGTACGGCAAGCTCGGCTCGGCCGTGGTCGACGGCGGCAATCCGGTCGGCATGTCGAAGACGGTGCTGCCCGACGGCAAGGTCGAGAACAATGGCGGCAGCAACCCGACCGCCGGTTACACAATCATTGAAGCAGATGACATCGACGACGCCGTCGGCAAAGCCAAAGAATGTCCTATCCTGATGAACCCGGCTTTCAGCATTGAGATCGCCCCGATCATCGAAATGAAGTGACGTAGTTTGTTTTAAGCCTGATCTCTCTTGCCGAAGCACCGCTTCGGTTGGGAGGATGTCCTATGATCGCGCCGCGATTGCCGCGGCTGCACCGGCCATGGTGGTGGCGCTGACGCGGTTGGCGATCTTCATGGCGCGCTTGCTCCTCAGCAGCTTGCGCGCCTGCGAGGCGGCGAGCACCCAGGCCAGATCGATGGCGACCAGAACCACCGCCATGGTCGCCGTCAATTCGACCCAGCCGATGATGCTGACCGAAGCAAGGTCGATGATGGTCGGCAGCAAGGCCAGGTAGAACATCATGATCTTGGGATTGCCGAGCGTCACCGCCATGCCGGCGAAGAACAATTTGCCGGCCGAATCCTCGCGCGGCATCTCGCCTTCCTTCGCTTCGACGGGCGCCGTCCACATCTTCCAGGCGAGATAGGCCAGATAGGCGACGCCGACCCATTTGACGACGACGAAGGCGAAGTGGAAGGTCTGCGCCACCACGGCCAGCCCGAACACCGCCAGCGACAACCAGATGCCCTCGCCGATCCACATGGCGAGTAGGAACGGGAACACGTCGCGAAATCCCTTGGCGATGACGCGGGCGACGAGTGCCGCGATCGAAGGGCCCGGCGAACCGGCGGCCACGAAGAGCGCGGCGGCGAAGATCAGGAGCGAGGTAAGGTGCATGGCGAGGATCTCGGCTTGAAAAACCTTCGATGCCAGACATTAGCGCAAGCGATCGAGCTTCGGTAGCATCAACATGCTTGCCGGCCCGGCATCTCGCGGCTAGATAGATCGCCGCGAAACAATTTCGAGCTTCACTTTGCCTACGTAAGCGCCGGTCTCGTCAACTCCCCCGACACAATGCATGGCGCCGCCACAACGGTGCCTTTTTCCACTTCATGTGTTCCTCTGGGCGGCGGTTCGAGACCGGTTTGGCACTGCTGAGCCGCTGTCGCATGCGCCGCGACGCCCGATTCCAAGAACCGCAGCCTACCGCCACGCCGTGCCCGCCTGGGTATCTCGACATCGCCGACCTGATGAACTTCCCGACGGGAAGGGCTTATCGGCATGTCTTCTACCTTGCGCATCCGCTGGATGATCGCGCCTCAAGCCGCACCACGCCCCCTGACCACCTGCAATCGCTGCGGCGGCGTCAAAGCCCATCGCAGCAGCGGAAAGTTCCGCGTCAACGCCAACGGCAAGCGCATTGACGCCTGGCTGATCTATCGCTGCGTCGAGTGCGATAATTCCTGGAATTTCGGCATTTTCGAGCGTCGCAACCGCCGCGACATCGAACCGGCCCTGCTGCGGGCTCTGGAAAGCAACGATCCGGAGCTGGCACGGCGCCACGCATTCGATGTGATCGCACTGCGCGGCCAAGTGGGGCGTGTCGAGGAGTTTCCCGATGTCGCCGTGCACAAGACGGCGCTTGGCGGGACAAGCGAAGCTGCAAGCGTGCTGGAGCTCCAGGTCGGGTTGGAAATGCCGATATCGCTGCGACTCGATCGTTTGCTCGCCAACGAACTCGGCATCTCACGGTCGCGGCTTCAAGCCCTGGAGGAGAAACGCCTGTTGGTTGTCGATCGCGACGGAGCCAAGGCCTTGCGCAAGCCGGCCCGCGACGGGACGACGGTCCGCGTCGACTTGGCCGGCGAACCCGACCGGCAGGCCATTCTATCTGCCGCCAGGGGATGAACGAGAGAGGGGCGAAGCACTAGGTGCTCCGCCCCTCCCGGATACGATCAGAAACGGAAAATTACGCCGCGCCGACGGCCTTGGATGATTTCTCGAAGCGCTTGCGCTCGTTGGGGTCGAGATAAAGCTTGCGCAGACGGATGGTCTTCGGCGTCACCTCGACCAGCTCATCGTCCTGGATCCAGGCCAGCGCGCGCTCCAACGTCATGCGGATCGGCGGTGTGAGCTTGACCGCCTCGTCCTTGCCGGCGGCGCGGATGTTGGTCAGCTTCTTGCCCTTCAGCACGTTCACTTCCAGATCGTTGTCGCGGGAGTGGATGCCGATGATCATGCCTTGATAGACCTTGACGCCCGGATCGATGACCATCGGGCCACGATCCTCCAGGTTCCACATGGCATACGCGACGGACTCGCCCTGCTCGTTGGAGATCAGCACGCCGTTGGTGCGGCCGGGCAGTTCGCCCTTGTAGGGCTCATAGGCATGGAACAGCCGGTTCATCACGGCGGTGCCGCGCGTGTCGGTCAAGAGTTCCGACTGGTAGCCGATCAGGCCGCGCGTCGGCGCGTGAAAGACGAGGCGCTGGCGGTTGCCGCCGGAGGGGCGCAATTCGACCATCTCGGCCTTGCGCTCGGACATTTTCTGCACGACGACGCCGGCGTGCTCCTCGTCGACGTCGATGACGACTTCCTCGACCGGCTCCAGCAATTCGCCGTTCTCGCCCTTCTGCATGACGACGCGCGGCCGCGACACGGCGATTTCAAAGCCCTCGCGGCGCATCGTCTCGATCAGCACGGCAAGCTGCAATTCGCCCCGGCCCGACACGAAGAAGGAATCCTTATCGGGCGATTCCTCGATCTTGAGCGCGACATTGCCTTCGGCTTCGCGCAGCAGGCGGTCGCGGATGACGCGGCTGGTCACCTTGTCGCCTTCCGTGCCGGCCAGCGGTGAATCGTTGACGAGGAAAGACATGGTCACGGTCGGCGGATCGATCGGCTGCGCATGCAGCGGCTCGCTCACGCTCGGGTCGCAGAACGTATCGGCGACGGTGCCTTTGGAAAGGCCGGCAATGGCGACGATGTCGCCCGCCTGCGCTTCCTCGATCGGCTGGCGCTCGAGGCCGCGGAAGGCCAGGATCTTCGAGATGCGGCCGGTTTCGATCTGGGTGCCGTCATGATGCAGCACCTTGACCGCCTGGTTGGCCTTCAGCGTGCCGCTTTCGATGCGGCCGGTGATGATGCGGCCGAGGAACGGATTGGCTTCCAGGATGGTGCCGATCATGCGGAACGGGCCGGGATGCACGGTCGGCGCGGGCACATGCTTGAGGACGAGGTCGAACAGCGGCGACAGGCCCTGGTCCTTGGGACCCTCCGGATTTTCCGAGACCCAGCCGTCGCGGCCCGAGCCATAGAGGATCGGGAAGTCGAGCTGCTCGTCGGTGGCGTCGAGCGCGGCAAACAGGTCGAACACCTCGTTGACCACCTCGACATGGCGGGCGTCCGGCCGATCGATCTTGTTGATGACGACGATGGGCTTCAAGCCGACCTTGAGCGCCTTGCCGACGACGAATTTGGTTTGCGGCATCGGGCCTTCGGCGGCGTCGACCAGCACGATCGCCGAATCCACCATCGACAGGATGCGCTCGACTTCACCGCCGAAATCGGCGTGGCCGGGAGTGTCGACGATGTTGACGCGGGTTCCCTTCCAGTCGACCGAGGTCGCCTTGGCCAGGATGGTGATGCCGCGTTCCTTTTCGAGGTCGTTGGAATCCATGGCGCGTTCGGCGACGCGCTGATTGTCGCGGAAGGCGCCGGATTGTTTCAGAAGCTGGTCGACAAGGGTGGTCTTTCCATGGTCGACGTGCGCGATGATCGCGATATTGCGGAGGTTCATGATCTGGTCTCGGGAGCGTTGCAGGCAGCAGGCCAAAAGGCGCTGCCTCTTTCGGTTGCGCGGCTCATACAGGGTTTTTCGCATTTGCGAAAGAGGAAGCGCGACACCAAATAATCATCAAATCTTAAGCATCGCCATGTGAAATGGTTTTGTTAACCAAGGCGGGAACCTTTTGCGGGCCCGGGCAGTTCGAACACCATGACCAACGCAGTCGTCAAATTTCGGCCGATTCTCGCAACCGCGGCCCTCGCCGTGCTGCTGGCTGCCGGCGCCGCCCAATCAGCGGCGACGCTCAAGGAAGCGCGGCCCGCTCTGCCGAACGATATCCCGAGCGCAGAACAGGTCTTTGCGGATGCGCCCGATGGCGTCGACCCGGTCGTAACGGGACCGGTCAGCGCGGCCTTCAAGCAAAGGCAGGAAAGCGCCAACTGCGATAGCGCGGTTTGGCCCAACGTCCCGACGGTCTGCTATCCCGACTGATCGGCGCCGGCCGCACAGCTTCCGATTTCCCTTTGGCGAAAGCCGATCTGACCGACGGCACCCTCGTTCGAAGGCGCACTATGCCGCCTGCGGCTCCGGGTCGAACGCCGGCCGGCTGGTGTTGATCAGGAGCGAGATACAGGCGGCGGCAATTGCGGTCATGCCGGCGATCAGGAAGGCCAGTTCGTAATTGCCCTGCAGTTCGCGCATGGTGCCGCCGAAGAAGGCGGCGGTTGCCGCGCCCACCTGGTGGCCGGCGACGATCCAGCCGAACACGATCGGGCCGCTGCGGTCGCCGAAGGCTTCATTGGCGAGCCGCAGCGTCGGCGGCACGGTGGCGATCCAGTCGAGGCCGTAAAGCACGGCGAAGATGATCAGACTGGTCGCCGAAAAGCCGGAATAGGGCAGATAGATCAGCGAAAGGCCGCGGATCGCATAATAGACGCCGAGCAGCTTGCGCGGATCGAAACGGTCGGTGAGCCAGCCCGACAGCGTGGTGCCGATCAGATCGAAAATCCCCATCATCGACAGCAGGCCGGCCGCCTGAACCTCATTGATGCCCATGTCGCCGCAAAACGCGATGAGATGCGTGCCGACCAGTCCGTTGGTGGTGAAACCGCAGACGAAGAAGGTGGCGAACAGATACCAGAAGACGCGCGTGCCGGCGGCGCGGCGCAGCGTGGCCAGCGTGTGGGTCAGGAAATTGCCTTGTGCCGCCGGCGGTACCGGCGGCACGTCGTCGGCTTCCGCGCCATAGCGCACCATGCCGATCGATGCCGGGCGTTCCGGCACCAGCAGCAGCACCAGCGGCACGAGACAGGCCGTCGCGACGGAGATGGCGACCACGACCGGCTTCCAGCCGCCTGACTGCGCCAGCGAGGCCAGCAGCGGCAGGAAGACCAGCAGACCGGTGGCGCTGGAGGCCGACATCAAGCCCATGACGAGACCGCGATTGGTCTTGAACCAGCGGTTGACGATGGTGGCGCCGAGCACGGTGGCGACCGCGCCGGAGCCGACGCCGGAAAACACGCCCCAGGTGATCAGCAGATGCCATGGCTTGGTCATCAGCAGGCTGAGCGCGGTGGAGGCCGACATCACGACAAGAGCGGCAAGCAGCGTGCGCCGCAGCCCGATCCGTTCCATCAGCGCGGCGGCAAACGGCCCGGTGAGGCCGTAGAGGAAGATGCCGACCGCGGCGGCCAGCGACACCACGTCGCGCCGCCAGCCGAAACTTTCCTCCAGCGGCAGCATCATGACGGCTGGCGCGGAGCGCAGGCCCGCTGCGATCAGCAGGCAGAGAAAGATGACGGCGACCACGACGAAAGCGTAGCGCTGGCCAAACGGGCGGGATTGAGCTAGCATGTTACTGACCGGTACGTTGCAGGGTGGAGCATGTATACGTACCGATCGGTAACAGTGTCAACCGAGACCGCGAATGCCACCAGACAATAAAATTGAACCGTCCATCAGCAGCGCTCACGCGTCGGCTCCGCCAAAGGCGGCGGAAAAGATACTCGGCGTGGCGCGCGACCTGTTCTACAGGCGAGGCATCAGGGCAATCGGCGTCGACGAGATCGTCAGGCGCGCCGGGGTCACGAAGCCCAGCCTCTATCGCAGCTTCCCCTCCAAGGACGAATTGGCCGCCTCTTATCTGCGCCAATACGATCTCGAGTTCTGGGAACGCTTCGACGAGGCGGTGGACGCGTATCCCGGCGATCCGCGCGCGCAAATCCGAGCCTTCCTCACCCGCGTCGGCAAGCGCACGCAGAAGCCTGACTATCGCGGCTGCGGCATGACCAATGCGGCCGTAGAATATCCCGAGCGCGGCCATCCGGCGCGCGTGGTGAGCGAGGACAACAAGCAGGAACTGCGCCGCCGCCTGCGCGCCATGGCCGCCGCGATGGATGCCGCCGACGCCGACACGCTGGGCGATGGTCTGCTGCTTCTCATCGAAGGCGCCTATATCAGCGGCCAGTTGTTCGGCGCCGGCGGCCCGGCGGCGTCGGTAGCCACGAACGCCGATCTGCTGATCGAGGCGAGTTTGAAGAAATAGTGTTTGGCGATAGGCTGCTGCGACCTTCAACGGAGATGTCCGCGATGCGCAGCCTGGTTCTTCCGCTCGTTCTCGCCAGCGTCTGCCAGGCAGCGCATGCAGGCGAGATATCGAGCGCCTACACCGATCTCGACTGGAAGCACGACTGCGTCACTTATGCGCAGGCCGGGGACGGCGATGGCGACTGGGCCGACCTCGCCTGTTCGGGCTATCGTGGATACCCGGTGCTGATCGCCTATGACGATGCGCGCGAATCGCTGTTTTATGGTTTCCCGCCCGGCGGCGACATGACATCGGTCTGGGAAAGTTTCTCCGGCTTCAATTCCTCAGGCGCCAGGATCGAGTGGCGCATCGAGACCGACGGCGACAAGGCGGTGCCGTTCGCGGTTATTCACCGCCGCTCGATCAGCAATCCGGAAGACGAAAAGAAACCTACCGACGTGCTGCTCGTCTCCAAGGTCGCGCAAATGGATGCGCGCGACGGCTGCACGGTCGCGCTGGTGCTGGCTACAGGAAATCCTGCCGCCAACGATCAGGCGCGCAAGCTTGCCGACGAGAAAGCACGGACCTTCGCCTGCGGCAAGGATCGGCGCACCGTCATCGGCGAGGTGCCGGCTTTCGGACGCGTCGACAATTGAAGGACAAGCGTTCGCCTCTCGCCGACGCGTCATAGGCTTCGGGTTGACGCGCCCTCGTCATCGCCGCTGGGGACAGCAGTGTCTCGGGGCGCGCGGATCTGCTTGTTGTGGGCTCAGCCGTAGATCTGCTTGTGGACCTGATAAAGCATTTCCGAGCGGTCGGCGCGCATATCGGCCAGATCGCGGCTGGAGAAGCTGTCGATTTCAGCGACGAGGCGGTTATAGTGCTTGCGCTTGGCAATGCTGCTGCGGGCGCGGGTCAAGAGGCTGTCGAGGATCATAGCGAGTTTCCTTCTGTGCCGCATTTGGCGGCCGGTTTCTTCCTCCCTTGATCGATACGGAGCATGACATAGGAATGGTGCATCGCAAAAAGAAGATGTTGCAATGCACCATTGCGCTATGTGCATAGCCGGTTAATGGCGCCTGAACGCCATCCCCGGCGCCGGCGCGTTGCCCTTCGCGTGATGGGAATGCCTGTTCCTGTCGTTTTGTCTTACAAATTGCGGAAATGTCATCGCCGCCGACCTTGCCATATCGATCTCCTGCTGGCTTGATCGCCGCCGGATTGCCAACGTTACCGGGAGGAAAGAATGGCCGCCGCCGACTATGAAATTCTCGATCCGCGTTTTGCGCGGCTGTTCAACGGCAATGCGCAAGTGGACAAGCTCTTCACCGGCTGCCGATGGGCGGAAGGGCCGGCCTGGTTCGCCGCCGGCCGCTATGTCGTCTGGTCGGATATCCCGAACAACCGCATGATGCGTTACGACGAGACCGACGGCAGCGTCAGCGTGTTTCGGCAGCCATGCGGCAATTCCAACGGCAACACCGTCGACCGGCAGGGCCGGCTGGTGACCTGCGAGCATTCGGGGCGCCGCGTCAGCCGCACCGAGTTCGACGGTTCGGTCACCACCATCGCCGCCAAATGGAAGGGCAAGCGGCTGAATTCGCCCAATGACGTGGTGGTCAAGTCGGACGGCTCGATCTGGTTCACCGATCCAACCTACGGCATCGACACCGATTACGAGGGCGACAAGGCGGAAAGCGAAATCGGCGCCTGCCATGTCTACCGGGTCGATCCCGGCACGGGCGAGGTCGAGGCCGTCATCACCGACATGGTCAGGCCGAACGGGCTCGCTTTCTCGCTCGACGAGAGCAAGCTCTATGTCGTCGACACCGGCCGCACGCATGGCGCGCAGAACCCGGCGCATATGCGGGTATTCAATGTCGGCGAGGGCGGCAAGAAGGTCTCGGGTGAAAAAGTCTTCGCCGATTGCACCGCGGGCCTGTTCGACGGCTTCAGGCTCGATGATGCCGGTCGCATCTGGACCAGCGCCGCCGACGGCATCCATTGCTACGATCCGGACGGAACGCTGATCGGCAAGGTCAAGGTGCCCGAGGTGACCGCCAATTGCGTGTTCGGCGGCGCCAAGCTGAACTGTCTCTACATCGCCGGCACCACCTCGCTCTACATGGTCCGGCTGATGGTGAACGGCGCCAAGACCTACTGAGCTGAATTAAGGGGAGGACGTCATGCCATTCGTCAACATCCGCATCGTCAAGGAAGTGATCGCCGCCGATCCGGCCGGCAAGAAAGCCGACATCGCCAAAAAAGTCACGGCGGCAATCATGGACGCCACCGGGCTCGGCAATGACGATGTCTGGGTGGTCTTCGAGGAGGTCAACGCCCGCGACTGGTATGTCGGCAAGACCGATGTCGAGACGCTGAGAAAAGGGTAGGCGCTAACGCGCGCGAATGAAATTGGCGAAAGCGGACAACGCGTCGCGCATTGCCATCACGTTCGCCTGCCCTCCCAGGACGGCCTCCACCTCAGCCGGCTTCTTGCCGAGCAGCCCGATCTCCAGCTCGCCGTCATGAAGCGCGAACGACATGGTGCGCATGATCTCCGCCAATGCGGCGCGGGCATGGAGCGAGCGCGGCGAGGCGTGCACGAGCATGGCCGGTTTGTCGACGGCGGCGTCGCGCGACACCAGCCAGTCGAGCGCATTCTTCAGGCCGCCCGGCACGCCATGCGCATATTCCGGGCATGAGATGATGACGCCATCGGCGGCGGTGACGGCATCGATAAGCCTGGATGCTTCGGATGGCGTTCGCTCACCCTCGTCGTCGGGGTTGAAGATCGGCAGCAGGCCGAGCCCTTCATGGATGGCGACGCGGCAGCTCACTGGCGCGTTCCGCGCCAGTGCCGCGACCAGGGCCGAATTGGTGGAGGCCGCCCGCAGGCTGCCGGAAATGGCAAGGAGGTTCAGCAAGGCGACGCTCGGACGAATCTTCCGCGCACGCTACCACATTGTCTGCTTGTATTCGTCGTCCAGCCAGCGGTCGGTCGCCTCTGCCGAATCGGCGAGCGCCAGCTGGTCGCGCAGGATCTGGCCGAGCGTCGGCAGCGTGGCGCGGTCGTACCAGCTGTCGGGCTTCCACAGATCGGAGCGCATGAAGGCCTTGGCGCAATGCATGTAGGCGGCCTTGACGGCGACCACGACGACGCTCTGCGGCTCCTTGCCGTCGACGGCCAGCCGTTCGCGCAAACCCGCATCGACGGTGATGCGGGCATCGCCATTGACGCGCAGCGTCTCGTTCATGCCGGGAATGAGGAACAGCAGCCCGACCGACGGATTGAGCAGGATGTTCTCCAGCGTATCCAGCCGGTTGTTGCCGGGCCGGTCGGGGATGGCGATGGTCCTGTCGTCAAGCACGGCGGCGAAGCCTGGCTTGTCGCCTTTGGGCGTCACATCGGCATTGCCTTGGCCGTCGGAGGAGCCGATCAGCACGAAGGGGCTCTTGCCGATGAAGGAGCGGCAATGGCCGTCCAGCGCCTTCAATTCCTTGCGGATCGAACCATCCGTCGGACGCGGCGTCTTGTAGATCGTCCGCAGCTCTTCGCGCGTGGTGACGAATTCCATGGCACTCCCCCAATTTGCAGGCCTTATTTGCCGGCCTTCTCTTCGCCGCCGGCCTTGTCGTCCAGTGAATGGCGCAGGATCAGCGGCATCTGGCTGAAGGTGAACAGAAGCGTGATCGGCATGATGCCCCAGACCTTGAAGGTAACCCAGGCATCGGTCGAAAAATTCCGCCACACCACCTCGTTGACGAGAGCCAGGAACAGGAAGAACAGGCCCCAGCGGAAGGTGAGTTTTCTCCAGCCCTCGGCATCGAGCCTGAAGGCGGAATCGAAGACGTAGCCGAGCAGAGATCTGCCGAAGAACAGCCCGCCGAGCAGCACGCCGCCGAACAGCGTGTTGACGATGGTCGGCTTCATCTTGATGAAAATGTCGTCCTGCAGGTAGAGCGTCAACGCGCCGAAAATGAAGACGACGACGCCCGACACCATCGGCATGATCGGCAAGGTGCGGGTCAGCAGCCAGGACGCGACCAGTGCGATCGCGGTGGCGGCCATGAAGAGGCCGGTGGCGACGAAGATCGGGCCGCCGAATTCAGCCAGCGCCGGGAATTTCTGCGTCAGCCATTCGCCTCGCGCATTGGCGAAAAAGAACACGAGCAGCGGCCCTAGCTCGAGAACGAGCTTGAGCAGCGGGTTGACGCCTTCCTTCTTCTCTTTCTGCGGGTCGGACGGATCGCGTTCGAGAATGGGTGGGTTCATATCTTCCTTCTTACGCACGATCCGGTTGAGGCAACTTCCGGGATCATGCCGTTACGCAACGCCAGCGATCGCCCTGGCGAATTCGCTTGCCGAGAACGGTTCGAGGTCGTCGACCTGTTCGCCGACGCCGATGAAATAGACCGGCAATCTGTGTTTTGCCGCGATCGCCACCAGAATACCGCCACGCGCCGTGCCGTCCAGCTTGGTCATCACCAGGCCGTTGACGCCGGCGATGTTGCGGAAGATCTCGACCTGGTTGAGCGCGTTCTGGCCGGTTGTGGCGTCGACCGTCTGCAGCACGGTGTGCGGCGCTTCCGGATCGAGCTTGCCCAGCACGCGCACGATCTTCTCGAGCTCCGCCATCAGCTCGGCCTTGTTCTGCAGGCGGCCGGCCGTGTCGATGATCAGCACGTCGGAGCCTGCTTCCTTCGCCTTCTCGAAGGCATCGTAGGCGAGACCGGCGGCATCGGCGCCGAGCTTCGAGGCGATGACCGGCGATTTCGTCCGCTCGCCCCAGATCTTGAGCTGCTCGATGGCGGCGGCGCGGAACGTGTCGCCGGCGGCCAGCATCACCGACAGGCCGCCCTCGGTCAGCTTGGCCGCCAACTTGCCGATGGTCGTGGTCTTGCCGGTGCCGTTGACGCCGACCACCAGGATGACATGCGGCTTGTGGCTGAGGTCGAGTTCCAACGGCAGGGCGACGGGGGTCAGCACCTTCTCCACCTCCTGCGCCATCACGGCGCGGACCTCGGCGTCGGAGACATCCTTGCCGTAGCGGCTGGCGGCCAACGCATCGGTGACGCGCAACGCGGTCTCCAGCCCGAGATCGGCGCGGATCAGCACGTCCTCCAGGTCCTGCAGCGTGTCGTCGTCCAGCTTGCGCTTGGTGAAGACGCCGGCAATGTTGCCCGACAATTCGCGCGAGGAGCGGGCAAGCCCGTCCCGCATGCGCTGGAACCAGGAGCGCCGCGGCGCCGGCTCCGGCGCCTTCTGCGGCTCGGCCTTCTGCTCCACCTTTTTAGCGACCGTCACCTTGACGGGGGAGGGCGTGGGCTTCGGCGCGGGAACTGCCTCAGGTTCCGGCGCGATTTCGGCGCGTACAGGCTGCGACTCGATGGGCGCAGGCTGGCGAATTGGCGGCGAGATTTCGGCGGCGGTTTCGGCACTGGGTGCCAGCTTCTCGACAGGTCGGCGCTGCCCCTCACCCTTACCCTCTTCCCGTGAATGACGGGGAGAGGGAGGCGTTGGCGTTGCAGCTTCTTCCTTCTCCCCGTCACTATACGGGGAGAGGGTACCTGCAGGCGGATGAGGGGCGGCGCCGGCCTGTGAAGGCTGCGCGGAAGACGGTGTCGCAGGAACCTCGATTGGCGCCGGTGTCTCGATCGGAACTTCGGCGGGAGTCGGTACTTCGACGGGTGCCGGTTCCGGCAGCTGCTCCGGGCGCGACGGGACAATTTCCGGCTCGGCTGGCGCTGGTGGCGGTACCTCCCGCGGCCGCGGTTCGGGCGCAGGCTCCGGAATGGCCGGGGGTGTCGGAACTTCCTCGGGGGCGGGCGGCTCCGGGCGCTCGGGCGTCGGTGCCGGTTCCTCTTTCGGCGGCGGCTGCGGCAGCGGTTCCGGCTCGGGCGGAACGGCCGGCGCCGGCACCGGCGGAATGGCCGGGGCAGGCTCGGGGGTCGGCTCCTCGGGCGGCGCGGGCTCGACGGCAGGCTGAGCCTGGGTTTCCTCCCGCTTCAGGAATTCCGGAACGGCCTGCTCGGCCGCCGGCTTCAGCGCTTCGAGCTGATCCCATTTGATCGGCGGCAGCGGGGCGGTCTCGTCGACGCGCTCCTCGACGACCTCCTTCTTGCCGAACGAAAATATCTTCTTGAAGAACCCGGCCATCTCTTGCGTTTCTCAGGCGGCGCGGGCGGCAAGCGGAGCCGCGATCAGCCGGGCGCCGTCATGGCCGGTGACTGTTGCTTCAACGATCTCGCCCGGCGCGCCGGTGGCGAGCGCGGCAAGCGTAAACCCTTCGGTGCGGCCGAGCCCGTCGCGCTCGATCAGGATCGACTGGCGCGTTCCGGCGAGCGACGACAGGTGGCGGCGATATGCAGTCTCGCCGGCGGCGCGCAGGCGGGCGGCGCGCTGCTTGACCACTTCGCGGCGGACCTGCGGCATGCGCGCGGCGGGCGTGCCTTCGCGCGGCGAAAACGGGAAGACGTGCAGGTGGGTCAGCCCGCATTCCTCGACGATCTTTGCCGAATTTTCGAACATCGCTTCCGTCTCGGTCGGGAAACCGGCGATGATATCGGCGCCGAAGACGACGTCGGGGCGCAGCTTGCGCACCTCCTCGCAGAAGCGGATCGACTGGTCGCGCAGATGCCGGCGCTTCATGCGCTTCAAAATCATGTCGTCGCCCGATTGCAGCGACAGATGCAGATGCGGCATCAGCCGCGGCTCGGTGGCGACGGCGTCGAGCAAATCGTCGTCGGCCTCGATGGAATCGATGGACGAGAGGCGCAGGCGCTTCACGTCCGGCACCTGGCGAAGGATGGTCTTCACCAGCCTGCCGAGTTTCGGCGCGCCCGGCAGGTCGGCGCCGAAACTGGTCATGTCGACGCCGGTCAGCACGATCTCGGCATAGCCATTGCCGGTGAGCCGCTTGACCTGCTCGACCACGGCGCCCATCGGCACCGAGCGTGAATTGCCGCGACCATAGGGGATGATGCAGAAGGTGCAGCGGTGGTCACAGCCATTCTGCACCTGCACGAAGGCGCGTGCCCTGCCCTCGATGGCATCGACCATATGGCCGGCGGTCTCGCGTACGGAGAAGATGTCGTTGACGCGCGCCTTCTCGCTGTCGTTGACGCCGAAATCCGGCAGCGCGCGATAGGAATTGGCCTTCAGCTTCTCCTCATTGCCGAGGACGAGATCGACCTCGTCCATGGCAGCGAAATTCTGCGGCTCGGTCTGCGCCGCGCAGCCGGTGACGATGATGCGAGCCTCAGGATTGTCTCGGCGCGCTTTGCGGATCGCCTGCTTGGCCTGGCGCACCGCCTCGCCGGTGACGGCGCAGGTGTTGAAGATGACGGCGCCGCCGGCCAGCGCACCGAGGCCCGCGGTTTCGGCTTCGCGCCGCATCACCTCGGATTCATAGGTGTTCAGCCGGCAGCCGAAGGTCACCATCTCGATGCGATTGGGGCCCTTCGCCACATCGCCGTCCTTGAAAGGACCGGGCATCAGGCCGCGCTTTCGGTGTCGCGCGCCCAGGCGCCGCTCGAAGGATCGAAGCTGCCGGAAAACTCCCATTCGGCGGCGCCGGTCAGGATGACATGGTCATCCTCGCGCCATTCCACATTCAGCGTGCCGCCGCCGGGGGTCAGCAGGCTGACGCTGCGTCCGGTCCGCCTGGTGCGGGCCGCAGCGACCACCGAAGCGCAGGCGGCCGTGCCGCAAGCCTTGGTCAGGCCGGCGCCGCGTTCCCAGGTGCGGATGATCATGCTGTCGGGCGAGGTTACCTGCGCGATGGTGATGTTGGCGCGCTCGGGGAAGATCGGATGGTTTTCGAGCAGCGGACCGAAGCGATCGAGTTCGTAGGACCAGACGTCGCGGTCGACCCAGAAGATGGCATGCGGATTGCCCATGGAGACGACCGAGGGCGAATGCAGCACCGGGGCGTCGATCGGGCCGACCTGCAATTCGATCATGCGGGTATCGCGAAACTCCTCGGCGAGCGGAATGTCCCGCCAGCCGAAGCGCGGCGTGCCCATATCGACCGAAATCGAGCCATCGGCATGTTCCTGCGCATTGAGGATCCCGGCGACGGTCTCGAAGGTGAATGTCTTTTGTCCGGTCTCGGCGGCCAGCGCCTGGACGACGCAGCGCATGCCGTTGCCGCAGGCCTGCGCGCCTGAGCCGTCCGAATTCAATATGTCGACGAAATAGGCCGTGCCCGGCGTCCGCGCGTCATGGACCGCCATGATCTGGTCGAACCGCGTCGAGGCATCGGCGTTGAGCGCGATCGCCGCCGCCGCCGTCACCCGGTCGGCACGGCCGCGCATGTCGGCAACGATGATCTCGTTGCCGATGCCGTTCATCTTGGCGAAGGGGGCGGTGCCTGCCATTTCTTCCGGTCATTCCGTGCTGTTTGCCGCTATATGGCGGAAAAGGGCGGGAATTACCAGTGCATCGCGCCTTCAGGTGACGGCGAAGACGCCGAGCAGGATCAGCAGGAAGATGATCAGGACGATGCCGATCAGGATGCGCGCACCGGTGGCGGCCGCACCCGCTAATGCGGGCATGCCGAGCAGGCTCGCAGCGGCGGCGATAATCAGGAGAATGATGATCCATCTGAGCATGGAAATGCCTCGCGAAGCGATAGAAGTGACCCCGTCCACAAACGCGCCGGTAGCGCTTGGGTTCCGCGGCCGCATCCGGACTCGTCAGGGCACGTCCCAGACCTCGCCCGGCCGCAAGGCGCGAAACCGCTCGCGCGGCAGGCCCTCGGCCTCCAGCGCCGCGTCGAGCTTGCGTGCGGGCTCGTCGATCGGTTCGTCGGTGAGCTGGAACGTGCCCCAATGGCAACCGGCCGCATAGGCGGCGTTGCACAATGTCATGCCTTGCACCGCCTCCTGCGGGTTCTGGTGCTGGGAGGCCATGAACCAGCGCGGCTCATAGGCGCCGATGGGCAGGATGGCGAAGCGGAAGCCGCCGTGCTTGTGAGCCATGAGCCGGTAGTTGATGCCGTTGTGGAAACCGGTATCCCCTGCGAAATAGATCCTGCCGGCCGGCGTCTCGATGACGAAGCCGGCCCACAGCGCCATGCGCCGGTCGCGTGTGCCGCGCGCCGACCAGTGATGCGCCGGCTCGACATGGACGGCCACGCCACCGATGTCCACCCTGTCGCCCCAGTCATGCGCCGACAGCCGCATGCCGGGAACCGCGCCGACAATGAGGACGTCATTGCCGAGCGGGGTCATCACGAGCGGGTCGTGGCGGGCCTTGAGCTGCTTCAGCGTCGCGATGTCGAGATGGTCGTAATGGTTGTGGCTGACCAGCACTAGATCGATCGGCGGCAGGTCGGCCAGGGCGATGCCCGGTGCATTGACGCGTTTCGGCCCGACGAAGGAGAACGGCGAGGCCCGCAGCGACCATACCGGGTCGGTGAGGATGTTCAGGCCCGCGGTCTGGACCAGCAGCGTGGAATGACCGACCATGGTCACGGTCAGGCCCGCCCCCTCAACACGCGCGGCCGGCTTTGCCTGCGGAAAGGGACTCGGATTGGTGGCCGGCCATTTCGAGCGCTGGCCGCTGAACTGCCATTTCAGCAGATCGGCGAAACGCGCCGGCGGCTGGCCGCCGGGATTGAAGAACAAGGTTCCGTCGAAATGATCGCTGGGCGGGCCCTTGTAGTAGCGATTGGCGGCTTTCGGTCTCGCAGCCAATTTGCGGCTCCAGCGAATTTCGTCTTGATAGACATAAGCCCTGTGCCGGCTGGCGCAAGCGTTTGCCGGCCGAATGCCAAGGGCCGGGCTACCGGCTCGAGTAGGATCGGACGAGGGAGGACGACGCCATGGCGATGAAGCGGACCAGGACACCGTGGATGAAAGCCGGGGATTTCGGCCGCTCACCGGCGCGCGGCATCGGCGTCAACCTTCTGGTGAGCGACATGGCGGCCATGGAAGCCTTCTGCCGCGACGTGCTCGGCGCCGATATCATCTATGCCGACGAGGATTTCGCGGCAATCGAGCTGCTGGGCTCGGTGTTCATGCTGCACGCCGACCATTCCTATCTCGACAACGCCATGATAGGGACGATCACCGGCGCCGAGACACGCGGCGCCGGCATCGAGCTGCGTCTTTACGGCGCCGACCCGGATGCGGTCGAGGCCGCCGCGCGCGATCATGGCCATATCGTGCTGGCCGGAGCGATCGATAAGCCGCACGGCCTGCGCGAGAGCTATGTCGTCGGGCCGGACGGCTATATATTCGTACCGAGCGCTCCGCTGGCAGGATGATTGCGACAAATTTGCAACAATTCTTGGCGCAAACCCTATTTTAACCATATCGGGTTGAAATTTCGCCACCTTCTCCATCTTGGTGGGGGTGACATTGTGCGGACGGCAGCCCCGCCGGATCCGACGGAGGTTGGAATGACTTTTTCGAAAACCGGCCTGGTGGCCGTATCGCTGGCGGCGCTCGTTGCGAGCGGCTGCTCAACCTCACGGTTCTCCTCTATGGACGACCAGCAGCCGGCGCCGCTGCAGCCGGCGCCCTCCGGTCAGGTGACGGCCAACCAGTTGCCGCCCCCAGCTTCTCCCGGCACCACGGATCCGTCGCAATTCCCGACCGCGCCGCAGAACAGCCAGGTCGCCTCCTTGCCGCCGGACGGTTCGGCGCCGGCGGGTGCGCCGGACCTGACCGCGGCCAGTGTCGCCGGTGTGTGGAACGCCAGCGTTTCCGGCCAAAGCTGCAAGGTGGCGACGCCGCAGACCAAATTCGGCGCCGGCTTCCGCGCCGGACCACTGCATTGCCCGGCGCCGATCGACGGCATCAAGTCGTGGAACGTCGCCGGCAAGCAGTTGACCCTCTATGACGAAAACGGCGGCACGCTGGCGCGGCTCTATTCCTCGGGCGGCTCGAAATTCGACGGCCAGACTTCCAATGGCCTGCCGATCTCGCTTACAAGGTAAGCCAAGCCCCTCGACAACGACGTGACCTATGCATCTGCGTGACGGCCTCCAGACCCATGTGACCGTCAGGCAGCGTTACGACCATCTGGTCGACACCGGTGCCATCGAACGCGATCCGGCGCAGGAGCGGATCGTCACCGCTCTCGACCGGCTGATATCAGAGATTTCGGTGAAGCGGCTGGCGCACAAATCGAGCGCGCTTGGCTGGCTCTTCGCTCGCAGGCGCGAAACGCACGAGGCGGTCAAGGGCCTCTACATCCATGGCGGCGTCGGCCGCGGCAAGACCATGTTGATGGACTTGTTCTTCGAGCTGCTGCCGGTGCGGCGCAAGCGCCGCGTGCATTTCAACGACTTCATGGCCGAGGTGCAGGACCGCATCCAAAAGCACCGGCAGGAGCGCAAGGATGGCACGGTGAGGGAAGACGATCCGATTCCGCCGGTGGCGCGGGCGCTTGCCGAACAGGCCTGGGTACTGTGTTTCGACGAGTTCTCGGTTACCGACATCGCCGATGCGATGATCCTGTCCCGGCTGTTTTCGGCGCTGTTCGCCAGCGGCGTGGTGCTGGTGGCGACGTCGAACGTAGCGCCGGAGAACCTCTATCGCGACGGGCTGAACCGTCAGCTTTTCCTGCCCTTCATCGGCATATTGGAACGGCACGCGCAGGTGCTCTCGCTCGATGCCGACAAGGACTATCGGCTGGAGAAGCTTGCCCGTACGCCGGTCTATGTCACGCCTGCCGATGCGGCGGCCGATGAGGCGCTGGACGCGGCCTGGCAAACGATGACGCGCGGTGCGCCGACGGCCGAGACGTCGCTTGCCGTCAAGGGCCGGCAGCTGGCCGTTCCGCGCGCCGCCGGCGACGCCGCGCGATTTTCCTTCGCCGATCTGTGCGAGAAACCGCTCGGCGCGCGCGACTATCTGGTCATTGCCGACCGCTTCTCGACCGTCTTTATCGACCACATTCCAGTGCTGGGTGAAGGCAGGCGCAACGAAGCCAAGCGCTTCATCCTCCTGGTCGACACGCTCTACGACCATCACACCAGGCTGGTGGTGAGCGCGGAGGCGCCGCCGCAGCAACTCTATGTAGCCAAGCGCGGCGTCGAGGTGTTCGAGTTCGAACGCACGGCTTCGCGGCTGATCGAGATGCAGAGCCGCGACTGGCTGGAGGCTTGGGCGGAACGGCGGAAGGCGAAGGCGACGCCGACCGAAGCGCAGGCGCAAGCCTAGAACCAGCCGACGGGTCCTTCGAAGGCTGATCCGTACGGCTCCTGCTATGAGAGCCCTACAAGTCGTATACATACATCACGAAATCTTCCGCTGGACCGTGCGGTTCCTTGCGCGACTCGTAAAGCGCGCGGGCGGCACGGTTGTCCGGCTCGGTGCCGACCCAGGCTTCTTCGCAGCCATTCTCCCTGCCGATCGCAAACATCGCGTCGAGCATCTTTCGTGCGATGCCCTGGCGCTGGAAGGCCGGCGATACGCCGACCTCGTCGATGTAGAGCTCCGTCACCTTGTCGGGATGACGGTGGATGACGGCGGCACATTGACCGACGGTCACGCCGTCGGCGAGCGCCACGACCATGAAATGGCCGGACTCCCTGAGATAGGCTGCCAATCGATCCGGCCTGACCGGTTCGTCGAACACATCGTCGGCGACCTGCATCACAAGGGCGTCATCGCCGGCTTCAAGTCTTACGATCTCCATCTTCATCGTGTAAATTCTCTCCAATCGAGCTCAAAATTTTTACGTTTACGTAAATCCCAGTTAGTCTAACCGATTGAAAACGCTCGCTCCAAAATAATCGTTTGAATTTACGCGGCGCCGGGGCTATTGGGTGCGGCGAAATCTCGCGGGATTCCCGCAGCATTCCGGTCTCTTCCTCGACGCCGTCATCAGATCGTCAGCGATTTGAGCGACGTCACGAACAAAGGGAAACTATCCTGACATGGCACGCAACAAGATAGCGCTTATCGGCTCTGGCATGATCGGCGGCACGCTCGCTCACATGATCGGCCTCAAGGACCTCGGCGACGTGGTTCTGTTCGATATTGCCGAAGGCATCCCGCAGGGCAAGGGGCTCGATATCGCGCAATCGTCGCCGGTCGACGGGTTCGATTCCAGGCTGACCGGCGTCAACGACTATGCCGGCATCGAGGGAGCCGACGTCTGCATCGTCACCGCCGGCGTGCCGCGCAAGCCGGGCATGAGCCGCGACGATCTGCTCGGCATCAACCTCAAGGTCATGGAACAGGTCGGCGCCGGCCTGAAGAAATATGCGCCGAAGGCCTTCGTCATCTGCATCACCAATCCGTTGGATGCGATGGTCTGGGCGCTGCAGAAATTCTCCGGCCTGCCCAACACCCATGTCGTGGGCATGGCCGGCGTGCTCGACAGCGCTCGCTTCCGCTATTTCCTGGCCGAGGAGTTCAAGGTCTCGGTCGAGGACGTCACCGCCTTCGTGCTCGGCGGCCATGGCGATTCCATGGTGCCGATGATCCGCTATTCGACGGTCGCAGGCATTCCTCTGCCCGATCTCGTCAAGATGGGCTGGACCTCGAAGGAAAAGCTCGACCAGATCGTACAGCGCACCCGCGACGGCGGCGCCGAGATCGTCGGCCTGTTGAAGACCGGCTCGGCCTATTATGCGCCGGCCGCCTCGGCGATCTCGATGGCCGAAGCCTATCTCAAGGACAAGAAGCGTGTGCTGCCTTGCGCGGCTCATCTTTCCGGCCAGTATGGCGTGAAGAACACCTATGTCGGCGTTCCCGTGGTGATCGGCGCCGGTGGCGTCGAGCGCGTCATCGAGATCGAGCTTTCCAAGCCAGAGCAGAAGATGTTCGATAGCTCGGTGGCGGCGGTGCAGGGCCTGACCGAGGCCTGCGTCAAGATCGCGCCGCAACTCGCCTCGAAGTGAACCCCAGCAGCTGATCCGGAGACGATCCAGATGAACATCCATGAATATCAGGGCAAGGCGCTGCTGAAGAGCTTTGGCGCGCCGGTGGCCGAAGGCGTGCCGGTGTTCAAGGCGAGCGAGGCTGAAGCCGCCGCCAGGGCGCTGCCCGGCCCGCTCTATGTGGTGAAGAGCCAGATCCATGCCGGCGGCCGCGGCAAGGGCAAGTTCAAGGAGCTCGGCCCCGACGCCAAGGGCGGCGTGCGGCTGGCCAAGTCGGTCGCCGACGTCGTCGCCAACGCCAACGAGATGCTCGGCCACACGCTGGTGACCAAGCAGACCGGCCCGGCTGGCAAGCAGGTCAACCGGCTCTATATCGAGGACGGCGCCGACATCGAGCGCGAGCTCTACCTGTCGATCCTGGTCGATCGCTCGGTCGGCCGCATCGCCTTCGTCGTCTCGACCGAAGGCGGCATGGACATCGAGGCGGTCGCCCACGACACGCCGGAAAAGATCGTCACCGTCGCCATCGACCCGGAAAAGGGCGTAACCGCGGATGACATGAAGAAACTCAATGGCGCGCTGAAGCTCGACGGCGACGCTGCCAGGGACGGCGGCACGCTGTTCCCGATCCTCTACAAGGCCTTCGTCGAGAAGGACATCAGCCTGCTCGAGGTCAATCCCCTGATCGTCATGAAGAACGGCCGCCTGCGCGTGCTCGACGCCAAGGTGTCGTTCGACAACAACGCGCTGTTTCGCCACCCGGATGTGCTCGAACTGCGCGACACCACCGAAGAGGACGAGAAAGAAATCGAGGCGTCGAAATACGACCTCGCCTATGTCGCGCTCGACGGCAATATCGGTTGCATGGTCAATGGCGCCGGCCTCGCCATGGCGACGATGGACATCATCAAGCTCTACGGCGCCGAGCCGGCCAACTTCCTCGATGTCGGCGGCGGCGCGTCGAAAGAGAAGGTGACGGCGGCCTTCAAGATCATCACCAGGGATCCGGCGGTCAAGGGCATCCTGATCAACATCTTCGGCGGCATCATGAAGTGCGACATCATCGCCGAAGGTGTCATCGCCGCGGTCAAGGAAGTGGGCCTGAAAGTGCCGCTGGTCGTGCGCCTTGAAGGCACCAATGCCGAACTCGGCAAGAAGATCATCAACGACAGCGGCCTCAACGTCGTGTCGGCCGACGATCTCGATGACGCCGCCAAGAAGATCGTGGCGGCGGTGAAGGGCTGATCAAGTGCCTCCGCGCAAGATAAATCTCGTCGAGGCGGCGGATCAGAAGATCACCAAGGTCTTCGATCCGCATATCGCCGGCGACGTCAATGACAGCCAGGCGAAGGTTGCCAAGTTCGGCGCGGCCTTCGACTGGCATGCCCATGTCGACGAGGACGAAGCCTTCCTCGTGCTGCGCGGCCGCATCGCCATCGATTTCCGCGACGGTCCGGTCGAGCTCGGCGAAGGCGATTTCATCGTCGTGCCGCGCGGCGTCGAGCACCGGCCGCGTTCGCTGACCTTGGAGCCGGTGGTGCTGATGTTCGAACCGGCAACGACGCTCAACACCGGCAACGCCAAGAGCGATCTCACCGTCACCGACCTGAAGCGGCTCTGAGCCATGAACGCGGCCTCCTTCTCCTCGCTCTCGGCCGATCACCAGCGCCTGCAGGCGCTGGTCGGCGTGTGGCACGGCGTGGAAGAGGTGGCGGCGACGCAATGGACCGATGAAGGTATTGCGACTTCGGAAGTGATAGCGGAAGCGGAGTTCGGCGGCCAGTTCGTGGTGCAGCGCTATCGCCAGCGCCGCGACGGCACGGTCTCTTTCGGCGCCCACAATGTGTTCGGCTTCGACCAACAGAACGGCGCCGTCACCATGCACCAGTTCGACTCGATGGGATTTGTGCCGATGTCACCCGCTACCGGCGCGTGGAATGGCGACGAACTCACTCTGGAGCGCTCGTCGCCGCGCGGCGCGGCGCGCGTGGCATATATTTTCGACGGTCCCGACGCTTACCGCATGCGATTGCATTTCAAACCCGCCGGCAGTGACGCCTGGCAAGACATGGTGAGCGGCGTCTACCGGCGCGTCTCGCCTTCCGAGATGAGGGAAGGCTGAGCAGATGCTGATCGCAGGCAAGCCAGTTGAAGGGTCACACATAAACACACCTATAATGCCTGTGTATTTATGTGGAGGGGGACGATGAAGAACGTCACCCTGGCCACGGACGAAGCTCTGCTCGAGAATGCGCGAGGCCTTGCGGGACGCCGCAAGACGACGCTCAACGCCCTCATCCATTCGCTGCTTGAACATGAGGTCGAGCAGGAAGACCGGATCGCCTGGGCCAAGGCGGGAATGAAGTGGCTCATGGATGAGGCCGCGAAACGAAGCGACAGCGCCGACACTTCCTACAGGTGCGATCGAAGGGACGCCCATGCCGACCGGGAAGATCGATTGCTTTCTCGACACGAACGTCCTGATCTACGCGGCTTCGGAGAAAAATCGTGATCCGCGCCGCGCGCCAATCGCTGCAGAACTTGTCTCGAGGACCATCTTTGGCGTTCCGGGGCAAACTTTGCCCGAATTCGTCGCCGTGTCGCGGACCAAATCCCTTCTCAGGGATGATCTGGTCGACCAATGGCTGGTCCACCTCGGCACTTGTCCGCTGGCGCCTGTCGACGAAAGCTATGTTCGCGCAGGGGCTGGACCTCGCACGTCGCTACGGAATTCACTACGACGACGCCGCGCTTCTTGCCGCAGCCGAATATCTCGGCGCGCCGATTCTCTACACCGAAGATCTCAACCACAACCAGGTTTATGGCTCGGTGCGAGCCGTCAATCCTTTCTTGTAATCGCTGAATTCAGAGGCGTTCTCACCATGTCCATTCTCGTCGACAAGAACACCAAGGTGCTCGTCCAGGGCCTGACCGGCAAGACCGGCACCTTCCACACCGAACAGGCGCTGGCCTATCACCGGACCAAGATGGTCGGCGGCATCCATCCCAAGAAGGGCGGCGAGACCTGGACCGGCGCCAAGGGCGAGAACCTGCCGATCTTCGCTACCGTCGCCGAAGGCAAGGCCAAGACCGGCGCCAACGCTTCCGTCGTCTATGTGCCGCCGGCGGGTGCTGCCGAAGCCATCATCGAGGCCATCGAGGCCGAAATCCCGCTCATCGTCTGCATCACCGAAGGCATACCTGTCATGGACATGATCAAGGTCAAGGCGCGGCTCGACCGTTCGACGTCGCGGCTAATCGGCCCTAACTGTCCCGGTGTGCTCACCCCCGACGAATGCAAGATCGGCATCATGCCCGGGAACATCTTCCGCAAGGGGTCGGTCGGTGTTGTTTCGCGCTCGGGAACGCTTACCTATGAAGCCGTGTTCCAGACCACCAATGTCGGCCTCGGCCAGACCACCGCCGTCGGGATCGGTGGCGATCCGGTCAAAGGCACCGAATTCATCGACGTGCTCGAAATGTTCCTCGCCGACGACGAGACCAAGTCGATCATCATGATCGGCGAGATCGGCGGCTCGGCCGAGGAAGACGCCGCGCAGTTTCTCAAGGACGAGGCCAAACGCGGCCGCAGCAAGCCGATGGCCGGCTTCATTGCCGGGCGCACGGCGCCGGCCGGCCGCACCATGGGCCATGCCGGCGCGGTCATCTCGGGCGGCAAGGGCGGCGCCGAGGACAAGATCGCGGCAATGGAATCGGCAGGGATAAAAGTTTCGCCATCGCCGGCCCGGCTGGGCACGACGCTGGTCGAGGCGATTAAGGGCTAGTGAGTAGTTAATAGTGAGTAGTGAAAAGGGAAGAACGGGTGAGTAGCAGCTGAACGGGAAAGCCTTCATTTTCCTACTCACTACTGACTACTCGCTATTCCCCTCGAAAGGAGACGGAGCCAGGCTCCGCGAACAAAAATGGCACGACAAGATCAGGCCAACGACCAGTTTTCGCTCACCTCTTTCCTCTATGGCGGCAATGCCGATTATATCGAGGCGCTCTATGCGGCGTATGAGGACGATCCAGCCTCGGTCAATCCCGAATGGCAGGAGTTCTTCGCCGGCCTGAAGGACGATGCCGGGGATGTCCGCAAGAACGCCAAGGGCGCCTCCTGGGCCAAGCCCTCCTGGCCGCTGCAGGCCAATGGCGAGCTGGTGTCGGCGCTCGACGGCAATTGGGGCCTGGTCGAGAAGCACATCGAAAAGAAGGTCAAGGAGAAGGCTGCCGTCAACGGCGCCGTCCCCTCCGATGCCGACGTGCATCAGGCGACGCGCGATTCCGTGCGCGCCATCATGATGATCCGCGCCTATCGCATGCGCGGCCATCTGCATGCCAATCTCGACCCGCTCGGCATCGCCACGCTCGAGGATTATAATGAGCTGTCGCCGGAGAATTACGGCTTCACCGAAGCCGATTATGACCGGCCGATCTTCCTCGACAATGTACTCGGGCTCGAATTCGGCACCGTCCGTCAGATGCTCGACATCCTGACCCGCACCTATTGCTCGACGCTGGGCGTCGAATTCATGCACATCTCCGATCCGGAAGAGAAGGCCTGGATCCAGGCGCGCATCGAGGGCGCCGACAAGGAGATCTCCTTCACCGCGACCGGCAAGAAGGCGATCCTGCAGAAGCTGATCGAGGCCGAGGGCTTCGAGCAGTTCGCCGACGTCAAGTTCAAGGGCACCAAGCGCTTCGGCCTCGACGGCGGCGAAGCGCTGATCCCTGCGCTGGAACAGATCGTCAAGCGCGGCGGCCAGCTCGGGCTGAAGGAGATCGTGCTCGGCATGGCGCATCGCGGCCGCCTCAACGTGCTCTCCCAGGTGATGGCCAAGCCGCATCGCGCCATTTTCCACGAATTCAAGGGCGGCTCGGCCGCGCCCGACGAGGTCGAGGGCTCGGGCGACGTCAAATACCATCTCGGCGCCTCGTCGGACCGCGAGTTCGACGGCAACAAGGTACACCTGTCGCTGACGGCCAATCCCTCGCATCTGGAGATCGTCGACCCGGTGGTGATGGGCAAGGCGCGCGCCAAACAGGATTATCTGTTCGGCCGTGGCCGCGAGGAGATCGTGCCGCTGGAGGAGCGGGCCAAGGTGCTGCCGCTTTTGCTGCATGGCGACGCCGCCTTTGCCGGCCAGGGCGTCATTGCCGAAATCCTCGGCCTGTCGGGCCTGCGCGGTCACCGCGTCGCCGGCACGCTGCATTTCATCATCAACAACCAGATCGGCTTCACCACCAATCCGCGCTTCTCGCGCTCGTCGCCCTATCCGTCCGACGTAGCCAAGATGATCGAGGCGCCGATCTTCCACGTCAATGGCGACGATCCGGAAGCCGTGGTGCACGCCGCCAAGGTGGCGATCGAATTCCGCATGAAGTTCCACAAGCCTGTCGTGGTCGACATGTTCTGCTATCGCCGCTTCGGCCACAATGAAGGCGACGAGCCGGCGTTCACGCAGCCGATCATGTATCGCAACATCCGCACCCATAAGACGACGGTGCAGATCTATGCCGACCGGCTGATCGCCGAAGGCCACATGACCCAGGCCGAGTTCGACAAGCTCAAGGCCGACTGGCGCGAGCATCTGGAATCCGAATGGGAAGTCGGCCAGCATTACAAGCCCAACAAGGCTGACTGGCTCGATGGCGCCTGGTCGGGCTTGCGCACAGCCGACAATCAGGATGAAACAAGACGCGGCAAGACCGCGGTGCCGGTCAAGACGCTGAAGGAGATCGGCAAGAAGCTGACCGAGGTGCCGAAGGATTTCGAGGCGCACAAGACGATCATCCGCTTCCTCGAAAACCGCCGCCAGGCCATCGAATCGGGCGAAGGCATCGACTGGTCGACGGCCGAGGCGCTGGCTTTCGGCGCCATCCTGCTCGACGGCAACCCGATCCGCCTCTCGGGGCAGGATTCGGAGCGCGGCACCTTCTCGCAGCGCCATTCCGTGCTCTACGACCAGCGCGACGAGACGCGCTACATCCCGCTCAACAATCTGTCGGCGGCGCAGGCCGGCTATGAGGTCATCAACTCGATGCTGTCCGAAGAAGCCGTGCTCGGCTTCGAATATGGCTACAGCCTGGCCGAGCCGAAGGCGCTGACGCTGTGGGAAGCGCAGTTCGGCGACTTCGCCAACGGCGCCCAGGTGGTGTTCGACCAGTTCATATCCAGCGGAGAGCGCAAGTGGCTCAGAATGTCGGGCCTCGTCTGCCTGCTGCCGCATGGCTATGAGGGCCAGGGGCCGGAACATTCGTCCGCCCGGCTTGAGCGTTTCCTCCAGCTCTGCGCCGAAGACAACATGCAAGTGGCCAACTGCACGACGCCGGCCAACTACTTCCACATATTGCGCCGGCAGTTGAAGCGAGATTTCCGTAAGCCGCTGATCCTGATGACGCCGAAGTCACTGTTGCGCCACAAGCGGGCGGTGTCGACGCTGCCGGAAATGTCGGGCGAAAGCTCGTTCCACCGGCTGTTGTGGGACGATGCCCAGCTCTTGCCCAACCAGGCCATCAAGCTGACCAAGGATTCCAAGATCCGCCGTGTCGTGCTGTGCTCGGGCAAGGTCTATTACGACCTCTATGAAGAGCGAGAGAAGCGTGGCATCAACGACATCTATCTGCTGCGCGTCGAACAGCTCTACCCGTTCCCGGCCAAGGCGCTGATCACCGAATTGTCGCGCTTCCGCAATGCCGAAATGGTGTGGTGCCAGGAGGAGCCCAAGAACATGGGCGCCTGGTCGTTCATCGACCCGTATCTGGAATGGGTGCTGGCGCATATCGACGCCAAGCACCAGCGGGTGCGCTACACCGGCCGGCCGGCATCCGCCTCGCCGGCGACCGGCTTGATGTCCAAGCACCTCGCCCAGCTCGCCGCCTTGCTCGAAGACGCGCTCGGCGAGTAGGCAGAGTTGAGCGAATAGAACAGACAGACAGAAACGGACAGGCACAATGGCTACCGAAATCCGCGTTCCCACTCTCGGCGAATCCGTCACCGAGGCGACCATCGGCAAATGGTTCAAGAAGGTGGGCGATGCCATTGCCGCCGACGAGCCGTTGGTCGAGCTCGAAACCGACAAGGTGACGGTCGAAGTTCCCTCGCCGGGCGCCGGAACCTTGGGCGAGATCGCCGCCAAGGAAGGCGAGACGGTCGGGGTCGGCGCGCTTCTGGGCTCGATTTCGGCCGGCGGCGCCGCCGCACCAGTGACCAAGCCGCAAGCCGTGGCGCAGGCATCCAGCCCCGACGCGGCGCAGACCACCAAGCAGGCCGCCGCCGAGACCGCCAAGGTCGCCGGTGACGCCGGTCCGGTCGAGCCGCGCGCCATGCCGCCCGCGCCGGCGGCGGCGAAACTGATCGCCGAGAACAATCTGTCGGTCGACCAGCTTTCCGGTTCGGGCAAGCGCGGCCAGGTGCTGAAGGGCGACGTGCTCGATGCCATCTCCAAGGGCGCGCCGTCGCAGCCGGCCGAGACGCCAAAGGCGGCACCCGCACCCGCCGCGCCAGCGGTCGCCCGCGCACCCTCGTCGGGTGACGATGCCGCGCGCGAGGAGCGCGTGCGCATGACCAAGCTGCGCCAGACCATCGCCCGCCGGCTGAAGGAAGCGCAGTCGACCGCCGCCATGCTCACGACCTTCAACGAGGTCGACATGAGCGCGGTGATGGCGCTCCGGACCAGGTACAAGGACGTGTTCGAGAAGAAGCACGGCGTAAAGCTCGGCTTCATGGGTTTCTTCACCAAGGCCGTCACGCACGCGCTGAAGGAAATCCCCTCGGTCAACGCCGAGATCGACGCCACCGACATCATCTTCAAGAACTACGCCCATATCGGCGTCGCCGTCGGCACTGAAAAGGGCCTGGTCGTGCCTGTCGTGCGCGACGCCGACCAGATGTCTATCGCCGAGATCGAGAAGGAGATCGGCCGGCTCGGCATCGCCGCGCGCGACGGCAAGCTGTCGGTTGCGGACATGCAGGGCGGCACCTTCACGATTTCCAACGGCGGCGTCTACGGGTCGCTAATGTCGACGCCGATCCTCAACGCGCCGCAGTCGGGCATTCTGGGCATGCACAAGATCCAGGACCGGCCCGTCGTGGTCGGCGGCCAGATCGTGATCCGGCCGATGATGTATCTGGCGCTGAGCTACGATCACCGCATCGTCGACGGCAAGGAAGCGGTCACCTTCCTGGTTCGTGTCAAGGAAAGCCTGGAGGATCCGGAACGGTTGGTGCTTGATCTCTGAGGCGGTCGGATGGCGGCTCACGGACGGAGTAGCCAATAATGGCCCTGGTCCCTGGGCCCGCCGGACCGATAGCGCTGGCGGCCGGTATGGCATTCGCCGCCGTCCACGCTAATGCCGCATGCCCGATCGAACTCGCCGTCTACGGCGATGCCCAGAGCGGCAGTGAGATCAATTTTGCTCCGACCGGCACGTCGGCGACCGTCACCAACACGCTCCGCTTGATCCTCGACAACAATGTGGTGCTGAACGGCATCGTCCAATGGAATGAAGGTGTTTCGCGGCCGAACGGGGCGCTGATGTACAAATGCCCGGCAGGCGACGTGACCGGCACCGAGCTTGCCGCCTGCACCTTATGGAACGGCGTCATCTATACGTCGGATGAGAAGGGCGGCATCGGCCTTTTGCCGGCCGAAGGCGTCGAAGCACCGAAGACGCTGATCCTGCCCGATCTCGGTCCGGTGTTGCATCAATCCACCGCCTATGGCGGCGCCGGGTTTTCGAAAGTGCCGTCGGATGTGTTTGCCTTGAAGGGATGCCAGGAATGAGTGAAGCGCAAAGGGTGCTGCTTGTCACCGGCGGCAGCCGCGGCATCGGCGCCGCCATTTGTAGGCTCGGATCGAAGGCTGGCTATCGCGTGGCGGTCAACTACGCCTCCAACCAGACAGCCGCCGAGGCGCTGGTCGGCGAAATCAAGGCTGTGGGCGGCGAGGCCCTTGCGCTCAGGGGCGATGTCGGCGTCGAATCCGATATCGTTGCCATGTTTGGAGCCGTCGACCGCACCTATGGCCGGCTCGACGCTCTCGTCAACAACGCCGGCATCGTCGACGTCAAGGCGCGCATCGATGAGATGGATGTTTCACGGCTGGAGCGCATGATGCGCATCAATGTCGTGGGGTCGTTCCTCTGCGCCCGCGAAGCGGTGAAGCGGATGTCGAGCCGTCACGGCGGTTCGGGCGGTGCCATCGTCAACATCTCATCTGCGGCGGCGACTTTGGGCTCGCCGGGCGAATATGTCGACTATGCCGCCTCAAAGGGCGCGATCGACACCTTCACCATCGGGCTCGCCCGCGAGGTGGCGCTGGAAGGCATCCGCGTCAATGCGGTGCGGCCGGGTATCATCGATACCGAAATCCATGCCTCGGGTGGACAGCCGGACCGGATAGAACGGTTCCGCGATCTTCTGCCGATGAAAAGAGCCGGCACCGCGGATGAAGTCGCGGGCGCGGTTCTCTACCTGTTGTCCGATGCCGCGTCCTACACGACCGGCGCGATCCTGAATGTCAGCGGCGGCCGCTGAGCGCCCCAAGAAAAAGGGAAACAAACATGGCTTATGACGTCGTAATCATCGGCTCGGGACCGGGCGGCTATGTCTGCGCCATCAAGGCGGCGCAGCTCGGGCTGAAGGTCGCGGTGGTCGAGAAGAACCCGACCTTCGGCGGCACCTGCCTCAACATCGGCTGCATCCCGTCCAAGGCGTTGCTGCATGCCTCCGAGATGTTCGCCGAGGCCGGCCATTCCTTCGATACGCTGGGTGTCGAAGTGACGCCGAAGCTCAATTTGAAGAAGATGATGGCGCACAAGGAAGCGACGGTGACGGCGAACGTCAACGGCGTCGCGTTCCTGTTCAAGAAGAACAAGATCGACAGCTTTCGCGGCGTCGGCACGGTGGTCGCTGCGGGCAAGGTGTCGGTGACGAGCGAGGACGGCAAGGTCGAGGAAATCGAGACGAAGAACATCGTCATCGCCACCGGCTCGGACGTCGCCGGTATTCCAGGCGTCAAGGTCGACTTCGACGAGAAAGTCATCGTGTCCTCGACCGGCGCGCTGTCGCTGGACAAGGTGCCCGGCCATCTGGTCGTGGTCGGCGGCGGCGTCATCGGGCTCGAGCTCGGCTCGGTCTGGGCGCGGCTCGGCGCCAAGGTCACCGTGGTCGAATTCCTCGACACCATCCTCGGCGGTATGGACGGCGAGGTCTCCAAGCAATTCCAGCGGCTGCTCTCCAAGCAGGGCTTCGAATTCAAGCTCGGCGCCAAGGTCACCGGCGTAGCCAAGACCAAGAAGGGCGCCAGCGTCACTTTCGAGCCTGTGAAAGGCGGCGCGGCCGAGACGATCGAGGCCGACATGGTGCTGATCGCCACCGGCCGCCGCGCTTTCGCCGACAGCCTCGGCCTGAAGGAAGCGGGCATCGAGGTCGATGAGCGCGGGCGGGTCAAGACGGACGCGCACCTCAGGACCAACGTATCAGGCATTTATGCCATCGGCGATGTCATCGCCGGGCCGATGCTGGCGCACAAGGCCGAGGATGAGGGCGTGGCGGTGGCCGAGACGATTGCCGGCCAGGCCGGCCATGTGAACTACGACGTCATTCCGAGCGTTGTCTACACCAGCCCGGAGATCGCTTCGGTCGGCCAGACCGAGGAGGAATTGAAGAAGGCCGGCATCGACTACAAGGTCGGAAAGTTCCCGTTCACCGCCAATGGCCGGGCGCGCGCCATGCTGCACACTGACGGCTTCGTCAAGATTCTGGCCGACAAGGCCAGCGACCGCGTGCTCGGAGTTCACATCGTTGGCTTCGGCGCCGGCGAGATGATCCACGAGGCGGCGGTGCTGATGGAATTCGGCGGCTCGTCGGAAGATCTCGCCCGCACCTGCCATGCCCATCCGACCATGTCGGAAGCAGTGAAGGAAGCGGCATTGGCGACGTTCTTCAAGCCGATCCATATTTAGAGTTATCCCCGGAAAGCCGTGAAACGGCTTTTCGTCAGGAACTACCCCAAAGCAGAACGGCCCACCGGAAGGCGGGCCGTTCTTTCGTTGAAAGCCGTGGCCCGGATTACTGGGCCGGTGCGGGCGCGGGAGCTGGGGCCGGCGCGGGAGCCGGTGTCGCCGGTGCAGGAGCCGGCGCGGGTGCCGGGGCAGGCGCGGGAGCCGGTTCGGCGGGCTTCATCGGTTCCGCGGGCGCGGGAGCCGGGGCCGGTGTGCTCGCGGCCGGCGGTTCGGTCGCCGGATGCTCACCACTTCTTCCGAAAACATAATACGCGACTACAGCCAGAATAACGACGACCAATGCAATCAGCCAAGGGCTGCCACCGCCACCTGGCCTGGGCGTGTCATTTGATGGATTCGCCATAAAAGTGTCCTCCGTGGATGAAAATGATCAATCAACAGCCATCAACGCGCAACCGTTGAAGGGGTTTCACGCTAGGGAAGGAAAGCGCCGAAAACGCGGCGCCTGGTTCCTCCACTGCCCACGCGACTCAATCGACAGCGGTGACAGTATAGCCGGCTTTGCGGAAATCCTCGACCAGGCCCTCGGGACCGGGCAGATGCAGTGCGCCGACGGCGATGAAGGCGTTGCCTTTGGCGAGGAATGGTCCGGCATGATCGACCATCGCCTTGTTGCGGCTGGTGATCATGGTCTGCTCGAATGCCGCATAGCCCGTCGCGTCGCCGGTTTCGCCGGGCAGCACGGTGCGAAACAGCGGCCAGAACATGCCGGTCTCGCCGCGCTGGTAGAGCACGATCATGGTTTCGTTGACGTCGTTCATCCTGTCGCCGAGCTTCAGCGTGTCGACCAGTCCCTTCATGTGGAACGCAATCGGCAGCGAGGCCATGGCGCGCAGCTGATCGGCGACGGTTTCCAGCCCTTCGACGGATTTGCCGGAGGCCTTGGCGTCCTCGGCGAGCTTGACGTCGAGCACCGGCGCGCCGCCGGCCTTTCGGGCGAGCTCGCAGGCTGGAAGCGCCACCATGGCCGACAGCATCCACGGCTTCATCTTGGCGACGGTTGCCGGCGGGATGCCGCGTTCATCGAGCGCCTTGTCGACAACCGCAGCATCGTCGGGCGACAGCAGCGACGACAGCGTCGTGCTGTCGGTGAACATCATCAGCTCCGGCTCCTTGAGCAGGGCCGCCATCATCTTCTGCTGGTCGAGCACTTCGGTGGTCTCGATCACGACGGTGCCGGCGCCGTCATAGGCCCTCTGCGCCGCCGGCGGCAGCGCGGTGACGCGCGGATCGGTCATGTGCATGGTGCCGAACAGGAAGGAGGGCTGTTCGCCCGGCTTCTCCAGCTTCCACAGCAGGCCCTTGCCATTCGGCGTTGCGGCGGCTTCCGCCTCGATCTTGCGATAGGTGGACGGGTCGCTCTTCTGCAACGCCGACAGCATGTCGGTACCCGTGCAGGACGGGATTTCGGCATGCGCCTTGCCGGCCGCGAACAACAGGACGGCGAGCAGAGACAGGAAAAACAGCACATGGAGCGCCAAGAGCAGCTTCAGCGAGAAGAGCGCAGCGCGGTCGGCGATGACGATGACCCGTTTCATGATGCTTTCCTAAGCTGGAAAAACGGCAAAACGGTTAACCGGGAGAATGAAATTGTCTCCGGTTCCATCAGTTTTGACGATCGCTCGGGTTACTGGATCGAATGGCTTGATGATTAGTTGAGCCGCCTATCCGTCGTCATCCAGACGAAGTCCGGAAGCCTCGCACAACCCCAACACTTCACGCCCTCGGATGAGCCGATTCATAGATCTCCAACAGCCTCGCCGTGTCGACGCCGGTGTAGATCTGCGTGGTCGACAGGCTGGCATGGCCGAGTAGTTCCTGGATGGTGCGCAGGTCGCCGCCGCGGCCGAGCAGATGCGTGGCAAAGGAATGGCGCAAGGCGTGCGGCGTTGCCGTGTCCGGCAGGTTGAGCGCCGAGCGCAGCTTGGCCATCTCGCGCTGGACGATGGCCGGGTTGAGCGGGCCGCCGCGCGCGCCGCGAAACAACAGGCCCTTGGGGTCGAGATGGTAGGGGCACAGCCGCCGATATTCGGCAACCGCCTTGAGCGCCACCGGCAGGACCGGCACCAACCGCGTCTTGCCACCCTTGCCGGTGACGCGCAGCACCGTGTCAGCCTCCGACGCCAGGTCGGCGCCGGCAAGGCCGAGCGCCTCGGAAATGCGCAGGCCCGAGCCGTAGAGCAGCGTCAGCACGGCGGCGTTGCGGGCGGCGATCCAGGGTTCGTCCGCCAATTGACCTTCGACGGAAACGACATGTTTTGCATCACTGGCCGTCAGCGGTTTCGGCAGCGACTTGGGTTGGCGAGGCGCACGCAGGGCCGCCGCGCCGGCCGCGTTGGCGAGACCACGCCGTTCCAGAAAGCGCAAGAGTGAGCGAATTCCGGCCAGCCCCCGGCCGAGCGTGCGGGCGCCTGCGCCTTCATTGCGACGGGCGGCGAGAAAACCGCGCAGGTCGGCCGGGCGCAGATCGGCGATGTCGGCAATGCCGGGCGGTCCGCCATTATGCCCCGTCAGGAAATGCAGGAACTGCCTGGTGTCGCGCTCATAGGCTTCCACCGTCTCGGGCGACAGCCGACGTTCTCGCGCCAGCATCTTGAGCCAGCTTTCGCGCACCGCCTGGAGGTCGGGCTTTGCCGGGATAAGGAATTCCTGCATGGCGTCGTTCCGGTTCGCCGTCATCTTCCGGCAGCCGGGTTAGGAAGCGGTGAAGAGGCCGTCATTGAAATGACAACCCGGTGGGGCTAGGAGTCGATTGGCGGCAAGTCAAAACCTTGGTGATTGGCTGAAAGCCCGGTGCCTCTTTGCTGCGGAGACCGCCGGATGTCCGCCAATAGAGAGTTGCAGGGACGAGACCCGTGAGCCTTTCTGAACTGCCGTGGGTTTTGATCAAGTAACGGAATGGATCCTCGGGTCTGCGCAGTCGCTTCGCGCCTGCTCCGACCGTGGATGACGAAGGTAAAAGCGCGCCATGAGCAAGCCCCAGAACCCCGTCCAGATGGCCGTGATCGGCGCCGCCCACGGCATCAAGGGCGAATTGCGCGTCAAGACCTTCACCGGCGATCCGCTGGCGCTCGCCGATTACGGGCCGCTTTATGCCAAGGACGGCCGCGCCTTCCAGATCATCGACATAAGGCCCGCCAACACCGTGGTTGTGGTGCGCTTCAAGGGTGTCGGTGACCGCAACGCGGCCGAGGCGCTGGCCGGCACGGAGCTGTTCGTCGATCGCTCTATGCTGCCCGATGACGGCGAGGAGGACGAATTCTATCATGCCGACCTGATCGGTCTGGAGGTTCGGGACGATACGGGAGCCGTCCTTGGCAAGGTCGTCGCCGTGCACAATTTCGGCGGCGGCGACATCCTCGATGTGACGCTCTCCGGCCGCAAGGGCGTGCTGATCCCGTTCACGCAGGCCGCGGTGCCTGGCGTGTCGATCGCCGAGGGCTTTGTGCGCATCGATCCGGCGGCGGCCGGGCTGGTCGACGAAGAGGATGGCCAGGCTCGCGGGCGCGAACAGGACTTCGATCCGAAGGGCCGGCCGCGCGGACCGAGGGACGCCGGAGGCAACCGGTGACATTCAAAGCCTCCGTGCTGACGCTCTATCCCGAGATGTTTCCGGGCGCGCTCGGCTTGTCGCTGGCCGGGCGGGCGCTGGAGGCCGGCACATGGTCGCTGGAGGCGATCCAGATCCGCGACTTTGCCACCGACAAGCACCGCACCGTCGACGACACGCCGGCCGGCGGCGGCGCCGGCATGGTGATGCGCGCCGATGTCTTGGCCAGGGCGATCGACCATGCTTCACCGCCGGGTGACGAGCGTCCCCGCCTTCTGATGAGCCCGCGAGGCGAACCTCTGACCCAGGCGCGTGTGCGGGAGCTCGCCGCCGGGCTAGGCGCCGTCATCCTGTGCGGCCGCTTCGAAGGCGTCGACCAGCGGGTGATCGACGCGCGGAAATTGGAGGAAGTCTCGGTCGGAGACTTCATTCTGTCCGGCGGCGAGCCGGCGGCGCTTGTGCTGCTCGACGCGGTGGTGCGGCTGCTGCCCGGAGTGATGGGCAATGCGGTGTCGGGCGAAGAAGAAAGCTTTGAAAACAGCCTGCTCGAACACCCGCATTACACGCGGCCGCAGGAATTCGAGGGTCGAGAGATCCCCGAAGTGCTGGTTTCCGGAAATCACAAAAAGATCTTGCAATGGCGGCGCGCCGAGGCGGAGAGCCTGACCGGTGAACGGCGGCCGGACTTGCTGACCGTCATTGGTTACGACCCATCGACGAAGATTCTTTCGGTACGGTTCGCGCCAAGCGGCGCCCGATATGACTACGAGGGAGTCGACCCAGAGACCTATGCAAAGTTCAATGCTGCCTTCTCTAAGGGTCGATTCTTCATCGAGTTCGTGCGCGACCGCTACAAGTTCCGGCTCGTCGAGCAGGAGGGTGAGAACTAAGCACCCATCTCGGCTGTTATGCTTTGCCGAAATAGTAGAAGGCGAGAAACAGCCCGACCGCGACGACGAAGCCGCGCACCACATTCTGCGGCACGCGCTTGGCGATCCACACGCCGGCATAGCCGCCCAGCGCGCCGCCGGGGATCATGATGATCGCCTGCGGCCAGGCGACGACGCCGCCCGACACGAAGACGATGATGGCGACCGCGGCTATGACCATGGCCAGCATGTTCTTCAGGGCGTTGAGGCGGTGATAGTCGCCGGCCTGGGTCAGGCCGAGCGTCGCCAGCATCATCACGCCCATTCCGGCGCCGAAGAAGCCGCCATAGATGGCCGTGACGAACTGCGCCAGCGAGCCGGCCAGCGAGCCCACCGAAGCCTCATGCCCCGGCTTGGGTGCCGGCTTCAGCCATGGCCCGGCGGCGAACAGCGCCGTCGCGGCCAGCAGCAGCCACGGCACCAGGATGCGAAATGACGGATTATCCAGCGCCAGCAGGATGAGCGCGCCGGCCAGTGCGCCAAGCGCCGATATCAGGCACAGCAGCAGGGCGCCGCGCCAGAAATGCCTGATATCGTCCCGGTAGGCCAGCGTCGAGGTGATGTAGCCGGGAAATTGCGTCACCGAAGAGGTGGCGTTGGCGACGATCGGCGGCAGGCCGACCAGGGTCATGGCACCGAAGGTAATGAAGGTGCCGCCACCCGCGACCGCATTGGCGGCGCCGGAAAGAAAACCCGCCATGAACAGCAGGACCGCATCGAAAATGGACATGAGGAGGCCGCCGGAGAACTATGCTTGCCCCGCCTTAGGCAGCTTGAAAGGCGCTTGCAACCCGGCAGTGGGCAGATACGATGATGGCACGCGCGCAAAAAAGACGCGGCCAAGACGTGACAAAGCGTCGAAATAGCTGTATGTGCCGCCCGAACCGGGAGAAAATCTGCCGGACCCCGTCAACAATGGCGGTGTAGTCGCCCCTGCCCGATGTTCTCGAACAAAGGGCATAGCCGAGCGGTCAGTGGAACTGCAAGGCGAGCGTCGGGCGCTCTGACTGTCGGAAGAACAAGAAGTGGATTATTGAGATGGATCTCATCCGTCAGCTCGAGGCCGAACAGGCCGCCAAGATCGAAGCCAAGCGCAAGCTCCCCGAATTCCAGCCCGGCGACACCGTGCGTGTCCAGGTCCGCGTGACCGAAGGCACCCGCACCCGCGTCCAGGCCTATGAAGGCGTCGTCATCGCCCGCGCCGGTTCCGGCTTCCAGGAAAATTTCACCGTCCGCAAGATCTCCTATGGCGAAGGCGTGGAGCGCGTTTTCCCGGTGTTTTCGCCGATGGTCGAAGGCGTCGAGATCGTGCGCCGCGGCAAGGTGCGCCGCGCCAAGCTCTATTACCTGCGCGACCGTCGCGGCAAGTCGGCCCGTATTTCGGAGAACACCGGCGTGCGCGCCCGCAAGCTGAACGATGAGGAGCGCGATGCGCTGAACGCCGAGAAGGCGCGCATCGAGGCCGAGAAGGTGGCCGCCGCGCAGGCGCTGGCCGCCGAGACGGCCGCCAAGGAAGCCGCCGAGAAGAAGGCCGCCGACGAGGCCGCCAAGGCTGCGGAAGCCGCAGCCGCCGAGTAAGGTTTCGACGAAGGATTTTGAAAAGGCGGCTTCGGCCGCCTTTTTTCGTTTCACCAGACTGTGATCGCTTTTCCTCCGCATGATCAGGATCCGGGGTGTTGACGAAACAGCAATTTGTACACTAACTAATCGTGTACAATATAATTGGAGATGTATGATGGCACTTTATACCACACAGGCTCGCGTCACCGGCGGCCGCGCCGGTCATGGCGAGACCAGCGACGGTCTGCTCAAGGTCGATCTGGCGATGCCCAAGGAGCTCGGCGGGCCGGGCGGCGCCACCAATCCCGAGCAGCTTTTCGCCATCGGCTACGCCGCCTGCTTCGAAAGCGCCATCCGCTTCGTCGCGCGCAAACAGAAGCTTCCGCTTGCCGACGCCGCGGTAACCGCGACCGTCGACCTTCTTCCCAATGGCGAGGGTTTCAAGCTCGGCGTTTCCCTGGCGGCCGAGACGAAAGGCCTTGATCAGGCGGCCGCAGAAGCGCTTGTATCGGCGGCGCACCAGATCTGCCCCTACTCCAACGCAACCAGGGGCAATATCGAGGTGGCGATTTCGGCAAAGGCGACATGACGGCGAAAACCAAAGACAGTTCAGACCTGGTCCCGGCGGATGACGCCGGGACCAGCGCGGTTCCAAGGCTCCGCGATCAACTCTGCTTCGCGCTCTATTCGGCAAGCGGATTGATGACGAAGCTCTACCGGCCGTTGCTCGATCCGCTTGGCCTTACCTATCCGCAATATCTGGCCATGCTGGCGCTGTGGGAGCGCGCGCCGAGCACGGTGGGCGAGCTCGGCGAGGCGCTGGGCCTCGATTCGGCGACGCTGACGCCGCTGCTCAAGCGGCTCGAGGCCGGCGGCCTGGTTACGCGCCGGCGCGATCCTGCCGACGAGCGCCGCGTGCTGGTCGAGCCGACCGCCAAGGGCCAGGCCCTGCGCGAGCGCGCCAGGGACATCCCCGCCGCCATGCTCTGCAGCCTGCCTCTCGACCCAGCCGAGCTGAAGTCGCTACATGGCACGCTGACCCGCTTTGTCGCCGGGCTGCGCGAGGCCGATGCCGGAGCGCCGCAGCGCGGCTGATCGGCCACGGCAAGGATCGTTCCCCAAAATCCCGGCCGAAAGTATCTATTTGCGTTTTTCGCCAGCCGTGGCGTAGCGGAGCGTCTTGCATGGCGCTTGCGGAGAGCTAAAGTCGGCGCCGGATTTCCTTTGCAGGCCCGGCCATGTCCGGGCGCTTTCACTTCCGGGGAGTGTGTCATGACCAAATCGAAACTGCTGCTGGCCGGCCTGCTCGCCCTCATGCTCGCGCCCGTTGCCGCCTTCGCCCAGGCGCTGCCCGATCTTGGCGGCAAGAAGGTGGTGGTGGTGACGGAAAACGCCTATCCGCCGCTGCAGTTCATCGATGCCAAGACCGGAAAACAGATCGGCTGGGAATATGACGCGATGAACGAGATCGCCAAGCGGCTGAATTTCACCGTCGAGTACCAAAACACCTCCTGGGACGCGATGATCCAGGCGGTTTCCGACAACCAGTACAACATCGGCATGACCGGCATCACCATCAAGGACGACCGCAAGCAGAAGGTGGATTTCTCCGACCCCTATATGCGCTCGGAACAGTTCATGCTGGTGCGCGGCGACGAGAGCCGCTTCACCGACGCCAAGACCTTCGGCGCCTTCAAGGACGGGCTGATCGGCGCGCAGGCCGGCACGACGCCCTTCTACACCGCCGTCTACAGCGTGCTGGACGGCAATGAGCAGAACCCGCGCATAAAGCTGTTCGAGACGTTCGGTGCCACCGTGCAGGCGCTGAAGACTGGCGACGTCGATGTGGTGCTGACGGACGGCACCGCGGGCAAGGGCTATGTCGATGCTTCCGAGGGCAAGCTGAAGCTGATCGGCGGCCCGCTCGGCACCGAGGATTTCGGCTTCATCTTCCCCAAGGGCTCCGACCTGGTGAAGCCTGTCAACGCCGCGATCGCCGCGCTCAAGGCCGACGGCACCTTCGACGCGCTGAACAAAAAATGGTTCCTTGATTACAAGATGGGGCAGTGAGCCTCGTTGTTACGCGCATTGCGTGATGGTCATGCGCGGGAACTTGCGCTGACTCTGCGCCCAGAGGGGGGTGTGACAGAACGCACCCTTGGTATCTTTGTCACCGGCAATATCTGATGCCGTCCTCGACTTCCTCCTCCGCCAGACCTGAATTTCCCTGGTGGCTGGCCGCCGCCCTTGTCCTTGCCCTGGTCGCCGCGCTCGCCATCGCCGCCAGCGATCTCTATGCCCAGGTCTTCGCCACTGTCGCCAAGGGCATCGGCGTCACCGTCTTCGTCACCATTGTCGCCTTCGCGCTGGCTTCGATGATCGGTCTCGGCATCGCGCTGATGGGATTGTCGGGTTCGCAGTGGCTGCGGCAGATCGCGCGTTTCTATGTCGAAATCATCCGTGGCGTGCCGATCCTGGTGCTTTTGTTCTGGATCGCGTTTGCCGGCGCACCGGCTTTCGTCGCGGCCTGGAACACGCTGACCGCGCCGCTGCAGAGCGCCGGCTATCTCGGCGAGTTGCAGGTGCGCGACGTCTCGCTCTTGTGGCGCGCCATCATGGCGCTGACCATCGGCTATTCCGCCTTCATCTCCGAGGTGTTCAGGGCCGGCATTCAGGCGGTCGAGAAGGGCCAGATCGAAGCGGCCAAGGCGCTCGGGCTGACGCGGACGCAACGCTTCCGGCTGATCGTCTTTCCGCAGGCGATCCGCACGATCTTGCCGCCGCTCGGCAATGACTTCGTCGCCCTGGTCAAGGATTCCTCGCTGGTTTCGGTGCTCGGCGTCGCCGACATCACGCAGATGGGCAAGGTCTATGCCGCCGGCTCCTTCCGCTTCTTCGAGACCTATTCGATAACAGCCTACATCTATCTCATCCTGACCGTCGGTTTGTCTTTGGCGCTGCGGGCGCTGGAACGGCGGCTGCGCCGCCAGCATCAGGAATAGTCTTTCGGCAAGGACGGCGTTACGCTCCGGCTGCGCACTGGAGGAGGAGCATGCCCATGAACATCGACAAGGCCAATGCTGCGCTGGATTCGGTCTATACGGCCGATACGCCCGAAACCCTGGCGCAGGCCTATGCCGCATGGGCCGCGACCTATGACAGCGAGACCGCTTCGCTCGGTTATCTCCTGCCGTTCCTGATCACCGCCTGGGTGGCGCGCCATGTGCCGGCCGGCGATGGGCCGCTGCTCGACGCCGGCTGCGGCACCGGCCTGTCGGGGCCGTCGCTGAAGGCGCTGGGCTACGGCGATATCGCCGGGCTCGACCTGTCGGACGACATGCTGAAGATCGCCGGCAGCCGCAACGCCTATGGCGAGCTGAAGCAGGCAATGCTGGGCGGCCCGCTGCCCTGGTCCGACGGGCATTTCCGCGCCTTCTTCTCGACCGGCGTGTTCACCATCAGCCATGCGCCGGCTTCCGGCCTGCACGAACTGGTGCGCATCACGAAGAAAGGGGGCCACGCCATCTTCACCGTGCGCGACCAGGTGTTCGAGAGCGGTGGTTTCCAGGCCGTGTTCGACGAGCTGGAGCGGAGGGGAAAATGGCGCCCGGTCGAGCAAAGCCCATGGTTCCGCTGCTACGCCATCGCCGAGCCGGATGCGCTGGTGAAGACCTTCGTGTTCGAAATCCTGTAGCGCAGTGATGGCTGTCTTCGGCATCCAAGCGCCAGTGGCCGGAACTATGCGCAAGTAAGTGCGTTCCGAAAGCTAGGTGCGTTCCGAAAATGTGTGGGCTGCGCCAGGCGAAAGCGGCTATGGCGCGGTCCTAGTAATTCCTCACGAGAGGAGACGGTTTGAATGGCGTCCGTCCGTTATATCGTTGCCGACGTAGACAAGGCGGTAGAATTTTACCGGGACAGTCTCGAATTCAAGGTCGAAATGCACAATCCTGGCAAGTTCGCAGCGCTGCTTCGCGACGACCTTACCCTGTATCTCAGCGCTCCCGGTGCGGGAAGCGGTGGTCAGGCCGGAGGTAATCCGAAGCCAGGTGGGTGGAACAGGTTCATGGTCGTAACCAAGGGGTTGGATGACCTGATCAACCGGCTGCGCGCGGCCGGAGTGACGTTCCGAGGGAACATCAGCGATGGCGGTGCGGGCCGGGCTATCCTGCTTGAAGATCCATCGGGCAACGTCATTGAGCTGTTCGAATTCAAGAAGGACAGACAGTAATCTCCCCATTTCGTGGCCTAGGAATCAGGTTCCGCGAAGGCACGCAATTGCCGAAAACCCAAAACATTGCTATCTACCCCGCCATGGAAGAGCTTTTTGGCGATCCGGCCTACAAGGGGTTCGTGCTGCAGGACAGAAAACGCCTGCCGTCGCGCTTCTCCGCGCGCGTCTGTGGCGCGCCGACCAGCCGACTTACGCGGGCCGACTGATCAACTCGTTCCGCCCGACATCTCGGCGCCTGCCCTTCCCATTCTCATATCGACGGATTTACGCACATGAGCGCACCGCGCACCCTCTATGACAAGATTTTCGACGACCACGTCGTCGACCGCCAGGACGACGGCACCTGCCTGCTCTATATCGACCGCCACCTCGTCCATGAGGTGACCAGTCCGCAGGCCTTCGAGGGCCTGCGCATGAGTGGCCGCAAAGTCCGTCATCCCGAAAAGACGCTGGCCGTGGTCGACCACAACGTCTCGACCTCGCCCGAGCGCAAGTTCGGCATCAAGAACGAGGAAAGCCGCATCCAGGTCGAGGCTCTGGCCAGGAACGCCAAGGATTTCGGCGTCGAATATTATTCCGAGAACGACATCCGCCAGGGCATCGTCCATATCATCGGGCCGGAACAGGGTTTCACCTTGCCCGGCATGACCATCGTCTGCGGCGACAGCCACACCTCCACCCACGGCGCCTTCGGCGCGCTGGCGCACGGCATCGGCACGTCGGAGGTCGAGCACGTGCTGGCGACGCAGACGCTGATCCAGCGTAAGGCCAAGAACATGCTGGTGCGCGTCGACGGCCAGTTGCCGGAAGGCGTCACTGCCAAGGACATCATCCTCGCCATCATCGGCGAGATCGGCACCGCCGGCGGCACCGGCTATGTCATCGAATATGCCGGCGAGGCGATCCGCTCGCTGTCGATGGAAGGCCGCATGACGATCTGCAACATGTCGATCGAGGGCGGCGCGCGCGCCGGCCTGATTGCACCCGACGAGACGACCTTCGCCTATGTCAAGGACAAGCCGCGCGCGCCCAAGGGCGCCGCCTGGGACGCCGCGCTCGCCTACTGGAAGACGCTGCAATCCGACGAAGGCGCGCATTTCGACAAGGTGATCGTGCTCGATGCGGCCAAACTGCCGCCGATCGTCTCCTGGGGCTCGTCCCCGGAGGATGTTGTCTCGGTGCAAGGGATTGTGCCGAACCCGGAAGACATCACCGACGAAAACAAGCGCACCTCAAAGCAGCGCGCGCTAGACTATATGGGCCTCACGCCGGGAACGAAGATCACCGACATCGCCCTCGACCGCGTCTTCATCGGCTCCTGCACCAACGGCCGCATCGAGGATCTGCGCGCCGCCGCCAAGGTGGTCGAGGGCCGAAAAGTCAATCCGCGCGTCAATGCCATGATCGTGCCGGGCTCCGGCCTGGTAAAGGAACAGGCCGAGGCCGAAGGGCTGGACAAGATCTTCCTCGCCGCCGGCTTCGACTGGCGCGAGCCGGGCTGCTCGATGTGCCTTGCCATGAACGACGACCGGCTGAAGCCGCATGAGCGCTGCGCCTCGACCTCGAACCGCAATTTCGAGGGCCGGCAGGGCTTCAAGGGACGCACCCATCTGGTGTCGCCGGCCATGGCTGCGGCGGCGGCCATCGCCGGCCACTTCGTCGATATCCGCGACTGGAAGTAAATCGCGGCTGGTTCGATCGAAACGCAAGGGCCCGCATCGCGATGCGATTCGGGCCTTCTGCTTGAGCGTCCAGAACATGTTGCGGCTTCACCGGTCGTCGCGGCGGATGATCTCGTGGAACTGCTCGCGGCGCCCGGGTTCTTCAGCGGCGACCACCAGGGCCAGCCCGCGTTCATCAAAGAGTTTGAACCATTCGTCCCACTCGACCAGTTCATAACCCCCGGCATTGATCGGACGCTCCGGCTGGTCTTCGTCCTCATAGGCGTGCTGACCGAACACCAGCCGCAGCATCGCCTGCGTGCCGGCTTCGGGCGACACGTCGACAATGGCCGGAAAGCCGGCGCGCGACGCGGCCCACGAACGGATTGCCTCGTGATCGGTCAGGGTGATTGTATCGGCCATTATCGGTTCCTCTTCTGCGCTGGACAAACGCAGGTCCGGCGCGCCGGTTCCACGTCACGCTCCGCACCAGCGTGACGCATATTCGCTTTCGCTTAACCGCTTGTTTGGGCTTGCGGCCTAAGGTCTTCCCCGACGTCAAGCGAGGGGAAGTCACGGTCCTTTGGACACCGGCCTGCTGATAGCGTTGTTAAACCCGACGATCGCGCTGGCCCTCGGCGCGGCGTTCCTCGTGCTTTGGTTCTATCAGCGCCACCGTCCCTATCTGGCCGTGCTGGCGGTCAGCTATTCGCTCGCGGCGGCCGGGTTCCTGTTCCAGCATTTCACGCTGCCCGTTGGCCTGGCACCGTCGAAGCTGCTCTCCAATCTATGCTTCTGCGTTGCCGGATCCTGCCTGGCGGGCGCGATCGTGGCGCGGTATGGCCGGCGCGTCCCCTATATCGGGCTTTGCGCCTTGGCGAGCGGCGGCATGGCCGCCTTCGGCTGGTTCCTGTTCGTCCAGCCGGACCTGACATGGCGGGTCCTCGTCATCAACTTCGCACTCGGCGGCATCAGCCTGGTGGCGGCCGCCGAATTGCGCAAGGTGCGTGACAATGGCCCGACGGAAAAAATCCTGTTCGTCCTGGCGTTGCTCGCGGGGCTGAATTTCTTCGTGCGCACGCTTGCCGTCATCGTCGCACACGGGCCTTTCGCGACCTATGACGAGCTCTATACATCATCCTATTGGACGACAGCCTTGCTGTCGCACGCACTGCTGTCGCTGCTGATCGCGCTTTGCCTGTTCTCCGCCGCAGCCCTCGACGTGATGAAGGCGCTGAAGGTCGAGACCTACACCGATCCGCTGTCGGGCCTGCTCAACCGGCGCGGCTTCGAGGAGCGGGCGGCCCTGCTCTTGCAACGCTGCGCGGCGGCGAAATTGCCGGTGGCCCTGGTGCTCGCTGACCTCGACCACTTCAAGGCGCTCAATGACCTGCATGGGCACGCCGCTGGCGACCGGGTGATCGCTGACTTCGCCGCCAGGCTTCGCGCCGCCGCCGGTGCGCGCGGTGAGGCAGGACGTGTCGGCGGCGAGGAATTCGCGGTGCTCTTGCCCTTGACCGATCTTGCCGCCGCGCGGCTGTTCGCAGAGGCCGTGCGCGTGGCCTACTCGGCCGGCGGCGTCGACGGACTTCCGCCCGGCACCAAGGTCACCGCCAGTTTCGGCGTGGCGGCGCGCAGCGGCGACGAAGCGCTGGAGCCGTTGATGCGCCGCGCCGACGAGGCCCTCTACAAGGCCAAGAAAAACGGGCGCGACAGCGTGCGCCTGTCCTATGAGCGGCCGGAAACGCTGTTTGTGCCGGAGCCGCTCAAAGCCGGCTGAAGGCGATCAGCCTGACGCCTTTATCATCCAGGACCCGCGCCGCACCGCTTCGTTCCTTGCTTCGCCGTGAAGGGCGATGGCAAACATCATCCGGCCAATCTCCGAGGCGTGCGCGAGCCCCGGTATGACCTCACGTTAACTTCTTTTTCGCCCGTCGATGGTTTGCTGCCGTCAGGGGCTTGGGAAATCATGGACGGCGCGGACTTCATCCTTGTCATCAATCTGTTCGTTGCCGGGCTGCTGGCGGCGGCCTTCATGGCGATCGCCGTCTATGACATCGGACGTGTCTCGGCACGCTGGCTGGCGTTCGGCTATGTGCTGGGCATGGCCTATTTCGTCGTTGAATTCAGCATCCCCGCCTTCGACAATGCGCGGCTGGTGGTCGTCGCAGCCTTCGCCGTTTTCCTTGGCGCCACCATCGCCTTCAACGGCGGGCTTGCGCATAGATACGGCGTGACGCCGCCCTGGTCGGCGATGCTCCTGGTCCTGGCCTTTGCCTCTGTCGCGGTCTATTTCGCCCAGGATCTGCCGCGCCAGTCCCTTGCCAGCAAGATGGCCTACCAACTGCCCTACGCCGTCATGCAGCTTACCGGGTTCGGCATCGTCTGGTCGTCCAGGCAAAGGCGTGACCGGCTCGACCGGATGCTGATGGCGGTGCTGGCGGCCAGCGCCGTGCAGTTCGCCAGCAAGCCATTCATCGCCGATGCGCTTGGTGGCCGCGGCGCCGCCCCGCAATCCTATCTGCAGACCAGCTATGCCCTGGCGTCGCAATCGCTCGGCACCGTGTTCGGCGTGGCGCTGGCCTTGCTGGCGCTGGCCATACTGGTGCGCGACGTGCTCGCCGAGGCGACGTCGAAATCGGAAACGGACACGCTGTCGCGGCTCCTCAACCGCGGCGGCTTCGAGCGTCACGCCGAGACGGCACTGGGGGACGCGGCGCGCCGCGGCGTCCCAGTCGCGCTGGTCATCGCCGATCTCGATCACTTCAAGTCCATCAACGACAATTACGGCCATGCCTCGGGCGACCGGGTCATCGAGGCCTTTGCCCGCTTCCTGCGCGAGGCCGCCGCCGACCACCATGTCGCCGGTCGTATAGGCGGCGAGGAGTTCGCCATCATCCTGCCCGGCACCAATCTTGCCGCCGCGCGGCTGTTCGCTGAAGGCGCGCGCAGCGCCTTCGGGACGCTGCCCATCGACGGGCTCCCCGCCGACAATCGCTGCACGGCGAGCTTCGGCGTTGCCGAACTTCATGCCGGCGAGCATTTTTCCGACCTGATGCGACGTGCCGATGAAGCGCTCTATCAGGCGAAGGATGCCGGGCGCGACTGCGTGCGCGTTTCCGCCGGGCTAGCCAGGCCAGAGGCCGTGGCGCTGTTCAGCGGCAGGGGCTGAGTTCAGGCATCTCGCCGTCGGAGAGGCCATACATATAACTGCGCCCCTTCACGAACACCGGCGGCCGATAGCAATCGCCATAGCCCGATATCGCGTCAGGCCCGGTCTCGTAGATTACCTTGGGCTGGCCGGCGCTGGTATAGTCGGACAGTTGCTTGGCGAGCTTGCCTTCGCCGACGAGGATACGCTTGTAGCCGGCGGCACTGTCGATGACGAGATTGCCGAAGGAATCGGCGTAGACCCGATCCTGGTGGCGTCCGTCCGCCAGCGCCGGCGCGGCGGAGCCGACGGCCAATACCGCCACTGTGAGCGCCGCAAGGCGCGATCTGCCCGAATTCGAACGCATGGCGTCCTCCATGTTGGAGACAAAGCCTCCTCGAATCGGAAATTAACCTTTTCTTAACCTTTGTTAAGGGGCTGGCGCGGTTCTCACCCATGTCTTGATAAACATGGTTAACGCAGGAGCGAAAGCCGGCCGGTCATCATTCGGCCACGCTTGCCCGCACCCTCGCGCATGTCGCCAAACCGATTCCGGTTTTCATGGTCATGCGCATTCCAACGCGCGGAAGGACAGCCCATGGTGTTGCGCCGGATACTACGGGTGGCGTTCGCGCTGCTTCCGCTGCTGGTCGCGGTGGCCTGCGTGCCGGAGAACGACGCTGCGAAAGGCCGCAACAAAGCGGCGCTTCCGTGTCGCTTGCCCCCGTTGCTGACGTCACCGCGCCGCAGCCGCGCACCGCCACCTACAATTGCGCCGACGGCGGCAGGATGACCATCGAAAATCTCGGCTCCTCGGTGCGGGTGTTGGGTCCCGACGGTACCAGCGAGGACCTGCCGGCTGCGCCGGCAAACCAGAACAGCCGTTACGGCGAGACACATGACGCGATCGTGATCGACGGTCGCGAGGCGCTGGTGATGAAGGCGGGCTCGGCGCCGCTGACCTGCACCCGCTGAGCCGAGCCCGCGTCCGCCACATATATGCTGCACCGCAGCGAGAACGGGCCGGCTTGGCATCGTCGACGCCTAATCGATTGAAGCCCAGACCTGCCTTTTAATCAGACTAAATTACGTTTTCGAAACGGTTTTCTGGCTTTGACGCGGTGCAAAAAGAGCATTAGAAACCGGCTGTCCGAAGTCGCAACCGGAAGCGGCAATGCCGCATTTCCACCTGAGGCTCCAGGAACGCCGAACTGGGGGAGCCATGAGCAAATCACCAGCCACCCGCGAATTCGCCAGACGTGAACGGCCGCTTTCGCCGCACCTCAGCGTGTACCGGCCGCCGATCACCATGACGATGTCGATCATCCATCGCATCACCGGCGGCGCGCTCTATTTCGGCACGCTCCTGGTCGCGATATGGCTGATGGCGGCGGCGAGCTCGCAAGCCACTTTCGATTGGGTGAGCTGGGCCTTCGGAACCTGGCTCGGACGGCTGATCCTGTTCGGCTACACCTGGGCGCTCATGCATCACATGCTGGGCGGCGTGCGTCACCTGATCTGGGACACCGGCGCCGGCCTCGAAAAGCATACCGCCTCCAAGATCGCCTGGGCGACCCTGGCCGGCTCGATCCTGCTCACGCTGCTGATCTGGATCGCCGGCTATATGGCGCGAGGAGCCTGACCATGAGCACTGGAAAGACCGACATGCGCACGCCGCTGGCGAAAGTCCGCGGCCTGGGCTCCGCCCGCGAAGGCACCGGGCATTTCTGGCGCCAGCGCCTCACGGCAATCGCCAACATCCCGCTGATCCTGTTCTTCACCGGGTTCCTGGTCGCGCTCAACGGCGCCGGCTATGCGGAGGTGCGGGCAGCGCTCGCCAACCCGCTTGTGGCGCTGATGATGGCCCTTGTGCTCATCTCGCCGCTTTATCACATGCGGATCGGCATGCAGGTGATCATCGAGGATTACGTGCATGGCGAAGGCATGAAGCTGGCGCTGATCGCCCTCAACACTTTCTTCACCGTAGCGGTCGGCGTGGCTTCGCTCTTCGCCCTGCTCAAACTGGCATTCGGAGGCTGACGTTTTGGCCAAGGACGCGAAACAAGCCAATACGGCAGGCTATACCTATGTCGACCACAAATTCGACGTCGTGGTCGTCGGTGCCGGGGGCGCGGGGCTGCGCGCTACGCTGGGCATGGCCGAACAGGGCCTGCGCACCGCCTGTATCACCAAGGTTTTCCCGACCCGCTCGCACACGGTTGCGGCGCAGGGCGGTATTGCCGCTTCGCTTTCAAACATGGGCCCGGACTCCTGGCAGTGGCACATGTACGACACCGTCAAGGGTTCGGACTGGCTGGGCGATGTGGACGCCATGGAATATCTGGTGCGTGAAGCGCCGGCCGCCGTCTACGAGCTCGAGCATTACGGCGTGCCGTTCTCGCGCACCGAGGAGGGCAAGATCTACCAGCGGCCGTTCGGCGGCCATATGATGAATTACGGCGACGGCCCGCCCGTGCAGCGCACCTGTGCGGCCGCCGACCGCACCGGCCACGCCATCCTGCACACGCTCTACGGCCAGTCGCTGAAGAACAATGCGCAGTTCTTCATCGAGTATTTCGCGCTCGACCTGATCATGGAGCCGGACGGCACATGCACCGGCGTCGTCGCCTGGAACCTCGACGACGGCACCATCCACCGCTTCTCGGCCAAGATGGTTGTGCTGGCGACAGGCGGCTATGGCCGGGCCTATTTCTCGGCGACGTCGGCGCACACCTGCACCGGCGACGGCGGTGGCATGGCCGCCCGGGCGGGGTTCCCCTTACAGGACATGGAGTTCGTGCAGTTCCACCCGACCGGCATCTACGGGGCCGGCTGCCTGATCACCGAAGGCGCGCGCGGCGAGGGCGGCTATCTCGTCAACTCCGAGGGCGAGCGGTTCATGGAGCGCTACGCCCCGTCGGCCAAGGACCTTGCCTCGCGCGACGTCGTCTCGCGCTGCATGACGCTGGAAATCCGCGAAGGCCGCGGCGTCGGCAAGAACAAGGACCATATCTTCCTGCACCTCGACCATCTCGATCCGGCGGTGCTGCACGAGCGGCTGCCCGGCATCTCGGAATCGGCAAAGATCTTCGCCGGCGTCGATCTCACCAAGGAGCCGATTCCGGTGCTGCCGACGGTGCACTACAATATGGGCGGCGTGCCGACCAATTACTGGGGCGAGGTGCTCAACCCGACGATCCTTAATCCTGATCAGGTCTCGCCCGGCCTGATGGCGGTAGGCGAGGCTGGTTGCGCCTCGGTGCACGGCGCCAACCGGCTGGGATCGAACTCGCTGATCGACCTGGTCGTGTTCGGACGCGCGGCGGCGATCCGCGCCGGCCAGGTCATCGATCGCAAGTCGGCAATCCCGTCGCCCAACCAGGCCTCGGTCGACAAGATCATGGACCGCTTCGATCGGCTGCGCCACGCCAACGGCTCGACGCCGACGGCGGTTCTGCGCGAAAAGATGCAGCGCGCCATGCAGGAAGACGCGGCGGTGTTCCGCACGCAGGAATCGCTTGAGAACGGTTGCAAGCGCATTTCGCAGATCTGGGGCGAGCTCAAGGACATAAAGGTTTTCGATCGCTCGATGATCTGGAACTCCGACCTGGTCGAGACGCTGGAGCTGGAAAACCTGATGGCCAACGCCATCACCACGGTCTACGGCGCCGAGGCGCGCAAGGAGAGCCGTGGCGCGCACGCGCGGGAGGATTTCTCGGCCCGCGACGACGCCAACTGGCGCAAGCACACGCTCGCCCATCTGAGCGAAACCGGTGAGGTGACGCTCTCCTACCGTCCGGTGCACACCGAACCGCTGCTGGCCGAAAAGGACGGCGGCATCAGTCTCGCCAAGATCGCGCCCAAGGCCAGGGTGTATTGAAATGACGTCCAGCCGCGTCATCCGAAAGGACCTGAGGTAATGGTCGAACTCACGCTCCCCAAGAACTCGAAGATCCAGCAGGGCAAGACCTGGCCGAAGCCGGAAGGCGCGACCAATCTCAGGGAATATCGCATCTACCGCTGGTCGCCGGATGATGACGAGAACCCGCGCATGGACACCTATTTCGTCGACATGGACGATTGCGGGCCGATGGTGCTGGATGCGCTGCTCTGGATCAAGAACAAGATCGACCCGACGCTGACCTTGCGTCGCTCCTGCCGCGAGGGCATCTGCGGCTCGTGCGCCATGAATATCGACGGCTCCAACACGCTCGCATGCACCAAGGGCTGCGACGACATATCGGGCGCCGTCAAGATCTACCCGCTGCCGCATATGCCTGTCATAAAGGACCTGGTGCCCGACCTGACCAATTTCTACGCCCAGCACGCCTCGATCGAACCGTGGCTGAAGACGGTCTCGCCGCAGCCCGCCAAGGAATGGCTGCAAAGCCATGAGGAGCGCGAGAAGCTCGACGGGCTCTACGAGTGCATATTGTGCGCCTGCTGCTCGACCTCTTGCCCGAGCTACTGGTGGAACGGCGACCGCTATCTCGGCCCGGCAACTCTGCTGCAGGCCTATCGCTGGCTGATCGACAGCCGCGACGAGGCCACGGGCGAGCGGCTCGACAATCTCGAGGACCCGTTCCGGCTCTATCGCTGCCACACCATCATGAACTGCGCGCAGACCTGCCCCAAGGGCTTGAATCCGGCCAAGGCGATCGCGGAAATCAAGAAGATGATGGTGGAGAGAAGGGTTTAGGCGCTCGCTCGCGGCAATCTTGAACGCAGCGATCCTTCGCGCCCCCTTTTCTCCGGCAGGACAGAGGGGCGCTGTCCTGCCAGTTTCAGAAAGGATTGCAATTCAATGACGGACCTCCCCATCCTGTCTCCTCCCGAAGCGCGTGTGCTCGGCTGCCTCATCGAGAAGAAGGAGCTGACGCCGGACGTCTATCCGCTGACGCTGAACGCAGCACTTGCCGCCGCCAACCAGAAGACGGCGCGCGAGCCCGTCATGGCGCTGGAACAGACAGAGGTGCACCGGGCGCTGAAGCTGCTTGAGCAGAAGGGGCTGGTGCGGCAGATGTTCGGCTCCCGCGTCGAGCGCTACGAGCACCAGATGGCGCAGCGCTTCTCGTTGACCACGCCGCAGACCGCCTTGGTCGGCCTGCTTTTGCTGCGCGGGCCGCAGACGGCGCATGAATTGTTGGCACGCAGCGAGCGCGTGGCAAGGTTTTCATCGATCGAGGATTTGCGCGGTGAGCTCGATATGCTGATCGGCCGTCGACCGCCGCTCGTCCAGGAAATCCCGCGCGGTCCAGGCCAACGCGAGGATCGCTATGTGCATCTCCTCGCCGGGCCGGTGGACGTTGCCGCCCTGTCGGCGCAGCGCACTGCATCGGCCGTGCCCGCTTCCGACCTCGAAGCGAGAGTGGAGGCGCTGGAGCAGGAAGTCGCAGCCCTTCGCGCCCGGCTCGACGCGCTGGGTGCCTAAGCGCTCGAGGGTGCCCGGCGCGACCATGCGCGCCGGGATGCCGGGGTCTCAGCCGAGCCTGGCGTCGAGCGATACGTTGATGGCGCCCAGAGCTTTGGAAACAGGGCATTCGGCCTTGGCCTTCTCGGCCAATTCCTTGAACTTCGCCGCGTCGATGCCAGGCACCTTGCCGACAAGGGTGATCGCGCTGCCCGTGATGCCGGTGCCGGGAACCAGCGTCACCACGGCCTTGGCGTCGAGTTCGGCCGCCGGGGTGCCGTTCTCGGCCAGGAAATGCGACAGCTGCATGGCGTAGCAGCCGGCGTGCGCGGCCGCGATCAGCTCTTCCGGATTGGTGCCGGATTTGCCGCTCTCGTCCTCGAAGCGTGCCTTGAACGAATAGGGCGTGCCGTTCAGGGTCCCGCTCTGGCTGTTGAGCGTGCCTTTGCCGTCCTTCAGATTGCCCTTCCAGACGGCGGTTGCGGTGCGGTCCATGAATTCCTCCTTGGTTGTCGTGAACTTGTCCAGATGAGCCCAGCGTCCGGCCAACTATAGCGCGGGCATGCGCGAAGACCACTGCGCTGTTTGGACCACGGCGCGATGACGGTTCATTCCTTTCTAAAAAATCCGCGTGCAAAAATGTCGGCTTCCGTTCGGCCCGACCGTCCTGCGGGCGACCACGGGATTGTGGCCGGATGGAGGTTCACATGGACAATCTGTTTTTCGCAATATGGAAGACCCCGGGCCGCAAGGCTCAACGACGGCAAGACTTCTGGCTGGAGCCGCCGCCGTCCGGTGTCCGCAGGCTGCTGGCTGCTGTCGCCATCATCGCGGTCGCGGCATGCCTTCTCGACCATGCGGCAGCGGTCGAAGGCAAGGCTGACACGCTCGTCGCCGCATCCTATGATTCATCGCAGCAAGGGAGCGCGAAATGAAATATGTCTGCCTGGTCTATGGTGAGGAGAAAGACCTCCATGCGCTCACCCCGGAAGGATCGGCCAAGCTCGACGCCGATTCGCTGGCCTATGACCGGTCCTTGGACCAACAAGGCAAGCTCATCGTCGCGCAGGCGCTGCAATCGGTGAAGACCTCGAAGACCGTGCGTCGTCGCAAGGGCAAGCGGCTGGTCACCGACGGCCCGTTCGCCGAAACCAAGGAGCAGTTGCTCGGCTTCGTCATGATCGAGGCGAAGGACCTCCAGGAGGCGCTGGACATCGCTGGCGGCATTCCGCTGGCCGAACTCGGCACGATCGAGGTCCGGGCGATCTATGACGTGCCCGGGTCATAGGCGGCGCGGCGGGTCAGATCGCCTCGCCTTTCAAAAGACGCGGCGTGCCGGCTGAAAGCCCCGACGCCTGGCGGATGAAGAATTCCTTCAGCCGCGGCATGCGCTCGACCAAGCCGAGGCCGATGTCGCGCACCGCGCGCAGCGGGCCGATGTCGTTGGAAAACAGCCGGTTCAGCACATCTGTCGTGACGCCCATCTGCACCGTGTCGAAACGGCGCCATTGCTGGTAGCGCTCGAGCACGTCGAGCGCGCCGATATCCTGGCCCAGCCGGTCGGCTTCGACGATCACCTCGGCCAGGGCGGCGACATCCTTGAAGCCGAGATTGAGGCCCTGGCCGGCGATCGGGTGGATGCCGTGGGCGGCATCGCCGGCAAGCGCCACGCGCGGCGCGACGAAGGCGCGCGCGATGGTAAGACCCAGCGGCCAGGCGCGCGGCTTGTCGGCGACGCGGATCTCGCCAAGCTTGAGGCCGAAACGCTGTTCCAATTCATGCTCGAAGAGGAGGTCGTCGCCGGCGACCAGCGTCTGAGCATCTTCCGACCGCTCGACCCAGACGATCGACGAGCGGTTGGAACCGTCCTCGCTCGGCTTCAGCGGCAGCGTGGCGAACGGGCCGGCGGGCAGGAAATGCTCTTCGGCACGACCGTTGTGGGGCCGTTCATGCGCCACGGTGCAGACGATGCCGGACTGGCCGTATTCCCACTTCACCGTCTTGATGCCGGCCATGTCACGCAGCTTCGAGTTGACGCCGTCGGCGGCGACCAGCAGCCGCGCCTTCAGCGTAGCGCCGTCGGCCAGATGCACGGTGATGCCCGCACCATTGGTTTCGAACCCTTGCACGGCAACGCCTTCGATGGTGTCGACGCCGAGCTTTTCGGCGCTGCGGCGCAAGGCGCCGTTCAGCACCCGGTTGGCCACCATATGCGCGAAGGGCTCGCCCGGCGCCACCTCGCCGTCGAAAGTGAGGAAGACCGGGCGCACCGGATCGGCGGTACGCGAATCGGTGATGATCATCTCGGTGATCGCCTGCGCTTCCGGCGCGATCTCGGCCCAGACGCCGAGCCGCTCGAGCATGCGGCAGGCGGCCGCCGCGATGGCCGAGGCGCGGCCGTCCCTTTGCCAGGAGCCGGCGGGCGCGGCATCGACCAGGGCCACGGCAAGCCCCGGTTGCGCCTGTTTCAGCGACACGGCGGTGGCCAGGCCGACATAGCCGGCGCCGGCGACCAGAACATCGAGCCCGGACCTGGTTTTAGCCTCTGCCTTGCCTTCCATGGTCTTCGCTCCTTGCAAGCCAGCCTGCCCTCCGCCCTTGACGGCCCGTCCTTCCTGTCGGAAACCCGCCAAGGAAATCTTGAGGCGAGGTCACGACACATGACGGCGGCCATGGACGAGCTTCTGCGCATTCTCGACCTCGAGAGGCTGGAACACAATCTGTATCGTGGTCGCAGCCCCCAAGTGGAGTGGCAGCGCGTGTTCGGCGGCCAGACCATTGCCCAGGCGCTGGTAGCGGCACAGCGGACCGTCGAGCCCGACCGCTACGTGCATTCGCTGCATGGCTATTTCATGCGGCCGGGCGACATCAAGGTGCCGATCATCTACGAGGTCGACCGCATCCGCGACGGCGGCTCCTTCACCACCCGCCGGGTGCTGGCGATCCAGCACGGGAACGCGATCTTCTCGCTGGAAGCCTCGTTCCAGGTCGATGAGAAGGGGCTGGAGCACCAGTTCGCTTTGCCCGACGACGTGCCGCCGCCGGAAGGGCTGAAGACGCAGCGCCAACTGCTCGAAAAGGCCGACCGGGTGCCGGAAGCGGTGCGACGCTTCTGGGCGCGCGAGCGACCGCTGGAGCTCAGGCCGGTCAATCTCCAGCACTATGAAAGCCGCGACAAGCTGCCGCCCCGGCAGAATGTCTGGATCCGCCTTGCCGGCCCCGTCCCAGACGACCGCGCGCTGCAATCGGTGCTGCTCGCCTATCTCTCCGACATGACGCTGCTCGACACCTCGACCTTCGCGCATGGGCGCGGGCTGTTCGATCCCGACATCCAGGCGGCCAGCCTCGACCATTCGATGTGGTTTCACCGCCCGCATTCGCTCGACGGCTGGCTGCTCTACGCGCAGGACAGCCCCTCGAGCTCGGGATCGCGCGGGTTCAGCCGCGGCACGCTTTATGCCCGCGACGGCACGCTGATCGCCTCGATGGCCCAGGAAGGCTTGATCCGGCTCAAGCGTTGAGCAGTCTTTTCAACCAAAGCCGCCAAAATAGGCGTTTTCCGAAAATTGCTTAATTATTGAGCAGAAGCTGTGCCGCGCCCATCGGCACGGTGCGATTGCGGGCTCGTCAATTCCTTTGTTTACAACAAGTTAACACGCTGCTTCGGCAATTGGCACGGAGCTTGAATCCTCGTCGGCACTCTCCGGCTCCTCGGGATCGGTGAAGGTGTGCAAACGCGGGGGACCGCAACAGCAAAAGGGTGAAACCTTATGAAAATCGTGATGGCAATCATCAAGCCGTTCAAGCTCGACGAGGTACGCGAAGCGCTTACCGCCGTCGGCATCCAGGGCCTGACCGTCACCGAAGTCAAAGGCTACGGGCGTCAGAAGGGGCACACGGAAATCTATCGCGGGGCGGAATACGCGGTCAGTTTCCTGCCGAAGATCAAGATCGAGGTCGCGGTCAGCGCCGACATGGTCGACAAGGCCGTGGAGGCCATCACCGCAGCCGCCAAGACCGGTCAGATCGGCGACGGCAAGATCTTCGTTTTCGGCATCGACCAGGCGGTGCGCATCCGCACCGGCGAAACAGACACCGACGCGCTCTGAAGCGGCGAACACGTATTCCAATGGAGAGTTCAATGAATATTCCTTCCACCTTGAAGAAGACGGGACGCGCCGCCCTTTTTGGCTCGCTCGCTCTCGCAGCGTTGGGCAGCGTCGCCGCCTTCGCGCAGGAAGCGGCTCCGGCCGCGGCTGCCGCCGCGCCGGCCGCTCCCACCCCGGTGCTCGACACCGGCAACACCGCCTGGATGCTGACTTCGACGGCGCTGGTGCTGATGATGACCATCCCCGGCCTGGCGCTGTTCTACGGCGGCATGGTGCGCAAGAAGAACGTGCTTGCCACCGTCATGCAGAGCTTCGCCATCACCTGCCTGGTGACGGTGCTGTGGTTCATGTTCGGCTATTCGCTGGCCTTTTCCGACGGCGGCGGCATGAATGCCTATCTCGGCGGCTTCTCGAAGTTCTTCCATCACGGCATCACCACCTCGACGCTGTGGGCGCCGGGCGTGGCCAACATTCCTGAATTCGTCTTCTCGATGTTCCAGATGACCTTCGCAATCATCACCCCGGCCCTGATCGCCGGCGCCTTTGCCGAGCGCATGAAGTTCTCGGCCCTGCTGATCTTCATGGCGCTGTGGCTGCTGGTTGTCTATGCGCCGATCGCGCATTGGGTCTGGGGCGGCGGCTTCCTCGGCGCTGCCGGCGTGCTCGACTTCGCCGGCGGCACGGTCGTCCATATCAATGCCGGTGTCGCGGGTCTCGTCTGCGCCCTGGTCCTGGGCAAGCGCGAAGGCTACGGCACCACCAACATGGCGCCGCATAACCTGGTCTATTCCGTGATCGGCGCTTCGCTGCTGTGGGTCGGCTGGTTCGGCTTCAACGCCGGTTCGGAACTCGCCGCCGACGGCCTCGCCGGTGCCGCGATGCTCAACACTCAGGTTGCCACCGCGGCAGCGGCGCTGGCCTGGATGTTCGCCGAATGGATCATCGCCAAGAAGCCCTCGGTGCTCGGCATCATCTCCGGCGCCGTTGCCGGCCTTGTCGCGGTGACGCCGGCTTCCGGCTTCGTCAACCCGACCGGCGCCTTCATCGTCGGCATCGTCGCCGGCGTCGTCTGCTACATCTCGGCGGTCAAGGTAAAGCACATGTTCGGCTATGACGACTCCCTCGATGCCTTCGGCGTCCATGGCGTCGGCGGCGTGGTCGGCGCATTGCTGACCGGCGTGCTCGCCGACCCGGCAATCAACAGCCTGTCCTCGGGCGCGTCGATCGGCAAGCAGCTCTACGGCATCGTCTTCACCATCCTGTGGACCGCAATCGCCACCTTCGTCATCCTCTACATCGTCAAGGCGCTCGTCGGCCTGCGTCCGTCGACCCAGGAAGAGGTCGAGGGTCTCGACATCAGCCAGCACGGCGAAGTGGTGCCGTAAGGCCTCTTAGCCATGGGACCGGCGGACCTCCTCCCGCCGGTCGCATCTCTTTCTGTAATCGCGTACGGAAAACCGCTGCACGTCTTCCGGAACTGTTTTGAAATCCCGTCGTGACGCTCCCCAAGGTGCTCACGCCTTGAGGCCCGGATCGCTCCGGGCCTTTTTTTGGAGCCCGTTTGGTTGGACGAGCGCAATCACGTTCGCGTGATTGAGATTTTCGAGGAAACATCGACGGTCTTGGCATCGAACTCCCGGGCACGACCACTGTTCGGCGGTCGTTTCAAACAATAGGGAAGGAAACCATCCAATGAACGTCAAGAATATCTGCCTCGGAGCGCTCGCTCTTTCCATGGTCGGCGGCATGGCATTTGCCGGAGCTCTCGATGAGCCGGACAACATGGCGCCGTTCTTCACCGATTCCAGCATGAAAACCATGAAGCCGATGGCGGAATTCAAGGCTGCCTTCATGGCCATGCCGAAGGAGAAGCAGGAAGCCATGATGAAGGAATGCCAGGACGCGGCGATGAGCAAGCCGCACGCCGAATTCTGCGCCAATGTGAAGATGCTCGGTGGCGCCAACAAGTAGGACGCCGTCGATCCCGACGAATGGATGGCGGGCCCAGCGCCCGCCATTTTCACGCGGGCAAGGTGCCGCGAAATGGGGCATGACTGGCCGCCGACAGCCTTATAGTTAATGCGCCCTTAACCTTCCCACGCCTAGTCTGGCATTCGAATCTGCCGGAGTGCGTCATGCGCTCGGGCCAGGCAATCACTGACGGGGAAGAGCATGCGTTCAGGGGCTTCAGCACCGCTCGCGCTGACCGATACGGGGCACGGCATCCAGGCATTCGCGCGACGCCAGGTCGGCCGGCTTGTCGGCGCCGGCATGTTCGCGTTCACCGCTTTTGGTGTCGCCAGTCTTGCCACCTGGAATGTCGCCGACCCGAGCTTCTCGCACGCCACGGCCAATACCGTCACCAATGCCATGGGCTATGCGGGTGCGGTCTTCTCCGACATCGCCATGCAGTTCTTCGGCCTTGCCGCCGTGGCGGCGCTGGTTCCGGCCGTGATCTGGGGATATCTGCTGTTTTCGGCGCGTGGCGTCGACAGGCTGCCCAGGCGCGGTCTGTTCTGGTTCGGCTTTGCCCTGCTGGCCGCCGCGATCGCCGGCTGCGTGGTGCCGCCCAAGACCTGGCCCCTGCCGACCGGGCTCGGCGGCGTGTTCGGCGACATGGTGCTGAAGATTCCGGGCCTCGTCATCGGTGGCTATCCGACCGGGCTGGTGGCCAGCGTACTCGCCATTCTGATGGCCGGGCCGGCGCTGTGGCTGTTCGCCTACGGTTCGGCGCTGATCGCGCGCAAGAACGGTTTCGCCATCATGGAGGAACCGGCCGCCGCCGATCCGCGCGAGGATGAGCTGCTGTTCGACAATGACGAGGATGAAGGCGACGAAGGCATATTGGCGCTCGGCGCAATGACCCATTGGTGGCTTTCGTTCCGCGCGTGGATGCACCGCCGCGCCGTGCGCCGCAGGCAGCGGCGGGACGAATTCGAGCCGGGAATGGAGCCGCGCGCCAGCGCCTGGCGGCGCGCCGCCGAACGGGTCGAATCGGCCGAGTTCGCCGAGCAGCGGATGAGCCCGGATGGCCGTGCCCGCGTCGAACCGGAATTCTTCGCCGCCATGGTCAACGATCGCAGCGTTTCCGTCGATCCGGACGATGACGTCTTCGACGGTCGCTTCGACACCGGCGATGACGATGTCGATTTCGACGATGAACCCCTCGTTCAGCGTCGCGCGGCTCCCACCGCCAAGGTCCAGCCGTTCCGCTCGGATGCCGCCACGCGCGTTGAAGCGCCGGCGCCACGCCCGGCCCCGGGTGCGCGCGTCCAGCGCGAGGCGCAGACCTCGCTGATCGGCTCGGAAAAATTCGAGATGCCGTCGCTGCATTTCCTGTCCGAACCGAAGAACGTCGCGCGCGACCCGAGCCTCTCGAAAGACGCGCTGGAACAGAACGCCCGCCTGCTCGAAGGCGTGCTGGAGGATTTCGGCGTCAAGGGCGAGATCATCCATGTCCGCCCCGGCCCCGTCGTCACGCTCTATGAGCTGGAGCCGGCGCCGGGCATCAAATCATCGCGCGTCATCGGCCTCTCCGACGACATCGCCCGCTCGATGAGCGCCATCGCCTGCCGCGTCGCCGTGGTGCCGGGCCGCAACGCCATCGGCATCGAATTGCCGAACGCCAAGCGTGAGACGGTGTATCTCAGGGAAATCATGGCCAGCCGCGATTTCGAGACCACCAAGGCCAAGCTGGCGTTGGCGCTGGGCAAGACCATCAATGGCGAGGCGGTCATCGTCGATATCGCCAAGATGCCGCACGTTCTGGTCGCCGGCACCACCGGCTCGGGCAAGTCGGTCGCCATCAACACCATGATCCTGTCGCTGCTCTACCGGCTGACGCCGCAGGAATGCCGCCTGATCATGATCGATCCCAAGATGCTGGAGCTCTCGGTCTATGACGGCATCCCGCACCTTTTGACGCCCGTTGTCACCGACCCGAAGAAGGCGGTGGTCGCGCTGAAATGGACCGTGCGGGAGATGGAAGACCGCTACCGCAAGATGTCCAAGGTCGGCGTGCGCAATATCGACGGTTTTAACGCACGCGTCCAACAGGCGGAGAAGAAGGGCGAAAAGATCTCGCGCACGGTGCAGACCGGCTTCGACCGCCAGACCGGCGAGGCGATCTACGAGACCGAGAATCTCGACCTCGAGCCGATGCCCTACATCGTCGTCATCATCGACGAAATGGCCGATCTGATGATGGTTGCCGGCAAGGACATCGAGGGTGCCGTCCAGCGCCTGGCGCAGATGGCGCGCGCCGCCGGCATCCATGTCATCATGGCGACGCAACGTCCGTCTGTCGACGTGATCACCGGTACCATCAAGGCCAACTTCCCCACCCGCATCTCCTTCCAGGTAACGTCGAAGATCGACAGCCGCACCATCCTGGGCGAGCAAGGCGCCGAGCAGCTGCTCGGCATGGGCGACATGCTCTACATGGCCGGCGGCGGCCGCATCCAGCGCGTGCACGGCCCGTTCGTCTCCGACGACGAGGTGGAGAAGATCGTCGCGCATCTGAAGCTGCAGGGCGTGCCGGAATATCTCGACGCCATCACCGAGGACGATGATGAGGACGAGGACGAGCCCTCCGGCAAGGGCGGCTCGGGCGGCGGTGGCGGCGGCAATTTCGAGGATTCCGACGATCCTTACGACCAGGCGGTATCCGTGGTGTTGCGCGACGGCAAGGCCTCGACCAGCTACATCCAGCGGCGTCTGGGCATCGGCTATAACCGCGCCGCTTCGATCATCGAGAAGATGGAGAAAGAAGGCATTGTCGGCCCCGCCAACCATGCCGGAAAACGCGAGATCCTGGTGCCGACCGAAGAGGACAAATTCTGATCGCGAAAGATACTGGCGGCAACTTTGAACCTTCTGGCGCGTTCAAGCGGTCAAGCAGCGTTCGCGCCGTCAAACTTCAGCCCAACTGGGGGTTCAGGACAGCAACAAATCAGGATTCAAGATGAGAGTGACCGACATGAAAAACGATCTTTCCGCGCTCGGCGGTCTTGCCCCGACACGCCGTCAGCTGCTTGGCCTCGGCCTGGTGCTCGCGGGCGCTGCCGCCCTCAACGTGGTGCCCGGATTCGAGCTGCTTGCATCCGCGCAGGCGGCCGTGCCGGCGGCCGCGCAAAAGATCGCCGACCATTTTTCCTCGGTTAAGTCGATGAGCGGCGAATTCGTGCAGTTCGGCCCCAAGGGCGAGCAGACCGGCGGCAAGTTCTTCCTGGAAAGACCGGGCAAGATTCGCTTCAACTACGACGGATCCTCGAATTTCCGGGTGATTTCGGACGGCAAATCGGTGGTCATCCTCAACAAGAAACTGAACACGTCCGACCTCTATCCCTTGTCGAAGACGCCGCTGAAGCTGCTGCTCGACGACCGGATCGACCTCTCCGGCAATCGCGTCAAGAGCGTCAAGGAAGAGGACGACCTGACTACCATCCAGCTATCGGACAAGTCGGTGTTCGGCAATGCGCGGATCACCATGATGTTCGATCCGAAGACCTATGATCTGCGCCAGTGGACGATCACCGATGCGCAGGGCAAGGACACCACGGTGATGATCTTCAACACCAAGGAAGGCGTCAGCTTCGCTCCCGACACGTTTGCCATCGACTATACGGCCAATCGCGAGCTGAATACGAAGACCAGATAGCTTCCGCGAGTTGGCGAACCCTTTCGTGCCGTTTCGGCGGCACGGCGCCGACCTCCGCAACTGCTGCAATGCTTGCCTTCACGGCGCGGGGCTGGCAGTAGTTCGGCGATCTTTCGCCGGACCCGCCAAATGCCCTTTTCCATCGCCACCTGGAACATAAATTCCGTTCGCCTGCGCATGCCGATCATCGAGCGCCTGCTCGATGAATACGCGCCCGATGTGCTTTGCCTGCAGGAAACAAAAGTTCCCGACGAGCTGTTCCCCGAAAAGGCCTTCCGCAGGCTCGGCTACGGGCACATCGCCTTTCATGGTCAGAAGGGCTATCACGGCGTGGCGACGGTCGCGCGCCGGCCGATCGCGATAGTCGAGAAGCGCCGCTTCTGCGACATCGACGACAGCCGGCATTTGTCGGTGACCGTGCGGGCCGGTGGCAAGACGATCCTGCTGCACAATTTCTACGTTCCGGCGGGCGGCGACGAACCGGACCCGGAAGTCAACCGCAAGTTCAGGCACAAGCTCGATTTCGTCGCCGAGATGAACGCAATCCGCGCCGAACACAGCGAAGTGTCCGCCTCGGTCCTGGTCGGCGACCTCAACATCGCGCCGCTCGAACACGATGTCTGGTCGCATAAGCAACTGCTCAACGTGGTCAGCCACACACCGGTCGAGACGGAGAGTTTCGAGGCCATGCGGCTGGCCGGCGACTGGGTCGACCTGATGCGGCTCAACGTGCCATCAGACCAGAAGCTCTACACTTGGTGGAGCTACCGCGCGCAGGACTGGGAGGCATCCAACCGCGGCCGCCGGCTCGACCATGTCTGGTCGTCGCCGAACCTGGTGCCTGATTTCACCGGCTACGAAATCCTGCGGGCGGCGCGTGGCTGGGAACGTCCCTCGGACCATGTTCCGGTCATCGCGCGGTTCAACCTGGACTGATCAGCCGGGCCGGCGCTTTTCCCGCTCCGGCGACAATTGCGTCAAGCCGCTCGGTCGCCATGATGAAGGGCAGGTCATTTTCGGTGGCGCGAACCAGCCGGAAGTCCACCTGTCTCTCCCGTTCACCCCGAAAAGCGTGGCGCCAGCTTCTCGATGCGGTGAATCAGTGCCTGAAAGTCTTCCAGGATGCGCTGGTGGAGCTGGGCCGCCAGCTCAGGATATTCCTCCAGGATGCGGCGGAACATCTTGCGGCTGAGCCGGATCACCTCCGAATCGACCGCTGCCGATGCGCTGGTCAGCCGGTTGGTGTCGGCGATCAGCGCCAGTTCGCTGAGCATCGTGCCCGGGCCGACCGTACCGATGGGAATGCGCTCGCCTGCCTGCTCGCGATAGAGCACGATCTCTCCGCTGACCACGATATAGGCCGAATCAGCCATGTCGTCCTCGCGATAGAGCTTGTGGTCTGCCTGCAGGAGCATGGTCTCGGCGCCGAAGGCGAGCAGGCGCAACTGCTCCTGCGTGAAGCCCTCGAAAAGCCTCACGGCGGACAGGATGCGGATGTCGTCATCCAGCGCCATCTAGCTGTGTCCCCGAACGGTCAGTCCAATCCTCCTTCGCGGTACGATCCAGAATCCCCCTCCAACAGGATCGCACCCAAAAGCAGCCCCGCCCAGACCGCTTATTGGATAATGAAATGTTTAAGGAACCAGCTTGTAGCCACCGCTTTCTGTCACAAGAATTTCCGCATTGGAAGGATCGCGCTCGATCTTCTGGCGCAGGCGATAGACATGGGTTTCCAGCGTGTGCGTGGTAACGCCGGAATTGTAGCCCCACACCTCCTCGAGCAGCACGTCGCGCGTCACCACCTTCTGGTCGGCGCGGTAGAGATATTTGATGATCGAGGCTTCCTTCTCCGTCAGCCGCACCTTTGCGCCGCGCGGGTCGATCAGCAGCTTCTGGCTTGGCTTGAAGGTGTAGGGGCCGACCGAGAAGGTGGCGTCCTCGCTTTGCTCATGCTGGCGCAGTTGCGCGCGGATGCGCGCCAAAAGCACCGCGAAGCGGAACGGCTTCGTCACGTAGTCGTTGGCGCCGGCTTCGAGGCCGAGGATCGTGTCCGAATCGGTGTCGTGGCCGGTCAGCATGATGATGGGCGCCTTGTAGCCGCCCTTGCGCAGGATCTTCACCGCTTCGCGGCCGTCCATGTCGGGCAGGCCGACATCCATGATCAGCAGGTCGATGAGGCCGCCACGCGCCGCGGCGACACCTTTTGCCGCAGTGGACTCCTGCAGCACGTCGAATTCCTCATAAAGGGACAATTGCTCGACCAGCGTGCCGCGCAGGTCGTCATCGTCGTCGACGATCAGGATGGTTCGTGAAGTCATGGATCAATCCGTTGTTTTGAAAAGAAAATTCAGTTGACCGCTGCCTGTTTATGCGGAAGCTGACCGGCACAACAGCCGATCACAGTGATTTGTTCCGTGGCACGATCATACAAGAAAAAACACGATCGCAATGCAGCCGGCGCAATTTTGCGAAAAGGACTGCGGGTGCTGACCGTGCGGGCAAGGCCCGGCCGTCCCAGCCAGGGCCTGCTGCAGGCGGGCAGAACGGTGTTTGCCTGCGCGCTGGGACGTGGCGGTATCTCGGCCGGCAAGCGCGAAGGCGACGGCGCCACGCCGCTTGGCCAAATGCGAATCCTGTCGGGCTATTTCCGGGGAGACCACTTCTCCAGCGGCCGCATCACCCGGCTGGCGATGACACCGATCGGGCCTGATCTCGGCTGGTGCGAAGTGCCCGACGACCGCAACTATAACAGGCCGGTCAAGATCCCCTACGGCGCCAGCCATGAACGCATGCGGCGCGACGACAGGCTCTATGATGCCTGCCTGGTGCTCGACTGGAATATAACGCCGCGCCGCCGCGGGCGCGGCAGCGCCATCTTCTTCCACCTGGCGCGCCCGGGCTTCACGCCCACGCAAGGCTGCGTCGCGGTGACGGCACGCACGATGGCGCGGCTCTTGCCGCTGCTGTCGGACCGGACGGTGGTGAGGGTGGTAAGGTAGGGATTGGGATTGGGGATTAGGCAGTAGGCAATAGCAGTAGGGCTCCTTCTAATGCCTACTCCCTACTGCCTGCTCCCTTACTCCGTGGCTGCTGCCAGCCGATGTCGAGCAGGCCCAGCCGGCCGAGCTCGCGGTCCATGGCGCGGGAGACGTCTTTGCGCGTGGCGCCGACATCGCGCAACTGGCGGTCCGACAGGTCCTCGATATCGTCCCGCGGCAGGCTGGCCGCGACCTTGGCCTGGCGGATCCAGTCGAACGCGGCGGTCAGCCAGTTCAGCCGGCTCGCGGGAGCTCTCAAAGCTATGTGAGACATGGTGCAATCCTTCCATCCGGACATAAAATCCGGTTTGATACTGGTTCGATGGTCGCATCATGCCTGATTGAAAGATTGGAGAGAAACGAGTAGTTCTTTCCGGATTATCAAGTTTTCTTTGAGGATCAGGGCGCCATGACCGCGTCTGTTCTGGGGCCACGCTGATGGCCCGCCTGGTGCCGGGAACCCGGGCGCTGAGGACGCTGGAGGCAGCGGCCCGGCATCTCAATTTCACCCGGGCCGCCGACGAACTCGGCCTGACGCCAGCCGCCGTCAGCCACCAGATCAAGGAGATCGAGGACCAGCTCGGTATCGTCCTGTTCACGCGCTCCAGCCGCAGCATCAGGCTGACGGAGGCCGGAACGGTGCTGTTCGAGGCCTCTGCCGATGCGCTCGACCTGCTTGGCAAGGCCGTCTCGCGGGCGCAGAAGATGACGCGCGGCACGACGCTGCTGAAAGTGACGCTCGACGCCCAATTCGCGACGAAATGGCTGATGCGGCGGGTGGAGGATTTCCGCAAAAAACATGAAGGCATCGAACTCAGGTTCGACATCGCCTACGGGTTGCGGGACTTCGACCTCGACGATGTCGATGTCGGCATCCGCTTTGGCGCCGGCAGATATCCGGGACTTTGCGCGCACCGGCTGTTCGACAACGTCATCATTCCGGTGTGCAGCCCGAGCCTGCTCGCATCAGGTCCGCCGCTGCGCGAACCGCGCGATCTCTTCCATCACACGCTTGCCCATATCGAATGGGCGCGGCAGGGCGTGACCTGGCCGAACTGGCGCATGTGGATGGCCGCAGCCGGCGTCGACGATTTCGACGACAGCCGCACCATCGTCTTCGGCACCTCGGCCGACGCGGTCCAGGCGGCGATGGAAGGCAGCGCCGTGGCGCTCGCCGATTTCGCCATGGTGGCCAACGACCTTTCCGAGGGCAGGTTGGTGCGGCCGTTCGAACTCGGCATCAAGGTCGCGCCGGAATTCGCCTATTTCCTGGTCTATCCCAAGGAACTGGTGAACGATCCACGCATCGTTGCCTTTCGCACGTGGATTCTGGAGGAAATGGCAAAATCCCAAACCGCGGACCGGGTGTAGCGGAGGCCTTCAGCTCGCCGCGGCGCCGAACCAGCCGACCACGGCGCCGATGATCAGCAGCACGCCAAGCCAGTGGCCGCCGTCAATGACGGTCAGGTCCCAGCCGAAATTCTCGTAGCGATGATTGACCGACAGCGTGGTTGCGACGAAACCGAGCCAAAGCACGAAACCGAAGACCAGTCCCGCCAGCAATGTCGGCTCGCCGCCCGTCACCGCGCCGACGACCAGGGCCATCACAAGCGCCATGACCAACTCGGCGATGAAAGAGATGAGGAATGGCAGCAACGATTTCTTCATGGTCGCCGGATCGAGTTTTGCAGCCTTCAGCCATGGCTTGCTCAACCCGGTGTACCAGCCGGCGCCGAACAACCACGCCAGGATTGCGGCGACGATCACCGCCAGCCAGTTAACCGCTGAAAAATCCATGATATCCCCCACTGATACGGAGCTCATGGAAACGCCTGTTCAGTGGCGGCGTCAAGCCGGGCGCGCGGTGCTCCACCGCCAGACAGTGGTGCGTTTTATTTCGGCATCCTCGAGCGCCCGCGTCACCGGCACCTGGTAGACGCCAAGCGGTTCCAACCCCGACCGCGGCAGATAGGAGCGGCCGGGATCGCCGATCAGGATATCGGCGCCGCGCCGCTTCAGAGCCGCGAACCAAGGCGTCAGCCGGTCTGCGAACGGCTTGTCGTAGAAGACATCGCCGGCAAGAACCACGTCCCAGTCCGCATCCGTTCCGACGCAGTCATTCTGGACGAATTCGACCGCGACGCCATTGGCTTGCGCATTGAGGCGAACCGCCGTGGCGCAGAACGGGTCGATGTCGGCGGCGGTCACCCCTGCCGCGCCGGCTTTAGCCGCGGCGATAGCGACGAGACCGGAGCCGGAGGCGAAGTCGAGCACCCGCTTGCCCCGCACCATGGCCGGATTGTCGATGATATGACGGGCAAGCCCCTGGCCGCCGGCCCAGGCAAAGGCCCAGAAAGGCGGCGGCAGCCCGATCTCGACCAGTTCGTCCTCGGTCCGCTGCCACAGATCATGCGCCTCGTCGGCAAGATACAGCGCAATCTCCGGCACGTGCGGCGGCGCCATCAGCGCCGTATTGTCGAGGATGAAGCGTTCCGCGCTATGGCTCGTGAGAACCGTCACGGAGCCGGTGTCAGGCCACCCATGCGGCAGACTTCCTTCCATTCGGCCGGCGTGACCGGCTGCACGGAAAGCCGGCCGAGCCGCACCAGCGCCATGTCGGCGAGCTTGGGATTGGCCTTGACCTGCTCCAGCGTCGGCGGGTTCGGCACATCCTTGAAGGCGCGGATGTCGACGCATTCCCAACGCGGATCGTCCGATGTGGTGTCGGGATGAGCCAGCGCGCAGACCTCGGCGATGCCGACCACGTTCAGCCCCTCGTTGGAATGATAGAAGAAGCCGAGATCGCCGATCTGCATGGCCTTCATGTTGTTGCGCGCCGCGTAATTGCGCACGCCGTCCCATTGCGTGCCGGCCTTGCCTTTGGCTTTCAACGCCTCGAAGGAGAAAACCGAGGGTTCGGATTTAAACAGCCAGTAGTTCATTTTTTCTCCTCCTTGCGGCCCATTTGCGGGCGACCGGGATTAACTAGCCGCCGGCTTGTTGATCGTCCAGTTCCACTGGCGGATTTCGACGCTTTCGAACAAGCCGGCCTTGGCGTAGGGATCGGCCGCCGACAAAGCTTGTGCAGCAGCCATGTCGGGTGCCTCGATCACCGCCAAGGTGCCATTCGGCTTGCCGTCGGCGTCGAGGAACGGGCCGGCGAACGCAAGTCTCTTTTCGCCAACAAGGCCTTCAAGAAAGACGACATGCTCGGGCCGTGTGTCGAGGCGCACCTGCAGGCTTCCCGGTTTATCCTTGCAGATCAAAGCAAACAGCATGGTCTTCTCCTGGTCGGTGAATCAAAGTCATGGGGATTTAATCGTCGGTTTCGGTCTTCAGCGGCCGGGTCATCAACGCCGCCACAGCCTGCCGGATGGTGATGGTGCCGTCCAGTATGGCGGCGACAGCGGCAATGATCGGCGCGTCGATGCCGCGCTCGGTGGCGATGCGGGCGGCGATCGCCGCCGTCGGCACGCCTTCCGCCAGCGGCAGCCCGCCAAGCGGCTTGCCCTGGCCGAGCGCCAGTCCGTAGGCGAAGTTGCGCGATTGCGTGGACGAGCAGGTGAGCAGCAGGTCGCCAAGGCCGGAAAGCCCCATCAACGTCTCGGGCCTGGCGCCGAAGGCGGCACCGATGCGGCGCAGTTCGACGAAGCCGCGCGTCACCATGGCGGCCTGGGCACTGGCGCCAAGCCCGGCGCCGGTGACGGCACCGGCGGCGATGGCGAAGACGTTCTTCAAGGCGCCGCCGATCTCGACGCCGATCAAATCATCATTCGAATAGCAGCGCAGATTTTCTGCCGAGAAGCGCGCGGCAAGCTTGGCCGCCAGCGCCTCGTCGCGGGCGGCAACCACCACCGCCGTCGGCAAGCCGCGGGCGACGTCGGTGGCGAAGCTCGGGCCGGACAGAGCGGCGACCGGATTTCCAGGCAGGATTTCTCCGACGATCGCCGACAGCAAGTCGCCGGTGTCGCGTTCGATGCCCTTGGCGCAAAGGACAAGCGGAATGCCGGAAGGCATATGCGGCTTGGTGGCTGTCAGCATGGTGCGCAGCGATTGCGCAGGCGCCACTGCCAGCACGCAATCGGCGCCGTCGAGCGCGGCTTGGATGTTGCTCGTCGCCACGATGCCGGCCTGGAGCGCGATGCCAGGCAGATAGCGTCGATTTTCGCCGTGGTCGATTGCGGCGACGGTCTCCGGGTCGCGCGCATAAAGGCGGACGAAATGGCCGGCGCGCAGCATGGCCAGCGCCAAAGCGGTACCCCAGGCCCCGCCACCGAGCACTGCAACGCGCCAGCCGGTTGGCGCGGTCTCGATGCCGCTCGTGCCTTCTTCGCTCATGCCCTCCTTGCTCATGCTTTGGCCCCGCGCCGGCCCGAACCGATCATCGGCGCGGAGATGCTGTCCAGCGGCCAGCGCGAGCGCGGCACGAAATCGAAGCCGTTTTCTTGCGCCAGGCCTTCGCGCATCCGCTCGATGCCGGCCCAGGCGATCATTGCCGCATTGTCGGTGCAAAGTTTCAGCGGTGGCGCGACAAAGGCGAAGCCCGCCTCGGCGCACAGCCGTTCCAGCGTCGCCTTGATCGTGTGGTTGGCGGCGACGCCACCGGCGACGACCAGCGCCGGCGCTGCGGTACCGGGGAATTCCCGGCGGAACCGGGCGAGCGCGCGCGCGACACGGTCGCCCAGCGCGTCGGCCACCGCCGCCTGGAACGAGGCGCAGATGTCGGCGACATCCCGGTCGCTCAAGGGCTCGATCGCGCTTGCCGCCTGGCGCACGGCGGTCTTCAGGCCGGAGAACGAAAAATCGGGCTGCGCCGATCCCTTCATCGGACGCGGGAAGGCAAAACGAACGGCATCGCCCGATGCCGCCGCCTTCTCGACATTGGGGCCGCCGGGATAGGGCAGGCCAAGCATCTTGGCTGTCTTGTCGAAGGCTTCGCCGAGCGCATCGTCGATGGTCGTCGCCCAGCGCTGGTAGTCGCCGACGCCGCGCACGGCCAGGATCTGTGTGTGGCCGCCGGAAACCAGCAGCAGCAGATAGGGAAAGTCGAGCCCATCGGTCAGCCGTGCCGTCAAGGCATGGCCTTCGAGATGGTTGACGGCGATCAGCGGCTTGCCGGCCGCGGCTGCGATCGCCTTGGCCGTCATCAGCCCGACGATGAGGCCGCCGACGAGGCCCGGACCTGCGGTCGCGGCGATGGCGTCGATGTCGGCCAGCGCCACGCCCGAATCGGCAAGTGCCGCCTCGACGATGCCGTCCAGTGCCTCGACATGGGCGCGCGCGGCGATCTCCGGCACCACGCCGCCGAAGGCGGCATGCTCCTCGATCTGCGACAGCACGATATTGGACAGGATTTTGGGCGCGGCATCGCCCTCCAGCGCCACGACGCTGGCGGCGGTCTCGTCACAACTCGTCTCGATGCCCAGAACGCGGATCAATTGGTCGCTATCCCCTGGAGATTGTATATCGAGGCTTTCCCCGGTAGGAGACGCCCGGAAAAGGCGACTTCGCCTGCCGGCAGTTATCACGGACCGCGCGCCATGCAAACAATCTTGAAGATCGGAACACGCGGCAGCCCGCTGGCACTGGCGCAGGCCCAGGAAACCCAGGCGCGGCTTATGGCGGCGCATGGTTTGCCGCAAGACGCGTTCGAAATCGTCGTCATCTCGACCAGCGGCGACCGCATCCAGGACCGGCCGCTGTCGGAAGCTGGCGGCAAGGGCCTGTTCACCAAGGAGATCGAGGAGGCGCTGCTCGCCCGCACGATCGACATTGCCGTGCATTCCTCGAAGGACATGCCGACGCAATTGCCCGACGGCCTGGAGATCTCCGCCTTTTTGCCGCGTGAGGATGCACGCGACGCCTTTGTCGGCAAGGCGGCGAAGACAATCGCCGACCTGCCCAAAGGGGCGAAAGTCGGCTCCTCGTCGCTCAGGCGGCAGGCGCTGATCCGCCGCATGCGGCCGGATCTCGACGTAGTGATGTTCCGTGGCAATGTGCAGACGCGGCTGCGCAAGCTCGATGAAGGCGTGGCCGCCGGCACCATCCTCGCCCATGCCGGGCTGAAGCGGCTCGGGCTCGGCCATGTGGTCACCGATCTGATCCCGCTCGACATCTTTCCGCCGGCGCCGGGCCAAGGCGCGATCGGCATCGAAACCCGCATCGGCGATGGCGACGTCGAACAGATGCTGGCGGCCATCCATGACCTGCCGACCGGACAGGCGCTGGCTTGCGAGCGTGCTTTCCTGGCGGCCCTCGACGGCTCCTGCCGCACACCGATTGCCGGTCATGCCGTGATAGACGGCGCGGACCTTTCTTTCGCGGGATTGATCATCTCGCCTGATGGTACGCAGTCGCACATGGTCGAGATGAAAGGCCCGGCGCTGGATGCCGCCCTTATCGGCGAAGAGGCGGCAAGGACGGTGCGGGCCAAGGCCGGCGAGACATTCTTCGACGGCTGGGCCTGACGGTGCAGCGCGTTCTGGTGACGCGGCCGGAACCGGGCGCCTCCCGCACCGCGCGACTGCTGCAGGACATGGGGTTTCTACCGGTGCTTTTGCCACTGACCGAGACGGTGGCGTTGCCGGTCGATGCCGACCTCGTCATCGATGATGCCGTGGCCGTTGCGGTGACCAGCGCCAATGCCGTGCGCTTTGCGCCGAAGGAGGTTGTCGCCCGGCTTTCGGACTTGCCTTGCCATGCCGTCGGCAAGAGGACCGCGCAAGCCGCGCGTGAAGCAGGGTTTTTGTCCGTCAGCGAAGGTCCCGGCAATGCCGAGGGTCTTGCCGGCAGTCTTGCCGGCGAATTCCAGGGCAAGACCATTGTCTATCTCTGCGGACGTGTGCGCTTCCCGGCATTCGAGCAGCGGCTGCAAGCTGCCGATGTCGGGGTCCGCCCCGTCGAGACATACGACACGCTCGCCGTGACCTATTCGGACGAGGCCGTGCTTGCCCGTCTGTCGGGGCAAACCGCGGATGCGGTGCTGCTTTATTCCGCCAGGGCGGCTGACGCGCTGCGGGTCCTGGTCAGGCGGCCTGCGCTGCACGAAATTTTTGGCAAGACGCGGGTTTTTGCCCTGTCACATCGCATCGCCGCCGTCCTTGGCGACGTCGCTGGCGACCGTATCCGCATAGCTGCACGGCCCGACGAGGATGCGCTGCTTTCGCTTTTGCGGCCCGGGCGCTGAGCCGCGTCATCACACCGCCCCTTTTCACCGCTTGGTGATGTGCTAGACCCTCTTTGAACCATCCCTAAGCGAATTCGCGGAGCCCAAGCATGGTCAAGACGCCGAAGATGCGACATTCGAAAAGCCGCCGCGAGCCGGTGACCATCGAACTCGAACCCGGCGCCGTTTCCCGCATCGCCGACGAGAATGCCGCCAAGGCCGGGGCGCAAACCGACGAGGCCAAGGCGGAGGAGGCCGCGAACGCCTCGCAGCCGGAGGCGCCCGAAGAACCTGTGCACGCCGACCAGACCGATCTCGAACCCTGGGAGCACGCCGAGGCGACAGCGCCCCGATCGGAACGATCCGCGGAAAGCGCCGCCAAGGCGGACGAACCGACGGCGGCCTACCCCGGTTCCCCGGACGACGCCGCTGGCAAGGCCGGCGCCTTCGACTACAGTTTCGAGGATGCATCGGCAAAGCGCGCCGAACCTGATCCGGCCGGGCCGGCGACCGGCGCCTCGGCAGGGAACGGGAAAACCGTATCCGCACCGCCACCGCCGAAGCGGGTCAACGGCATCGCGGCCGGCATCATCGGCGGGGTCATCGCGCTGGTCGGCGCCGGCGGATTGCAGTTCGCCGGCCTGCTCGGCGCGCCGGGCTCCGGTGCCAGCGTCTCGCTCGAAGGCGTCAACGGCGAGATCGCCGCGCTCAGAACCGAGATCGCGGATCTGAGGCAGGCTGGCGGCGACGGCGGTGCGTCGGCCAAGGTCGACGGGTTGTCCGCGGCATTGGATCAGGTCAGGACGGATGTCGCGGCGCTCAAATCGGCGGTCGAGCAAGGCGGAGCGGGCGACAATGCCGGGCTGGCCGCGCTTGGTGACAAGGTCAGGCAGATCGAGACGGCGGTCGCGGCGCTCGGCAAGGCCGGCAACGCGGCCCCAGTCGATCTCGGTCCGGTCAATGAAAGGCTGGCCGGCCTCGATGCGCTGGTGAAATCGGCCGGCGAGGCGGCGGCGAAGCAGGACGGCCGGCTCACCGCGCTGGAGCAGTCGGTGGCGCAGCTTTCCGGCAAGGTCGAGGCGCAGGCCGGACAGCCGAAGGTCGCGCTCGCCATCGCCGCTTCGGCATTGAAGGCGGCGCTCGACCGTGGCGCGCCGTTCGGTGCCGAGCTTGAGACCTTCGCCGCGATCGCGCCGGACGCGCCGCAGCTTGCGGCCCTGCGTGCCTACGCGAAAAAGGGCGTCCAGACCCGCACCGAGATCGCATCGCAAATGGATGCCGCAGCCAACGCCATGGTCGCGGCGGCCACGCCGGTCGACGAGAATGCCGGGCTGCTGCAGAACCTTCTGTCGAGCGCCGAAGCGCTGGTCAAGGTCCGGCCGATCGGCGCTGTCCAGGGCGCCGGCGCACCGGAAACCATTGCGCGCATGGAGGTGGCGGTCAATCAGGGCGACTATGCCAAGGCGCTCACCGAATATGAGACGCTGCCCGCGCCTGCAAAGGCGGCCGGCGCCGATTTTGCCGGCAAGCTGAAGGCACGCATCGAGGTCGAAACGCTGATCGATGCGCTCATATCAGGCGCGATGAAGGCGTGAGGAACCAGCGATGATCCGAATCCTGCTCTTCCTCGCCGTCGTCTTCGCGCTGGGCCTGGGCTTTGCCTGGCTGGCGGACCGGCCGGGCGACATGGTCATAACCTTCAACGGCTACCAGTATCAGGTCAGCCTGATGGTGGCGGCGGTGGCGGTGGTCGCTGTCGTCGCGGCGGTGATGATCCTGTGGTGGCTGATCAAGTCGGTCTGGAACAGCCCCTACACCATTTCGCGCTATTTCCGGGTGCGGCGCCGCGACCGCGGCTATCAGGCGCTGTCGACCGGCATGATCGCCGCCGGCGCCGGCGACGGCGCGCTGGCCCGCAAGAAGACCAAGGAAGCGGCCAAGCTGATCCGCTCCGACCAGGAGCCATTGATCCATCTGCTCGAGGCCCAGGCTTCGCTCCTCGAAGGCGACCACGAAGGCGCGCGCCAGAAATTCGAGAGTATGCTCGACGATCCCGAGATGCGGCTGCTCGGTCTGCGCGGACTTTATCTCGAAGCCGAGCGCCTGGGGGACCGCAATGCCGCCAGGCACTATGCCGGGCGCGCCGCCGGCATGGCGCCGCAACTGGCCTGGGCGGCCGAATCGACGCTTGAAGAGCTGACCGGGCGCGGCGACTGGGACGGCGCGCTGAAGTTGGTCGAGGCGCAGAAGGCGACCCGCCAGATCGAACGCGACGCCGCCAACCGCCGACGCGCCGTGCTGTTGACCGCCAAGGCGCAGTCACTCGCCGACAGCGATCCCGCGGCCGCCCGAACGGCGGCGATAGAGGCCAATCGGCTGCAGCCGGAGTTCGCGCCGGCCGCGGTCGCGGCTGCGACGCTGCTGTTTCGCCAGAACGACGTGCGCAAGGGCTCGAAGATACTCGAGACGGCCTGGAGGGCCGAACCGCATCCGGAGATAGCGGAGCTCTATACCCATGCAAGGCCAGGTGACGCCGTGCTCGATCGCCTCAACCGGGCGAAGAAATTGCAGGAGATGAGGAAGAACCACGCCGAATCCTCGATGACGGTGGCGCGCGCCGCGCTCGATGCACAGGATTTTGCGACCGCCCGCCGCGAGGCCGAGGCGGCGATCCGGATGGACCGCCGCGAGGGCGCCTATCTGCTTCTGGCCGACATCGAAGAAGCCGAGACCGGCGACCAGGGCAAGGTGCGGCAGCTCCTGTCCAAGGCGGTGCGGGCGCCGCGCGATCCGGCCTGGGTCGCCGACGGCGTCGTCTCGGAGCGCTGGGCGCCGGTATCGCCGGTCACCGGCCGGCTCGACGCCTTCGAGTGGCGCGCCCCGATGGAGCGTCTCGGCCAGCTGATCGACAGCCGTGACGATGCGCCGGGCGCCCCGGCGGTGGCTATCGAGGCGCCGGGCAGGTCGGCGCAGGAAGAACCGGTCGAGGTGATCGATCATGCTGGCCCAGGCGGCGAGACGGCGGGCAGGCAGGCCGAGAACGACCAGGACCACGTCAGGCCGGTGACGGCGCAGGCTTTCGCCGCGGTGCCCGCCGATGCCGAGGCCGTCGAGCCGGCGCAGGAACTGGCACGCCTGCCGGACGATCCCGGCGTCGACCCGGACGATGCGGCGGAAAAGTCGCCGCGCCGGTTCCGGTTGTTTTGAGTTGGCCGGATGGTCCGGCCGTTTGGGAATGGATCGATGTTCGAACGCGTCCTGTCGTTTCTGAGGGATTTGCCGACCGGCGCCGGCGCCCGCGCCAGCGCCGATGACCCGCGCGTAGCGGCTTCGGCGCTGCTCTACCACGTGATGAGCGCCGACGGCGTGCGCCAGGACGTCGAGTGGGAGCGGTTCAAGGCAGTGCTGGCGCAGGCCTATTCGGTCAGCGGCAACGAGCTCGACGCGCTGGCCGCCGCCGGCGAGCGCGCCGACAACGAGGCGATCGACCTCTATGCCTTCACCAGCGTGCTGAAGCGCCACCTCGATGCCGAAGGCCGCAAGGCTTTCATCGGCCTGATGTGGGAGATCGTCTATGCCGATGGCGAGCTGCACGAGTTGGAAGACAACACGGTCTGGCGCGTTGCCGAGCTGATCGGCGTCGAACGCCAGGACCGCATCGAGGCGCGCCGCAAGGCGGCGGCCGAGGCGCCGGGCGCCCGTGGAACGTCGAGCGACGAATAGGGTCCATTCGCCGATGCCGCCGAAGCCGCCGCCTTCGAAGCCAAGAATCCTGATCGTGCTGCATCAGGAGAATTCGAGCCCCGGGCGCGTCGGCCACATGCTTCTCGAAGAGGGTTTCGATCTCGACATCCGCCGTCCGCCGCTTGGCGATGCCTTGCCAGAGACGCTCGACGGCCATGCCGGGGCCGTGGTGTTCGGCGGCCCCATGAGCGCCAATGACGAGGACGAGTTCGTCCGCCGCGAGACCGACTGGCTTGAGGTTCCGCTGCGGGAGAATCGGCCGCTGCTGGGCATCTGCCTTGGTGCGCAGATGCTGGTCAACCATTTGGGCGGCAGGGTCGAGGGGCATGGCGAAGGGCTGGTCGAGATCGGCTGGTATCCGTTGAAGGCGACGGAAGCAGGCCAGAAACTGATGCGCTGGCCTGAAATGGTCTATCAGTTCCACCGCGAAGGTTTTTCGCTGCCGAGCGACGCGACCTTGCTGGCGACCGCCGAGACCTATCCCAACCAGGCCTTCCGCTATCGCGACAATGCCTGGGGCATCCAGTTCCATGGCGAATTGACCAGGCTGATGATGCAGCGCTGGGTGGTGCGCGGCGCGCACCGCTTCGAACTGCCGGGCGCCCAGCCCGGCCGCGACCATCTCGGCGGCCGGCTCATCTGGGACATCCACCTCAAGCGCTGGCTGGACGAGTTCCTGGTGCTGATTTTCGGCGGCCGACGGCGCGGTGGCGGCACAACCATCCCCTGATGGCGGGTCGTTTAACGCCTGCTAGTTCGAAAACGTCACGCTCACGCCGCGCTGGCGAAAATAAGCCTGCATCAATTTGCGGCCCGAGCGGTTGTTCTGCGCCAGTTTGGTGGGATCGAACACCGCCTGCTTCATCCCCTCTCGTGCCAGCGCTGCCTTAAGCGTCGCGATATGGGCGTCGAGATCGGCATTGTCCGCTCGCAGCGACACATAGATACTCTCGGTTGCCTCGGCCACGGTCGGTTCGCTCACAGGTATCGTCCTTTGGTTGGTCGGGCGGCGGCTTAGCACAGATTCGCAGCCCGCCGATACCGGTGGACCTGAATTCGATGCCCCGTCAGTTTCGTCCATTGAGGTGCCGCACCCTTCGGAGCGCCGGGAACAGGTAGGCCCACAGGCCGGCAACGGCGATGGCCCCGACGCCGCCGATGACGACGGCCGGCACCGTGCCGATCAGCGCCGCCATGGTGCCGGCGCGGAATTCGCCGAGCTCGTTGGAGGCGCCGACGAAGACCTGATTGACGGCGTTGACACGGCCGCGGACATGATCGGGGGTCCAGAGCTGGATCAAAGTTTCCCTGATGTAGACGCTGAACATGTCGGTGGCGCCGAGGAAGGCCAATGCCAGGATCGACAGCCAGGCGATGGTCGACAGGCCGAACAGCACCGTAAAGGCGCCGAACGCGGCCACGAAGCCGAGCATGATCAGGCCCGCGTGGTTTCGGATAGGATGACCAGCGAGCCAGATGGCGACACAGATGGCACCCACCCCTGGCGCCGAGCGCAGCAAACCAAGCCCCCAGGGGCCGAGTTGCAATATGTCGCGGGCATAGATCGGCAGCAGCGCCGAGGCGCCGGACAGGAGCACGGCGAAGAGATCGAGCGAGATGGCGCCAAGCACGATCTTCTCGCCCCAGATGTAACCGAAGCCGGCGAACAGGGTCTGCATGGTCGGCTTGTCGGTCTCGCTGCGCTGGGCCGGCCTCGGTATGGTGAAGATCAGCAGCCCGGCGACGAGCATCAGCGCCGTGGCCGTGCCATAGGCCACCTCGGCCGATACGCCGTAGAGCAGGCCGCCGGCGACCGGCCCGACGATGGTCGCCGTCTGCCAGGCCGACGAGTTCCAGGCAATGGCGTTGGCGAAATCCCGGGGCGGCACCAGATTGGCGAACAGCGACGACGAGGCCGGTCCGAAGAAGGCGCGGGCGATGCCGAACATGGCGAGCACGATGAAGATTGGCAGCGGACCGCTGATGCCGCGCAGGGTCAGGATGAGCAGCGCGAGCGCACAGATCGCCTCGAGTAGCACCGCCAGCGCCATGATCAGCCGGCGGCCGAAGCGATCGGCAACGACCCCGGTGACCAGCACCAGGAGCAGCGAAGGCAGGAACTGGACGATGCCGACAAGGCCGAGATCGAGCGGGTCGCGGGTCAGGTCGTACATCTGCCAGCCGACCGCGACGGACACGATCATGGTGGCGAATGTGGTGAGGAAGCGCGCCGTCCAATAGCTCAGGAAGGAGCGATGGCGGAACGCGGCATAGCGCTGGTCCGGTGATATCTGTTCGGAGGTCATGGAACGAGGCCCCGTTAGAAGGATGGAGGCCGGCGGGGCACTTCCACGATGGACGCTGGTCCGGCCGGGGAACCCTTTAGCCCAGTTCGACGTATGACGCGCGCAAAAAACAGGTTCTGGATCAAGGATTTTCTGATGTGTTCCATCGAACGCACACGAAACTCACCCACAAGACCCAGCGGGACAGGAAAACCTATCGGGGTCTCGAAGTCCTCCCCCGTCGTTCACGCGATAGCCTTGAAAGTCGATCAGTGAGCAGCATTCTTTCGGCCTGCCCACTGGCCTGGCCGAAACCTACCAATACATTGGGGTTCTGGCGATAATGCCGAGCGTCATTTTACCCCTTTTATATCGTCGCCCCTGTGAATTGGAATAAATAGACCATTTTATTTTGGAATAGTGCGAAAAGCGTAGGCGTAAGCAGCAATCTTTTTGCTGGCTCCTTTCTGTCAATTGCATTTAAGTACTTGCTAAATCAGGCAGGGTGCTTACTGGATTATTAAGCATTTTCAAAACAGAACTCAAGATCTGGCAATTTTCCCTTGCTAGCCGGCGATATCGGTTACAACCTATGGATACATCAACCGCGCCGGCGGATCGTTGGCATGCTTGGGCGGGCGGGCGCTAGGCATGGAGAGGGAAATGGACATTCGCCAAGGCGGCTCCCGCTGGGAGCGTTCCCCTCGACTTGAGGAATTGCGACAGCCGGCCGCAAAGTCGTCGAATGCATGGGCCACAGTTCGGGCGTTTCGTGGTCCGCGAAGCTTTTGTCCTCTTCGGATCGTCCTCCGACCGACGGATGAACCTCTGCCGGCGGGGAGCGAGGAGAATAAATCATGAAACGTATAGTTTATTCGGTTATCGCCAGTGTTTTACTGGCGGTCGCCGGCTGCACCACCGACGATCAGACCATCGACACCAGGCCGCAATACGACAAGCAAGGTAATCCCAATTTCGATACGCGAGGCAGATACATTGGCTGCCATCGGATCGGATGCAAAGTCGATGACCCTGATGATGGGGATCAAAGCATCGATGACAGGCCGCAATACGACAGGCAAGGCAATCCAAACTTCGATACGCAGGGCAACTATCAGGGGTGCAATGGCATTGGCTGCCAGGTCGATGCGCCTGACGATGACGATTCATCGGATGACGGCGATTCCGACTGACAGCCACACTCCGTGAAGGAAGAGGAAATCACCTATGTCTGAACTCGGCGACTTGGTTCGACGGCACGCCAAAATCCTCATGATCGGGCTGGCGGGGTTGATACCGGCATCTGCTTTCGCGAACGATGCCTGCGACGGCGTCAAGGTCGAGGTGACGAAGGCGCGCAAACAGGAATATGCACCGCTCGTCGCTTCGGCGATGGACAATAAGTTCAAGCCCGCCCGCGCCAAGTTCATCACCATCTTGGAAAGCGGCAACTGGAGCGCCGCGTATGTCTCCACGCCTGTGAGTGATGACGGCGTGATGTTCTTCCAGACAGTCGACGGAAGGAAGCAGTTTCGTGACGTATGGGGCGGCTATGCCGATCCATCGGAAAAGCCTGAACTGGTATCCTGGGCGAAGAAGCTTGGAGCACCGGAAAAGCTGGCCAGGTGCTTCGCCGAAACCGTTACGGAATGACGATGCCGCTCACCTGCAAAGAGGACGAGAACCGATGAAAACCGCAATTCTGACCACCGCCGTGGTTCTGGCCATGCCGGCTTTCGCTTTTGCAAAGGACAAGTGCGCCGACGCCAAGGATCAGGCCACCATGAACCAGTGCGCCGGTGCTTCGTTCAGGAAATCCGACAAGAAGCTCAACGAACTTTACAAGCAGATCGAAACCCGCCTGAAGGACGACGCGGATACCAAGAAGCTTCTTGTCCAAGCGCAGCAGGATTGGATCAAGTTCAGCGACGCCGAGTGCAATTTCCAGACCGCGGGAGCGGCCGGAGGCAGCATGGTCCCCATGCTCCTCTCGATGTGCATGGATGGCCTGACGCAATCCCGGGTCAAGGATTTCGAGGGTTACCTGAACTGCAAGGAAGGCGATCTGAGCTGTTCCGTTCCGGCAGCGAACTGAGGTTTTCGGCATGCCTCCAAGGCGGGTGGAAAATCATGCCCTCAGCGCGGCGGAGATGGCGTCGAGCCCGCCCTGCAATTGCGCCTCCGTCGGCCAGCCAAAACCGATGCGGAAGAAGCGCTTCGGCATTTCGAACCAGTGGCCGGGCCCGACATAGGTGCCATGGCTCTCCAGCAGGGTGCCATAAAACCGGTCGAGGTCGAAGCCGGGCTCGACGTTCAGACGCGGGAAGCCGACGACACCGCCCTCGGGCCGCACCCAGCTGACCAGCGGCTCACCGTCGACCCACGCCTGGACGATGTCGCGGCGCCTGGCCATCTCAGGCAACAGCCTGGCGAGGAAGGCGTCGCGACGTTCGAGCATGCCGCGCGCAATGCCCTCGTCGATGACGCTGCCGCAGATGCCTATCTGCTCCTTGGCGGCCAGGAATTTCTCCTGGAGGCCCGCATCCCTGGTCACCAGCCAGCCGATGCGGATGCCGGGAATGCCGAAGGCTTTCGACAGCGACGAGACGCTGATCGCCCGCTGGCTCAGCGAAGCTGCCGGGGGCAGACGTCTCCCATAGGAGAGGTCGCGGTAGGTCTCGTCGACCAGCAGATGGCAACGGCGGCTTTCGGCGAGCGCTATCAACGTGTCGAGATCGGCACGAGACAACATGGTTCCGGTCGGATTGTGCGGACAGGTGACGCTGATCAGGCGGGTGTTGGGCTGGATCGCCGCCTTGAGGCGCTCGACGTCGATGGCGAAGCCGTCCTCGAAGGCGAGGTCGACAAAGCTGATGGCACAGCCGATCGCCCTCGGGGTTTCGATGTTGGTGGCGTAGTTGGGGCGGACGACGACGAGATGGTCGCTTGCCGACAGAAGCGACGTGGCGACGATGAACAGCGCGCCGGCCGCACCCGCGGTGATCAGCACATCATCTGGCGAAACGCCGGCGTCCTGCGCCGCGATCAGCGCGCGCAATCCCCTGTCCCCGCGATGCTCGCCATAGAAGAGCGTAAGATCGGGCAGCGACAGGCCGAGGTCGGAGAGCTTCTGGTCGGCGATCGAACTTTCGGAGAGATTGTAGCGGATGCGGTCGTAGCCGTATTCCTCCGGCGCCTCTTTCTCGATCACCATCCTGGTATAGTTCATGGCTTCCCCCGAGGCCTGTCTGGCTCATCCAAGCCACAAAAGCATGAAGCTGCCAAGACGGAACGCCGGCAGGCCTCAATCAACCAATTGGCTCAGCGCGGGAATGCGCGCTCAGGCCGAGACCTTGGCCTTCCTGCCCCTGGCAGGCGCTTTCGGGGCGGCGGCCTTGCGGCCGAGACCGATCGACTTCGCCAGTTCCGAACGCGAGGCCGCGTAATTGGGAGCGACCATCGGATAGTCCGACGGCAAGCCCCATTTGGCGCGGTAGGCGTCCGGCGTCAGGCCGAAATGCACGCCCAGATGACGCTTCAGCGATTTGAACTTCTTGCCGTCCTCCAGGCAGATGATGAAATCCGGCGTCACCGACTTCTTGGGGTTGACCGCCGGCACGAGCGGCGCCGCCACGGGAGCGGCCGGCTGGCCGAGCCCGCTGATCGACGCGCTGACGCTGGCGATGAGGTCCGCCAGGCCGGAGGCGGGCAGGCGGTTCTTCTCGACGTAAGCCGACACGATATGGGCGGTCAGCTCGAGAAGGTCGATATCCTTGCGAGCGTCGTTGCTGTCGTCGGTCAATCTATTTTCCTCCGTCTATGGCGTATGGGGCCCGAAATCGGCACGGTTTCGGATGGGATGATGCGCAAAGTCAAAGTGCGGCGGCGTCTTTGCGCGTCCCGCGCGGTGCGTCGCGATGTAGTGCGCCGGAATTCCTAGTCGGCAAATCTGCGCAATGCAACGACTTGGCACGGCGTCGCACATTATTTTGAATAACTATACTGAACTGTAATACTATCAGACGATCAGGGCCTTGTCTCGCCACAGACGAAATCCGCCTTCGAAGGCGCGTGTGTTGTCGCCGCGCCTGCTGTCGGCGGGCAAATCGTCAAGCTTGTCGACATTGCCGCCGCCGATGACGACATAATCGGGCTGCATGGCGGCGCGCAGCCTCTCGACGACGTCGAAAACGGATTTGCGCCACTTCTTCTTGCCGCGTTTCACCAGGCCGCGTTCACCGACATAGTCCTCGAAGCTCTTGCCCTTCTTGTAGGGGAGATGGGCGAGTTCCATCGGTTGGGCGACATTGTCGACGATCATCGCCGCACCCAGGCCGGTTCCCAGCCCCAGGAACAGCATGCGACCGCCCTCATAGCTGCCGATGGCCTGCATCAGCGCGTCGTTGACCACCTTCACCGGTTTGCCGAACTGCGCGGCGAAGTCGAAGCCGGCCCAGCCCTTGCCGAGATTGGCGGGATCGAGCAACGGCCTGTTGTGATGCACCGGGCCGGGATAGCCCATCGAGACGACGTCGTAGGAGAGCCCGTCGGCCAGCACCTTCACCGCATCGATCATCTGCTGCGGTGTGAGATCCGGCCCGGAATCGGCGCGGTGCTCAGTGCCGCTTGCGCTGGTAAGGATCTTGATGTGCGAGCCGCCGATGTCGATCGACAGCACGGTCGGGTCGCTGCTCGCCGTTTTCGGCCTTGCCGTCCTGGCCATGCTGCCGTCTCCCAGCCTATTTCGATGGATTGATCCAGCCGTTCGGCGGCCCGAAGCCGTTCATCGCCTCGGCCGGCCCCCAGGTCTTCGGTTCATAGAGATGCGGCGGCGTGGTGTCGCCGAGCACCGGCCCGACGATCCGCCAGGCGAGCTCGCTGGCGTCCTGACGGGTGAAAAGCTGGCCATTGCCGTTCATGGCATCGCCGATCAGCCGTTCATAGGGCGGCATGTCGCCCTTGCTGTCATCGAGCGCCGTCAGTTCGACCTGCTCGCCGATCATGTCGTCGCCCGCTGCCTTGCGCTGCGCGCCGATCGAGATCGCCACCTGCGGGTCGATGCGGAAGCGCACATAATTGGCGTCGTTCGGCTTGATCGGGTCGAAGACATCGAGCGGCGGCCGCTTCAGCCGCACGATCACCTCCGTGGCATGCACCGGCATGTTCTTGCCGGCGCGGATGAAGAACGGCACGTCCCGCCAGCGCCAGGTGTCGACGAGGAAGCGCACCGCGGCGAAGGTTTCGACCGGCGAGTTGGGCGCCACGCCGGGCTCGGCGAGATAGCCGTCGAACTGGCCGCGCACGATATCGTCCTTGGTCAAGGTGCGGATCGCGCGCAGCACCTGCACCTTCTCATCGATCAGGTCGTCGGCGGAACGGCCGACAGGCGGTTCCATCGCCAGCAGCAGGAGGATGTTTAGCAGATGGTTCTCGATCACGTCCCTGACGCAGCCGACCTCGTCATAGAAGCGGCCGCGCCCGTCGATGCCGAAATCCTCGGCCATGGTGATCTGCACGCTCTCCACGAAATTGCGGTTCCAGATCGGTTCCAGGAAGGAATTGGCAAAGCGGAAATAGAGCAGGTTCTGGATCGCTTCCTTGCCGAGATAGTGGTCGATGCGAAAGATCGACTGTTCGTCGAACACCAGATGCAGCACCCGGTTCAGCCAGCGTGCCGATTGCAGGTCATGGCCGAAGGGCTTTTCCACCATCAGCCGCGCGCCGCGCGCCGTGCCCGATTGCTCCAGGCCCTGCACCACCGTCTCGAACATGGTCGGCGGCACCGCCATATAGTGCAGCGGCCGCTGGGCGGTGCCCAGCGCGCTCTTCAGTTTCTCGAACGTCGCCGGATCGCGATAGTCGCCGCTGACATAGCGCAGCAGCGAAGCGAGCTTGGCGAACACTTTCTCGTCGATCTTGCCGAGCGCATTGACGATGCCGTCACGCGCGCGATCCTGCAATTTCTTCAAATCCCAGGCGTCGAAGGCGACGCCGATTACCGGCTCGCTGAGCGTCCCCTTGGCGACCATGGCGTAGAGGGACGGAAATATCTTCTTGTGGGCGAGGTCGCCGGTCGCCCCGAAGAGCACCAGCGTGTCGGACCGTTCCTGGCTCATGAGTGTGTCTCTCCTGTCGCCGTCACGAGCCGGCCTTCGGTTTTTCGACATGGCCGCCGAAGGCATAGCGCATGGCCGACAGGAGCTTGTCGGCGAATTCGGATTCGCCTTGCGAGGAGAAGCGGTCGAACAGGGCCGAGGACAGCACCGGAGCCGGAACGCCGGTGTCGATGGCTGCCTTCAGCGTCCAGCGTCCCTCACCCGAATCCGAGACCCTGCCGCCGAACTGGGTCAGCGCCGAATCGGCTTTCAGCGCGCCGGCCGTGAGGTCGAGCAGCCAGGAGCCGATGACGCTGCCGTGCCGCCAGACTTCGGCGACCTGGGGGAGGTCGATGTCGAACTGGTAATATTGCGGGTTTTCCAGCGGGCTGGTCTCGGCGTCGGCCGAACGTTGCCGTTTGCCGGCATTGGCCGACTTCAGGATGTTCATGCCCTCCGCATAGGCCGCCATGACGCCGTATTCGATGCCGTTATGGACCATCTTGACGAAATGTCCGGCTCCGCTAGGCCCGCAGTGGAGATAGCCGAAGGGCGCGGTTCCGGCGTCCTTGGCCGGATTGGCGCCGGCGTCGGCGCCCGGCGCCAGCGTGGCGAAGATCGGATCGAGATGCCGCACTGCCTCGTCCGGGCCGCCGATCATCAGGCAGTAGCCGCGCTCCAGCCCCCAGACGCCACCGCTGGTGCCGACATCGACATAGCTGAGGCCCTTGGCCGCGAGTTCAGCCGCCTGGTCGACGGCGTCGTGATAGTAGGAATTGCCGCCATCGATGATGATGTCGCCGGGTTCCATCAGCGCCGCCACCTGGTCGGCGATCTTGCCGGTAATCGCCGCCGGCAGCATCAGCCATGCGCTGCGCGGCTTGGCGAGCTTGCCGACGAACTCCTCCATCGAGGCTGCGCCGATCGCGCCGTCCTTGACCAAGGCGGCGACGCTTGCCGGGTTGATGTCGTAGACGACGCATTGGTGGCCGTCGCGCATCAGGCGCCGGACCATGTTGGCGCCCATCCGGCCCAGTCCCATCATTCCGATCTGCATGGTCTCGTCCTTGTGTCTTGAAGAGGATCTGGTGGGAAGGATCTACACTCTGTCCTGTTCACCAATGATGACGGAGAAGTCGACATTCTCCCAATCGCCGCTGCCGGGCCAGAAAAAAGTGAAGATCAGCGTGCTCCCCTCGGGCAGGCTGGCGACCGGCAGGTCAGCGAGGTGGATGCCGAGAGCATTCTCGCTGGTCGCGCTGTCATGCACGGTCGTCCAATTGTCGACGCTCCAATGAACGGTCGCCTTCGCCAAAAGCTCGAGGCGCATTGTCTTGCCGGCCGGCATGGAACGGATCTTGTTGTTGAAGCGCCATGTCCGGAACGGCGAGACGGTCTTTTTGTCGATATAGCGTTCGACGCCTCGCGGTGGCATGTCGAACACCGCGCCGTCACGCAGCGAGCGCAACAGCTTGATGTGTTCGGAATGCGCCCAGACCAGCGGCATGGCGCTGCCCGAGGGCTTGCCATGCAGCAGTTCGCGGCCGGGCAGGTCGGCACCGTCCCAGACCTGCTCCGGCAACAGGCCGCCCGGTCCGGCCGAGCCCTCCATTGCCGCGAGCAGCGAGGTCACCTTGTCCTTGCGTCCGGCCGCCAGCTCGTAGTGGGCCCGTTCGCCGGCGAGCAACGGCCAGGGGCGGCCCCGGCCGGTACCGTCGAATGGCGCGCCGTCCTCGTGCTCGCCATAGCCGTCGCCGGTGTAACGATACCAGAGCGACCCCTGCGGCAGTTGCCGGCGCAGCTGCGCGTCGATGACCTTGACCGTGTCGATGATGCGTGGATCGTCGGCTGCCCTGAGGCCAAAGCGCACCAGCGCCAAGGCGTCCGGGCTGACGATTTCCTGGGCCGGCCGGGCGGCATCGCCGGGCGGGCGGTTCTTGATCGGCACATAGCCGTCCTTCGGCGAACCGGCCTCGGCGCTGTCGGGCGGTGCGATGCGGACATAGTAGCCGGTGACGCCAACCGCCTCGCAGCTTGCCGTGCCGGTGACATAGGTCCAGCGCTCGACCTGGTCGTTCCAGCCGTCGGCGGTTTCGCGCAGATAGCTTGCCGCATCCCGCTTGCCGCAGGCCTCCAGCATATCCGCGGCGGCAAGCAGCGCCGCGATCTCGACGGCGAGCGTGAACGGGCTGTAACCGGCGTCTTCCTCCCAGCGGTCCTCGCCGGTGACGGGTCCATTGCGCACGACATAGGCTGCGGCGCGCTCGATCATCGGCAGGAAGGAAGAGAGTCTGGCGCGCGGCAAATGGCCCTGGCGCCGCAGCGCATCGGCCAGCAGCAGCGGAAAGGCGCATTCGTCCATCTGGATGCCCGGCCAATAGGCCGATCCGTCGAGCCAGGCGTTCTGCGGCCAGTGGCCGTCCGGCTGCTGGATGGAGCGGAGATAGTGGAGGGTTTGCAGGGCCGAAGCGGCATCGCCGGCGGCGAGAAAGCCGCCCGCCGTTTCGACCAGATCGCGCGGCCAGACCAGATGGTAGCCGCCGAGATCGTCGTCGCCCTTGTCGAAGCCCCATGGGATAGACAGGCTGGCGACCGCCGCGCCCGGCATGAGCGATGACCGGTGCGCCGCCAGGACGGCGGTGGAGATCCTGTAGCTGTTCACTCCGGACGCGCCATGGCGATCCAGTCGCAGCAGACCCGCCTGCCATTCGCGCCATTCTTCGACGTAGGACGTTGCCGCCGCCGAGAAACCCTGCCCGAGACTGGCGAAGGCGTTCCGAGCAGCGTCTTCGGGCGTCGCCCCGAAGCCCAGCGCCAGCAGGGCTTTGGAGCTGTTGGCGGAAAACCCGATTTCGCCGGTCAGTGCGACATTGCCGTCCTCGGCTCGCTGAAAGGCTGGATCGAGTTGGCCGGTGTGCTTGAGTTGCTGCCAGCCGTCGGAGACGCCGACATATCCGGCCGAGCAGTTCCGCCAGGGCAGCGATGAGGCCAGCGCCAGGCAGGTGCCGCGGCCCGAAGCAAACAACACAGGCTCTCCCCCATGGTCGCCGACCCAGGCGGTGTTGCCCATGCCTGCATTGACCAGATGCGGCGCCAGCAAGGCGTGGACGCGGTAGTCGCCCGGCGCGCCCTTGAGCGGAGTGAAGGCGATCTCCTGCAGCAAGGTTGGTCGCGCCGGGTCGGCCAGGATGCGCTTTTCGATCCGGTAGGCGCCGTCATCGGCGGTGTTGATCAACCTGTAGGCGGGCACGCCCTCTTCGAACGGTTCGATGCCATGCGCGGCATCGCGTTTTTCTTCCGAGAAATATCCGTTCGGGCCGGTCACGATCAGGCCGAGGTCGCGCGTGCAGGCACTGTCGACACGGGGATAATAGATTTCGTTCAGGATGCCATGGCTGAGCGTGAACCAGACGCGGCTCGACGGCGAAAGCGCCGCGCCGACGCCGCTCTTGGCGCTCGACGTCCAGCGCGCCGGAATCCCCGGGGCGCCTGCGGGAACGATCGGCGTCACTGCCATGCGTCTGCGGCCTCCTGCCCGCATGCCTAGCCTATCTGTCGAAGCCATTTCAATCGACGCACTTGAAGTTGATCGCCAGCCCGCCGCGGATTGCAGTTGACAGCTTGCCGCCCTTCTGCACTTTTGTCTGACAATAGATAAAAAACAGGAACGCGAGCCCGAAACTCATCATCAGCCGTCAAGACCAGCAACCTTTGGGAGGAGTATGACATGAAGAAACTGTTCGTTCTGGGCACCCTTGCAATGGTGCTCGCCGCTGGTACGGCTTTTGCCGACACCAGCGGCAAGAAGATTGCTTTCTCGAACAATTACGCCGGCAATTCGTGGCGGCAGGCGATGCTCGACAGCTATGACGCCGTCACCAAGAAGGCGGTGGCCGACAAGGTGGTCGGGGCCGCCGATGTCTTCACGACGGCCGACAAGGAAGTGCCGACACAGGCAGCCCAGGTGCAGAACCTGATTCTGCAGGGCTATGACGCCATCGTCATCAACGCCGCCTCGCCCGACGCGCTGAACGGCGCCATCAAGCAGGCCTGCGACGCCGGCATCGTGGTGGTCTCCTTCGACGGCATCGTCACCGAACCCTGCGCCTACCGCGTCGTCGTCGACTATAAGGACATGGGCAAGCAGGAAGTCGAGCATATGGCCAAGTTCCAGCCCAAGGGCGGCAACCTGCTCGAGATCCGTGGCCTCGCCGGCACCTCGATCGATGACGCCATCCATGCCGGCATCCTCGAAGGGGTCGCCGCCCATCCCGAGTTCAAGATCGTCGGCTCGGTGACCGGCGACTGGGACCAGACGACGGCGCAGAAAGCGGTGGCGACCATCCTGCCCTCGCTGCCCGACATCGTCGGCATCGTCGACCAGGGCGGCGACGGTTATGGCGCGGCGCAAGCCTTCGCCGCAGCCGGTAAGCCTCGCCCGACCATCATCATGGGCAATCGGCAGGACGAGCTGAAATGGTGGAAAGAACAGAAGGAAAAGGACGGCTACCAGACCTGGTCGGCCTCGATTGCGCCCGGTGTCTCGACGCTCGCCTTCTGGGTGGCGCAGCAGGTGCTCGATGGCCGCAAGGACATTCCGCACGACCTGCTGGTGCCGTATCTCGCCTTCACCCAGGACGATTTCGAAGCCGCGTTGCCGAAAATCAAGGAGGGCGGTGTCGCCACCCACGAATACACGCAGGAAGATGCCATCGCGGCCATCAAAGCCAATATCAAGTGAATGTCGCACACGCGTTGCCGTGCACATCGCCGACCGGATATCGTTGAGCATGCCTGAAGGGAACGCGGACATCATCAGACTGAGCGGCGCCGAAAAACACTTCGGCGCCGTTCGCGCGCTGGGTGGGGTGGATTTCCATGTCAGGCCCGGCGAGTGCGTCGGCCTCGTCGGCCACAACGGCGCCGGCAAATCGACGCTCATGCATATGGTGGCGGGCACGCTGGCGCCCGACAGCGGCACGATCGGCGTGCATGGCGGCTCCGAGGGGAATTACTCGGTGTCGCGGGCGCAGCAGCTCGGCATACGCTGCGTCTTCCAGGAACTGTCGCTGTGTCCCAATCTCAGCGTCGCCGAGAACACGCGCATCAACCACGCCTCGCTCACCGGCTTCGGCTGGCGGCGCAAGGCGGCCGCGCTGATCGCGGCCAAGCTGGACGAAATCTTTCCGGACCATGGCATCTCGGCGGCCGACATCGCCGGCGACCTTTCCATCGGACGGCGACAGATGGTGGAGGTGGCGCGCGCGTTCACGCTGACCCGCGAGCCGTTGCACCTGGTCATCCTGGACGAGCCGACTTCCTCGCTCGACGCGCACACGGCGGGCCAGTTGCTTGCCTTCGTGCGCCGCTTCGTCGCGTCGGGCGGCAGCTGCATCCTGATCTCTCACGTGCTGGGCGAAGTGCTGCAGAACGCCGATCGCATCGTCGTGATGCGCGACGGCAAGGTTGTCGCCGCCGACGCGGCGAACGCCTTCGACCGCGATAGGCTGGTCGCCACTATGGGCGGTGCCGAAGCACATCACAGGGCGCCCACCGAAACCCGGAAAGCCGAGGCCGGCCCGTTGCGCGTGCGTGCCCGGCCGGTGCGGCAGCAGGACGGCAAGGAGCTGGTGGCCCGCGCCGGCGAGATCATCGGACTTGCCGGCCTGGCCGGGCATGGCCAGACCGACCTGCTGCTCGCGATTTTCGCCGCCGCGTCCCGCGCCAAGGCCGGCATCGACGTCACCGCACCGGTGGCGCTAGTGGCCGGCGACCGCCAGTCGGACGGCATCTTTCCGCAGTGGTCGATCGCTGAAAATATCGGCATCCGCTCGCTGGCACGGCTGCGCAACGGGCTGTTGATCTCGCCGCGGCGCGAGGCCGAACTGGCCGGGTTCTGGCAAAAGAAGATCGGCATCCGCACGCCTGATATGAACAACAACATCTTTTCGCTGTCGGGCGGCAACCAGCAGAAGGCCTTGTTCGCCCGGGCTCTCGGCTCCGATGCCGGCATCGTGCTGATGGACGACCCGATGCGCGGCGTAGACATCGGCACCAAGCTCGAGGTTTACGATCTCGTGCGCGAGGAGGCCGGCAAAGGCCGCACCTTCCTCTGGTACACCACGGAAACGGAAGAACTCGACAATTGCGACCACGTCTATGTTTTCAAGAACGGCCGTATCGTCGCCAATCTGACGCGCGACGAGCTGACGGAAGAAAAGATCATCCAGTCCTCCTTCGGCGACGCGGCCTGAGATGACGGCCGTGTCGGTTCAAAACGGTTCAAAGACTTTCGGGAGCGGAGCGGCGCGCGCCCGCCTGCTACGCGGGCTGCTGCCGGCGCTGTCAATGGCGCTGGTGCTGCTCGCCATCGCCTGGCTCAATCCGCGCGCCATCAGCTATTTCGGCTTCGGCCTGATGCTGAACCTGGCGATCCCGATCGCGCTGGCGACGATCGCGCAGATGTTCGTCATATCGGGCAACGAGCTCGACCTGTCGATCGGCACCTTTGTCGGTTTCGTCGGCTGCGTCACCGCGACCTGGCTGAAGGACGCGCCTCTCATCGGTGTGGCCGTCCTGCTCGCATCGATCGGCGTCTATGCATTGCTCGGCGCGCTGATCCACCTGCGCAATTTGCCGTCGATCGTGGTGACACTGGGCATGAGTTTCGTCTGGCAGGGGCTGGCCATTCTCATCCTGCCCAAACCGGGCGGCAAGGCGCCGGACTGGCTGCTGGCGATCATGGCGTTCAAGCCGCCCTTCGTGCCCTTCCCCATCATCGCGGCGCTGGTGATCGGACTGATCGTCCATTTCGGGCTGATGCGCACCTCCTATGGCGTGATTCTGCGCGGCTCGGGCGGCAACCCGGCCGCGCTCAAACGCGCCGGCTGGTCGCTGCTCAAGACCAAGGTCGTGTTGTTCGCGCTGACGGGTCTGTTCGGCGTGCTGTCCGGCATGGCGCTGATCGGCATCACCACCTCGGCCGATGCCAATATCGGCAATGGCTACACGCTGCTTTCGATCGCCGGCGTCATCCTGGGCGGCGGCGAATTCGTCGGCGGCCGGGTGTCGCCGATCGGCGCGGTGATCGGCGCGCTGACCTTGGCGCTGGCGGCATCGCCGCTGCTCACCTTCATGCACATCCCGCCCGACTGGCAGGTGGCGGCCAACGGCGCCATCCTGATCATCGTGCTGGCGGCGCGGGTGCTGATCAGCCGAAGGGAGAGGTAAGCGATGACATTGCTGAGATCGCTGACCGCCAAACCCTGGATCTGGTCGTTCATCGGCGCGCTTGTCGTGTGGCTGGCGACGATAGCCTTCACCGGCGGCTATGGCGCCGGCGGCATGGTCACCGCCGCGCTGTCGCTGGCCGTGTTCACCGTCATCGTCGGCGTCGGCCAGATGTTCGTCATCACACTTGGGCCCGGCAACGTCGACCTGTCGCTGCCGGCCAATATCGGCCTAGCCAGCGCGGTGGCCATGAAGGTGATGGGTGGCAGCGATGCCATGATCGTGGCCGGCCTGCTGGCCGCGCTTGCCTGTGGTGCCGCCATCGGCGTCGCCAACTATCTGCTGATCTGGGCGCTGCGCATTCCGCCGATCATCGCCACATTGTCCGCGAGCTTCATCATCCAGTCGGTCGACATCAGCTACGGGCGCGGGTTGCAGATCAAGCCGCCGCCGGGTTTTGCCGATTTCGCCAACCGGCAGGTTCTCGGCATTCCGGTGCTGGCGGTTCTCACCGTGCTGTTCACCCTCGGCGCGGCCATCGCCTTGCAGCGCATGATCTATGGCCGTTCTGTACTGGCGATCGGCCAGAACATCCGCGCCGCCTGGCTCGCCGGCGTCAATGTCGGCCGCGTCCGTTTCCTCACCTATACGCTGTCGGGGGCGCTCGGCGGCATCGACGGCGCGCTGCTCGCCGGCTATTTCCGCGGCGCCAATGTCGATATCGGCAACGAGTATCTGCTGGCCTCGATAGCCGTCGTCGTCATCGGCGGCACGTCGGTGGCCGGGGGCAAGGCCAACGTGCCAGGCGTCTGGGGCGCGGCGCTGTTCCTGGTGCTGCTGCTCACCATGCTCAACACATTCGGCGTCAGCGCCGGCGTGCGCCTGCTTTTGACCGGGCTGATCATTGTCGGCGTGATCACGGCGGCCGGCGGGGAGAAGGCGGTGCGGTGATATTCGTGCCTTCCTTCAACCGCAACTCGCCAGCTGCCGCCCTACAGCCTGTCCTGACAAGCGTTGTGCCAGTGCGACACGCGGTTCCCATTCGCGGCGCGGCCTAGTAAACCCTGCCGATCGCAGCAGGTCTCGGGAGGTTCAGCTTGTCCAGTTTCGTCAGCGTCACCAGGGACAACGATGTCGCCATCGTCACCATCGACAACCCGCCGGTCAACGCGCTGAGCTTCCATGTCCGAGAGCCGCTGATGCAGGCGCTGGTGGCATTGCGGGACGACCCTTCGGTCGCGGCCATCGTCATCGCCTGCGCGGGCCGGACTTTCGTGGCCGGCGCCGACATCACCGAATTCGGCAAGCCGGTGCGGCAGCCTGAACTCCGCGCCATTGTGGCGACGCTGGAAACGATCGCCAAGCCTACGGTTGCCGCCATCCACGGCACCGCGCTCGGCGGCGGGCTGGAGCTGGCGCTCGGCTGCCATTTCCGCGTTGCCGATGCCGCCGCCAGGCTCGGCCTGCCCGAGGTGAAGCTCGGCCTGCTGCCGGGCGGCGGCGGCACGGTGCGGCTGCCGCGCCTCGTCGGCGCGATCAAAGCGCTGAGGATGATCGTTTCCGGCGCGCCGATCGGTGCTGATGAGGCGCATGGAGCCGGACTGGTCGATGCTGCCTTCGACAGTAACGTGACCACCCATGCCGTGAACTTCGCCAGGGAGATCGCCCGCAAGGGTGGTCCGTTCACGCCGGTGCGCGATCGCGATGACGAGATCAAGAAAACCGATATGGCGGCCTTCGATGACGAGGCTGCTGCTCTTACCCGAAAAGCGCGCGGCCTCGAAGCGCCGATCGCCTGTGCGCAGGCGGTGCGCAATGCCGTCACGCTGCCCTTCGACGAGGCGCTGGCGTCGGAGCGCGCACTGTTCGTGAATCTGGTCGCCGGTGATCAGTCGCGGGCGCAGCGGCATCTGTTCTTCGCCGAGCGTGAGGCGGCAAGGATTCCTGACAAGGATCTCGTCAAGCGCAGGATCGCCCGCGTCGGCGTCATCGGCGCCGGCACGATGGGCGGCGGCATCGCCATGGCCTTCGCCAATGGCGGTTTTCCAGTCACCTTGTTGGAGACCAGCGAGGAAGCCTTGCAGCGCGGGCTCGGCATGATCGACAAGAACTATGCCGTCTCGGTCTCGCGTGGTTCCTTGACGGAAGACGCCAAGCGGCAGCGGCTTACCCAGTTCACCGGCTCGATCGACTACGCCGACCTCGCCGATTGCGACCTGATCATCGAGGCGGTGTTCGAGGACATGGCTGTGAAGAAGGAGGTGTTCGGCAAGCTCGACGCCGCGGCCAAGCCGGGCGCCATCCTTGCCACCAACACCTCCTATCTCGACATCGATGAAATCGCCGCCTCGATCTCGCGCCCGCAGGATGTGCTGGGCCTGCATTTCTTTTCGCCGGCCAACGTCATGAAGCTGCTGGAAATCGTGCGCGCCGAAAAGACCGCGCCCGATGCGCTCGCGACGGTGGTCGATTTGGCGCGCCGCATCGGTAAAGTCGCCGTCGTGGTCGGCGTCTGCCACGGCTTTGTCGGCAACCGCATGCTGGCCGCGCGCGGCTCCGAATCTGAAGCGCTCCTGCTGGAGGGCGCGACGCCAAGCCGGATCGACAAGGCGTTCACCGATTTCGGCTGGTCGATGGGGCCGTTCCAGATGGGCGACCTCGCCGGCCTCGACATTGGCTGGCGCAACCGCAAGGCCCGCGGCCAGACGGCAGTGATCGCCGACACGCTGTGCGAACAGGGGCGTTTCGGCCAGAAAACCGGTCGAGGTTTTTATCTCTACGAGAACGGGTCACGTATGCCGGTCCCAGACCCGCAAGTCGAGGCGCTAATCCGCGACGAGGCGGCAAAGAAGGGCATCGCGCCGCGCGAAATCAGCGCGCAAGAAATCATCGAGCGCACGCATTACCCACTGATCAATGAAGGGGCGAAAATCCTCGAAGAAGAGATAGCCGCCCGCGCCTCCGACATCGATGTCGTCTGGGTCAACGGCTACGGCTTTCCCATCGGCAAGGGCGGGCCGATGTTCTGGGCCGGTCTCGAAGGCGCGGACAAGATCGTCCAGCGGCTCGAATATTGGCATCAGCGGACGGGCAAGGATGTCTTCAAGCCGGCGCCGCGGCTGAAGCAGATGGCCGAGACCGGTTCCTGGGAGGCTGGCGCAAGGACCTGATCGAAAGGCCGTGGATTTATCTTGTCCGCGCATCGATGATCTCGACGAAGCGGGCGAAGAGACCGGCCTGCGACTTGATCTTGAGCTTGCGGTAGATGTTGCGACGATGGACCTTCACCGTCCCCGGCACGATGCGCATGGCCCTGGCGATCGATTCCGTGGAATGCCCCTGCAGCACCAGGTCGACGACATGCTTTTCGCGCGGTGTCAGCGACAAGCTCTTCCAGATATGGGCGCGGTCGAACTCGTTGACCTGAGCGATCGCCTCGTCCGGTGTGGCCTCGGCCGGCTCGTCGGCGGGAAGGGCGGGCCAGCGCAGCCTGGCGAAGGCAATCACCGCCGGCGCCATGTCGCGCAGCAGCCTGGCGTCGGCGGTTCCGAACGGACCTGAAGCGCTGAGCCGCATCAGCGAAAGCACCAGCGCATCCTTGCCCGGCAGTGGCACGAAGAAGCCGACCTCCTCGGCCAGCCTGGTCTGGCTGTAGTAGGAGCGAAAATATTCGCTGGCGTAGAAGCGGTCCGGCGCCAGCTCGCGCATGCGCCAGAACCCTTCCTTGCGTTCGACCGCCGCGTGATGGAACGGGTCGAGCAGATAGGGTCCTTCCTGGTAGAGCGCGACGAAGACATGGCTCTCGGTCGCAGAGAAGGTCTCGAACAGCAGCGGCGGACGGGCAGCGCCGCGGTAGCCGAAGATCACGCAATGATCGAAGCCGACATGCTGCCGCAGCCACGCGACCATCGCTTTGCCGAAGAGGTCGCCGCTCGTCTCCCGCGTCGCCGCGACCAGCGCGGCGAGCTGGCTGTAGTCGTCGCTGCGGGACATCCAATACCCCCTTAAACGAGAAAATAGGTGAGATATACCACCTGCGAGGTATATACTAGCTGCCATTGGCTCTGGTAGCGTCCTGAAATCGCATCGCCTGTCGCTGGAGCCCGCAGCCTTGACCGCAGTGCCCGACATCGAGTTTCGCGGCGTCACCAAGCGCTATGGCGCGGTGACCGCGGTCACCGGCATCGATCTGGCCGTGCCGCCCTCCGCCTTTGTCGCTCTGCTCGGACCATCCGGCTGCGGCAAGACGACGTGCCTGCGCATGATCGGCGGCTTCGAGCAGCCAAGCGAGGGCAAGGTGTTCATCCGCGGCCAGGACATGGCGGGCACGCCGCCCTACAGGCGGCCGGTCAACATGGTGTTCCAGCAATACGCGCTGTTCCCGCATCTGGATGTGGAAGACAATGTCGCCTACGGCCTGCGCCAGGCACGGCCGCGGCTCGCGTCGCGCGAGATCGGCGAGCGCGCCGGCGCGGCGCTCGAAATGGTGCGGCTCGCCGGCTATAACAGGCGCAAGATCCACGAATTGTCCGGCGGCCAGCAGCAGCGTGTCGCGCTGGCGCGCGCGCTGGTCAACAAGCCGGCGGTGCTGCTGCTCGACGAGCCACTGGCGGCGCTCGACAAGAAGCTGCGTACCGACATGCAGATCGAATTGCAGAACCTGCAGCGCGAGATCGGCATCACCTTCGTGCTTGTCACCCACGACCAGGAGGAAGCGCTGTCGATGAGCGACTTCGTCTGCGTCATGAATGGCGGCCGCATCGTCCAGCTCGGCCAACCCAGCGAAATCTATGACGAGCCGGCCGACCTGTTCGTCGCCGATTTCGTCGGCAAGACCAATCTGTTGAGCGGCGCCGTCGCCGGGCATTCAGGCGACCTGGTGGATGTGAAACTGGCGGACGGCACGGTCATTGCGGCGCGCAAGCGGGCCGCCTTGCGACGGGGGGAAACCGTTTCGGTCAGCCTGCGTCCTGAATCGCTCAGCCTCGGTGGTCCGACAAGCGGCCCGCTCAGGGGCATCGTCCGCAACCGGATCTTTCTGGGCTCCACGGCGGAATACGCGGTCGAGGTCCAGGGTATCGGAACGCTGCTGGCCAAGACCGATCATGTGGTCGGCCAAGGCAATCTCTTCAAGCCGGGTGAACCCGTCGCCATCGGCTTTGCCGCCGGAACGCCGCTGGCGTTTGCGGACCCAAAGAACAACGGGACCAACCAGAGGGTAGAAAAACATGTCGAAATCATATCGTGACGGACTGCCGATAAGCCCCGAGAATTTCGTCGACCAACTGATGCGCCTCAAGCGCGGCTCGATCGGCCGCCGCGACTTCCTCGGCCTCACCGGCCTCGGCATCGCGACGGCGGTGATGGTGCGCGAGATCGGCATCATGCCGACGCCGGCCTTCGCCGCCGAAGACCTCGGCGACCGCATGTCGATCGCCACCTGGCCGAACTATCACGACCCGCAGACCTTCGAGAACTTCAAGAAGGACACAGGCGTCGCCGTCGAGGTTAACGTGTTCGGTTCCAACGAGGAGATGCTGGCCAAATTGCAGGCGGGCGCCTCGGGCTGGAGCCTGTTCGTGCCGACCAATTACACGATCTCGACCTACAAGAAGCTCGGCATAATCGAGCCGCTCGACATGGCCAAGCTGCCGAATTTCGATGGCACGCAGGAAGACCCGCGCTTCACCTCCGAGGGCACGATCGACAGCACCATCTACGCGGTGCCGAAGAACTGGGGCACGACAGGTTTTGCCGTCAACACCAAGAAGCTGACCAAGCCGATGACAAGCTGGAAGGAGTTTTGGGACACTGCCATGGCGGAAGGCGACGGCCGCACCATGGTCCACGACTACCAGCTCACAACCATCGGCAATGCGCTGAAATATTATGGCTACTCCTTCAACTCGCTCAAGCAGGACGAACTCGCCAAGGCCGAAGAGCTTCTGCTGAAGGTCAAGCCGCATCTGTTCGCGGTGTCGTCCGACTACCAGCCGGGAATGCGCGCGGGCGACGCCTGGATGACGATGTGCTGGACCAATGACGGCGCGCAGCTCCATCGCGACATTCCCGAGATCGCCTATGTGCTGGGCAAGGAAGGCGGCGAGATCTGGACCGACTTCTATGCCATCCCGAAAGACGCGCCGAACAAGCCCGCCGGCTATGCCTTGCTTAACTATCTGATGAACCCGCAGGTCGCGGTGAAGGAGCACCTCGCCAACGGCGCGCCCTCGACCGACGCGCGCGTCAACAAACTGCTTCCCAAGGAAGTGCTGGACAATCCGATCCTCTATCCGGCGGCCGACCTGTTGACGCCGCTGGAGTTCGGCGCTGCTGCAACGCTGACTGATCCGGGCCGCGCCGAGCTGATGGCGCGTTTCAAGTCTGCTTGAGCCAGGCGGGCAACAAATCCCATTCGAGACAAACTTGACCGGCGGGCCCCGACCCGCCGGCACCGGGGCAATCCTTCGATGCGCGGCATTCGCAAAAATCTGCTGACGGCCATGCTGCTCGGGCCGGCGGCCGCCTGGCTCGTCGTGTTCCTGGTGCTGCCGTTCATGGCCATCGCCGTCTTCAGCGTCGGCGAGCGGGCGCCGGAGGGCGGCTATCAGGCGGCCTTCACACTGGCGCAATATGCCAATCTTCCGGCACGCGCGACCGCGTTCTGGAACACGATGGTGCTCGCGCCGGTGGGCGCGCTCGCCTGTCTGCTCGTCGCCTATCCCGTCGCCTATTACCTCGCCTTGCGGGCACCGCAGCGCTGGCGGTTGATCCTGCTTGCGCTGGTCGTCATCCCGTTCTGGACCAGCCTTCTGATGCGGACCTATGCCTGGATGTACATTCTGGGCGGACGCGGCATCCCGGCGCTGCTCGCCTTTGTCGGCATCGAGGATGTCAGGCTCATCAACACGTCGGGCGCCGTCCTGCTCGGCATCGTCTACGGCTACCTGCCGCTGATGATCCTGCCGATCTATGTCAGCCTCGAGCGGCTCGACCGTCGCCTGCTGGAGGCCTCCGCCGATCTCGGCGCGACGCCGCTCTCCACTTTTCTAGGCGTGACCCTGAAACTGTCCCTGCCCGGCGTGATGACCGGCTTCTCCCTGGTGATGATCCTGCTGCTCGGCGAGTACCTGATTCCGACGCTGCTCGGCGGCGGCAAGGTGTTCTTCATCGGCAATGCGCTGGTCGACCTGTTCCTGCAATCGCGCAACTGGCCGTTCGGATCGGCCATCGCGATCACGCTGGTGCTGGTTTCGGTTGTGGTGCTGATTGCCGCCAACCGCATCTCGACCCGCGTCTCGGGCGCCCGCCGGGTGGATTTGATCTGATGCGCGCCTTCGTCATTGCCGTCTTCGTCTTCCTCTACCTGCCGATCGCACTGGTCGTGCTGTTCTCCTTCAACGCCGGTCACCACGCCAGCGAATTCACCGGTTTTTCGGTGCAATGGTACGGCAAGGCGTTGGCGAACCCGTTCCTGGTCGAGGCGCTGAAGAACAGCCTGTTCATCGCCACCACCAGCGCCTTGCTGGCGGCGGTGTTCGGTACCGCGGCAGCCCTTGGCCTGGCACGCGTCGGGGTGCGGACCCGCGCTGTCTTCGACGCCTTGCTTGGGGCCGCGATCGTCGTCCCCGGCGTCGTCATCGGCATTTCGACACTGGTCGCGCTCGTCCAGCTGTTTGCCGTCGTCAATCCGTTCCTCGCCTCGATCTGGCCGGACGACCAGCCGCCGCGCCTGTCGCTCGGCTATGGTTCGATCATCGCCGCGCACGGCCTGTTCTCGATGGCGCTGGTGACGATGATCGTCGGCACGCGCCTCGCAAGCCTCGACCGCAATCTGGTCGAGGCCTCCAGCGATCTCTACGCCACGCCGCTGACGACGTTCCGCTCGATCGTCTTGCCGCAGATCATGCCGGCGGTGGTCGCCGGCTTCCTGCTCGCCTTCACCTTCTCCTTCGACGATTTCATCATCGCCTTCTTCGTCGCCGGCGCGCAGACGACGCTGCCGATCTATGTCTTTGCGTCGATCCGGCGCGGGGTGACGCCGGAGATCAATGCCATAGCGACGATCGTGCTCGTCGCCTCTGTCCTGCTCGTGGTGCTTGCCCAATGGCAGCTGCGCCAGCGCAAGCCGTCAAACTGAAGGTCGCATCATGATCCTCGAAGACCGCATCGCCGTGGTGACAGGCGCCGGTTCCGGCATCGGGCGCGCCGGCGCCATGATCATGGCCAGGGAAGGCGCGGTGGTCGTCATAGCAGACAGGGACCAGGCTGCCGGCGAGGCGACGGCTTCGGACATACGCGCCGCGGGCGGCCGGGCGGAGGCGGTAGCCACCGACGTCTCGGACGACTCGGCGGTCGAAGAACTCATTATCGGCACGATCGACCGGCATGGGCGCATCGACATCCTGCACAATCACGCCGGCATCCAGGTCGGCGGCACGCTGACCGAGGTCGAGGCCGACGGCATGGATGCCTCCTGGCGGGTCAATGTGCGGGCGCAGTTCCTGGCGGCGAGGATCGTCATGCCATCGATGGTCGCGCAGGGCGGCGGCGTCATCCTTAATACGGCTTCGAATTCGGGCGTGTTCTACGACCGCGAGATGATCGCCTATGCGACGTCGAAACATGCCGTGGTGGCGATGACCAGGCAGATGTCGCTCGACTATGCCCGCCACAATGTGCGCGTCAACGCGCTCTGCCCGGGCTGGGTCGACACGCCGTTCAATGGACCGTTCATCGCCCAGATGGGCGGACGCGAAGCAATCGAAGACTATGTCCGCACCAAGATCCCGATGGGGCGCTGGGCCAGCGCCGAGGAAATCGCCGAGGCGATCCTGTTCCTCGTTTCCGATCGATCATCCTTCATGACCGGCCAGGCGCTGGTGATCGACGGTGGCGAAAGTATAGGCTGAACCAGCCGCCTTGGCCTTCAGCCTGTTGATGAAAAGCGCCATCGCATGCGCGTTCTGGGCCAGAGCCGCGTCGCCGGCCGGCAGTACCGAAATCAACTCTGACCGGCAGTTCGGACCATCGTCCGACTGGCATGGGACTTCAGTACCACAGCCCTTTGAAAACGTAGATTTTTATTCGATATCAGGTAGTTATGGTATCGGCAGGTTGCTCTACTCTCTTATTGAGACAGTCTTTATCTAAAGTTTACTGCGCATAGTTAGCGGCTTCTCATACGAACTTACCATAGCAGCGGGCGCAGGGCGGCGTATCCCGAGGAGATCATCATGACAAACCGGAAAACTGTGTTCGCGGCGCTGGCCGCATTGGCGCTTCTGGCGTCTCCGGCGCTGGCCGTCGCCGGCGGCAACGGGCATAGCAATGGTGGTGGTCACAGCGGCGGCAATGGCAATGGCAATGGTGGCGCCCACGGCAACAGCGGCACCCACGGCGGCAGCGGCGCCGCGCACGGCAAGTCCTCGTCGGCCCGGGGGCACGTAGCCAAGGCGACAATGGACACAACGACCACGGTCGATACGAAGACGAAGGTCTCGTCCCTGCCCAAGGAAAAGAACCTCCACGCCAAGCTCGGCCGGCTGAACTCGCTGCAGCGCAACGTCAACGCCTATATGAATTCCAAGAGCAAGAAATTCGCTGCGCTTCAGGCCTTCGTCACGCAGTCGGCCAAAGCCAAGGTCGCACAAGCCCAGCTGGACGCTCTGAATTCACAGCTGGACACATTGACGTCGCTGACGCCGGACCAGATCGCCGCCATGTCGCCCGAGGAGCAGGCGGCCCTGCCTGGACAGATATCGGCTCTGCAGGACCAGATCGACGCCCAGCAGGAAGTGGTCGACGCGGCGGCGGTCGGCACCGACCCGGCCGCACTCGACGCGGCGTTGACGGATATGGCCAACAAGCCCGTCGACGCCGACGTTGCCGCTTGGGCCCAAGGTGTCCTTGCCGGCAAGATCGACGAGACGGCCGCTGCAATGCAACCGACGCCGTAGCATCGCCAAGGACGACGGGGCATCCGGCCTCACATGTGTTTGCGGCCAATCGCTTCGTGGCGGATGCCTTGTCCGATCACCTCAAGCTGCGGCGGCTGCCGGCATAGATGCCGGCGGCCGCCAACCTCTTCCGGCTGCGGCAATCGCTGCGCGAACGTCTGAAAATACTCGACCAGTTCGAAAGCCGGCAGTATTAGGTGACTGCTGATCTGCTTCGCGTCCATCTGCGGCCCTCGCAAACTGCGACCGCAAGCAGGCGGCCGCGGCGCTCCCGCGCCGTTCGGCATGGTCAGCCAGCCGGAATGAAGAGGAATAATTGACGCGTAAAGCCAGCCCGAACGTCGCGCTGTTTCCCGAAGCAAGCTTCGGCGCGGCGTTGGATTGCATCGGCATCGCGCAGGCCGTGCGTGCGCGTGGCGCCCGCCTTCATCTGCCATGCCGGCCTTTCCGGCGTCTCGCCGACAAGCTGCCGGCGCGCTTCATCGTCATGTCGGCGGTCTGCCCGACGCTTACCGCGCGGTGCAGGACAATGTCTCTCTCGACGCCTGGTTCCCGCAGCCCTCGGCGGTGGCGAAGTCGGAACTGTTCAGCCATCATGGCGGCGACAACAGCTTTTGCGAGGCGCTGCGCTTCGACGTGCCGTCGCTGATCATGCCCTATTGCCGGGACGGCCACGACAATGCACGCCGCGCCGAAGAGACCGGCACCGGCGACCATATCGGTCGTGACGGCTGGACCGAAGGAGTATTGGAGAGAGCCATTCTCGGCCTGCTGGCCGACGACGCCATGCGCGCCCGCCTCAAGGGAAATGCAGCCCAGATGGCGCTGAACCCCGGAACGGACGTGGCCGCGCAAGCCATACTCTCTCTGATACGGACTTGAACGAAATGCTTGAGAAGAACACGAATACCGTGCCCTCCACCGATCCCAAGGCCTGGTTGGCGCAGCACGGCATCAACGAGGTCGAATGCCTTGTGCCCGACATGAACGGCGTGCTGCGCGGCAAGACGCTGCCGACGGCAAAATTCCTCAAGGCGCTGGAAGACCGTGCACTTTATCTGCCGAGCAGCGCCTTCCTGGTCAGCATAGACGGCCGCTATTCCGGTTCCATCGACGAGGGGTTCGCGTATTCGGACCCCGACATGCGCATGGTGCCCGATGTCTCGACGCTTTGCCTGGCGCCGGGCGCCGGCGCTGGCAAGGCCTACGTCTTCGCCGACGCCTTCCACATGGACGGCCGGCCCTGGATGGCCTCGCCGCGCCATGTCCTGCGCGCCGTGCTCGATCTCTACCGGCAGCGCGGCTGGCGGGCGGTAGTGGCGCCGGAGCTCGAATTCTACCTGACCGCGCCCAATCCCGATCCTGACAAGCCGCTGACCGCGCCCACCGGCGGCAATGGCCGCGCCGAGGCGGTGCAGCATCCCTACGACATGGCGGCGCTCGAGGAATACGAACCGGTGGTCCGGCGCGTCTATGACTATGCGGCGGCCGCCGGACTGCCGCTCGACACGCTGATCCATGAATCGGGACCGGGGCAGTTGGAGATCAACTTCCTGCACGGCGACGCCCTGCCGCTGGCCGACAAGGTGCTGCTGTTCAAACGGCTGACGCGCCAGGCCGCCCAGCAAGGCGGCATGTATGCGACCTTCATGGCCAAGCCGATCGCCGCACAGGCCGGCAGCTCGATGCATCTGCACATGTCCGTCATCGACGAGGCCGGCAACACGTTGTTTGCCGGCAGTGACGATGCCGATACCGCGATGTTCGGTCATTTCATCGGCGGCCTGCAAAAATACATTCCCGAAATCATGCCGCTGTTCGCCCCCAACGTGAACTCGTTCCGGCGCGTTAGACCGAACCACAGTGCGCCGGCCAACATCGAATGGTCACATGACAACCGCTCCTGCGGCCTGCGAGTACCGGCCGGCGGGCGCGCTGCGCGGCGGGTGGAGAACCGGCTGCCGGGTGCCGATTGCAACCCGTATCTGGCGATCGCCGGCTCGCTTCTGGCGGGCTATCTGGGCGTCGAACAGAAGCTGGCGCGCTCGGCGGAAGCATCCGGAAATGCGTACAAGATCAAGAGCACGCTGCCGAAAACAATGGAGGAGGCGCTGGATCGTTTCGAGGCCTGTGAACCGGTGCGCAAACTGCTCGGCGAGGACTTCTTCCAGACCTATCTGCGCGTGAAAAGCGTCGAGCTCGACCTGTTCCAGAGCGTGGTGACGAACTGGGAACGCGACCACCTGCTGTTGAAGGTGTGATCATGGCATCTTCAACGGGTTTCAATTCCGGTCTCGACATCGGCAAGTCCTACTATGTCGCCACCGCCAATCCGGCGCCGAACCATCCTGCACTCATCGGCGATGCCGAGGCCGACCTGGTGGTCGTCGGCGGCGGCTGCACCGGTCTGTCGGCCGCTCTTCACGCCGCCGAACGCGGCTTGAAGGTGGTGCTGCTGGAAGGCGGCAAGATCGGCTGGGGCGCTTCGGGCCGCAATGGCGGCCAGATGATCCCCGGCCTGCGCAAGGGCGCCAAGGGCCTGGTCAAGCTTTACGGGCCTGAACGGGCGAAGGCGCTGTTCGACCTCGCCTTCGAGGCGCGCAGCCTGGTGCTCGACATTATCGAGCGCCATGCAATCGACTGCGATCTCAGGCTGACCGGCCATCTGGTCGGCGCGGTCAACGGCTCCGATCTCAGGGATCTGGAGGAAGAGGCGAAATGCCTCGAGAGCGTGATGCGATTCCGCGACGTCGAGATCCTGTCGGCGGGAGAGGCGCGGGCCAAGGTCGACACGCCCTATCACGGCGCGATGTACGAGCCGCTCGGCGGCCACATGCATCCCTTGAATTACACGCTCGGGCTTGCCCGCGCTGCAAGCGCGGCCGGCGTCGTCATCCACGAGAATTCGGTGGCCGTGCGGCTTGAGCGCGAGCCTTCGATCCGGGTCTCGACATCAAAGGGATCGGTGCGGGCAAAGCATGTCGTGCTGGCTGGCGATGCGCTGCTCAATGGGCTGGAGCCGCGCGTCAACAGCCGCATAATGCCGGTCGGCAACTACATCGTCGCCACCGAGCCGCTGGAGGGCTCCCGCAGCGTCATCCCGGCCAATGTCGCAGTGTCCGACACGCGTTTCGTCGTCAACTATTACCGCATGTCGGCGGACGGCCGCCTGCTGTTCGGCGGCGGCGAGCGCTACACGCCGTCGCCGCCGGCCGATATTGCCGGCTTCGTGCGGCCGCATATGGAAAGCACCTTCCCGCAACTTACGGGCTGTCGTATCGATCACGCATGGGGCGGGCTGGTGTCGGTGACGACGTCACGACTGCCGCATGTCGGGCACTATGGCGAGGTCTATTACGCGCACGGCTATTCGGGCAAGGGCGTCATCCTGTCGACGCTGTCTGGCAAGCTGCTCGCCGAGGCCATCACTGGCGACGCCTCGCGGCTCGACCTGTTCTCGACGTTGACCCCGAGGCCCTTCCCCGGAGGCACGGCGCTGCGCGGTCCGCTCTATGTGCTGGGAATGCTGTGGTATGCGATGAGGGACAGGATCAAGCATTGAGCTCGCGGCCAAGGCTGTCGCCAGGCGCAGGCGAGCTGTGGCTGGCTGCTTAAGTTCGCGCAGGCGCTTGACGAAACGCGGGCGCCAGGCGAACTCGAACTGAAGACATTGCGCGACCCGCACGCCCGCACCAAGGCGGCGCATGAGGGAAATGGGAGAGCTGCCTGACATGGCCGAGGCTTTTATCTGCGACTATATCCGCACGCCGATCGGGCGCTTTGGCGGCTCGCTGTCCGCGGTGCGCACCGACGACCTCGGCGCCATTCCGCTGAAAGCGCTGGTCGAGCGCAATGCCGGCGTCGACTGGCAGGCGGTCGACGACGTTGTCTATGGCTGCGCCAACCAGGCCGGCGAGGACAACCGAAACGTGGCGCGCATGGCGCTGCTGCTGGCCGGCCTGCCGAAGGAAATCCCGGGCTCGACCGTCAACCGCCTGTGCGGCTCCGGCATGGATGCGCTGAGCATCGCCGCCCGCGCAATCAGGGCTGGCGAGGCCGAATTGATGATCGCCGGCGGCGTCGAATCGATGAGCCGGGCGCCCTTCGTCATGCCCAAGGCCGACACGGCGTTTTCACGCAATGCCGAGATCTACGACACCACGATCGGCTGGCGCTTCGTCAACCCGCTGATGAAGAACCAGTGTGGCGTCGATTCCATGCCCGAGACCGGCGAGAACGTCGCCGAGGATTTTTCGGTTTCACGCGCGGACCAGGACGCTTTCGCGGTGCGCAGCCAGGACAAGGCCGTCGCCGCGCAGGCCAATGGCCGGCTGGCGAAGGAAATCACGCCGGTTACGATCCCGCAGCGCAAGGGCGATGCGGTCGTCGTGTCGAATGACGAGCATCCCCGCGCCGGCACCACGGTCGAGGCTTTGGCCAGATTGCCGACACCGTTCCGGCAAGGCGGCACGGTGACCGCCGGCAACGCCTCGGGCGTCAATGACGGGGCGGCGGCGCTGATCGTCGCTTCGGAAGAGTCGGCCAGGAAATACGGCCTGACGCCGATCGCCCGCATCCTCGGCGGGGCCGCCGCCGGCGTGGCGCCGCGCATCATGGGCATCGGCCCGGCGCCGGCAACACAAAAACTGTGCACACGGCTTGGCCTGACGCCAAAACAGCTCGACGTCATCGAGCTCAACGAAGCTTTCGCCTCGCAGGGCATCGCGGTGCTGCGCCAGCTTGGCATCGCGGAGGATGCGCCGCACGTCAACCCGAATGGCGGCGCCATCGCGCTCGGCCACCCCTTGGGCATGTCGGGCGCGCGCATCTCCGGCACGGCGGCGCTGGAGCTGCGCGAGCGCGGTGGCCGTTACGCGCTGGCGACGATGTGCATCGGCGTCGGCCAGGGCATCGCCATCGCGCTCGAACGGGTCTGAACAATCACTCTCCCGGCTAGTCCAGGAGAGCGGATATGATCGATCTGCCAAATTTGACCATGTGGACAAAAGTCCGGACCCGTTCCATAATTCCCCGTCTGATTTTTAGAACGGCCGGCTCGACACGGCTGTCGAACAGAGGGGACTGCAATGGAAAACCGGAAGAACAAATCTCATTCGACGCGCGAAGGCCTTTCGCGGCGCAACGTGCTGGAACTGGGCGCGCTTGGCCTGGCTGCGGCGATGCTGCCGGGTGCCGCTTTCGCCAAGGACAAGAAACTGAAGGTTGCGGCGATCTTCGCCACGCCCATCGAGGAGCCGTGGGACAACCAGATCCATGTCGCTTTGCAGAAGGCCGAGAAGGAACTCGGCATCGAGTATAAATGGTCGGAGAAGGTACAGACCGCCGACTTCAGCCGCGTCATGCGCGAATATGCACAGGGCGGCTATGAACTGGTGCTGGGCGATGCCTTCGCTGCCGAGCGTGAATCGCGCCGCACGGCCAAGCAGTTCCCGAAGACTGCCTGGCTGTTCGGCTCCGGCGCTGGGCCGGCGGAGCCGAATTTCGGCGTCTTCGACAATTGGATCCACGAGCCCGCCTATCTCTCTGGCATGATCGCCGGCAAGATGTCGAAGTCGGGCACGATCGGCGCCGTCGCGGCGATGGGCATTCCGGAAGTGAACCGGCTGGTCAACGCCTTCTTTGCCGGCGCCAAGGAGGTCAATCCGAACATCAAGAAGAAGGTCGCCTTCATCGGTTCCTTCTTTGACCCGCCCAAGGCCAAGGAAGCGGCGGTGGCGCAGATCGACGCCGGCGTCGACGTCATCTATGCCGAGCGTTTCGGAGTCATCGAAGCGGCGGTTGAGAAGAAGATCTACGCCATCTCGAACATGTCCGACCAGTCGAGCCTTGGTCCCGACACCGTCATCACCGGCCCGGTCTGGGACATGTATCCGACCGTCGAACAGGCGATCAAGCTGGTCAAGGCCGGCGTCTTCACGGCGCAGGACTATGGCGATTTCTCGCGCATGGCCAAGGGCGGTTCTCACCTCGCGCCTTACCATAAGTTCGACAAGACGCTGCCAGCCGAGGTCAAGGACATGGTCGAGAAGAAGAAGGCCGAGATTCTCGAAGGCAATTTCCGGGTGGATGTCGACGAGAATACGCCGGTCTCGGATTGAGTGTCGCTATTTGAGGGGTTGGCGCGTGGCGCCCCCCTCTGTCCTGCCGGACATCTCCCCCTCGAGGGGAGATTGGCAGCTTCGCCGGCGGTGCTTGTCTCTTCAAACGGTGCAGATTGGCGAAAGCCGAAGTGACATCTGATCTCCCCCCTTGAGAGGGAGATGGCCGGCAACCCAGAGGGGGGTGCAGCGCATCCCTATCGGACTGAATCGCAAAGCCAATTCTCACCAGGATTCCCCCTTGCCCGCCCCCCTCATCGAAATGCGTGGCATCACCAAGAGTTTCGGCGCCGTCAAGGCGAACGAAGCCGTCGACCTCAGCGTGGCGCCCGGCGAGATCCTCGGCCTGCTGGGCGAGAACGGCGCCGGAAAAACGACGCTGATGAACGTGCTGTTCGGCGCCTATGCGCCCGACGCCGGCGAGATCCTCATCCAGGGCCGGAAGGTGCGGATCACCAGTTCGGCCGATGCGCTGGCCGCCGGTATCGGCATGGTGCACCAGCATTTTCACCTGGCGCCACGGCTTACGGTGCTGGAAAACCTGCTTATCGGCATACCAGGCAAGTCCGGACGGATCGACCGGTCCGGCGGACTGGCGCGGTTGGCCGAAATCAGCCGCCAGCACGGGCTGACACTCGATCCCAGCCTGCCGGTCTCGGCGCTGTCTGTCGGAGAGCAGCAACGTCTCGAGATCGTCAAGGCGCTGTTTCGTGGCGCAAAACTGCTGATTCTCGACGAGCCGACCGCGGTGCTGGCGCCGAGCGAAGTCGACGGGCTGTTTTCGGCCTTGCGGTCGATGGCGGCGCAGGGTCTGGGCATCATCTTCATCTCGCACAAGCTCAACGAGGTGCGCGCGCTCACCCACCGCTGCACGGTGCTGCGGCATGGCCGCGTCGCCGGCCGCGTCGATGATCCGGCCAACACCACGTCAGCGGAAATGGCGCGACTGATGTGCGGCCACGAGATCGTGCCGCCGGCCAAGGGGCCGTCGACGCCGGGGGCAGCGGTGCTCACTCTCGACGGCATTTCCACCTCGAGCCATTCGGGCACGCCGCTGCGCGATGTGTCGCTTTCCGTGCGCGCCGGCGAGATCCTCGGCATTGCCGGTGTTTCCGGCAATGGCCAGCGGGCACTGGCGGAGGTGATCTCGGGCGTGCGAGCCCCCGATGCAGGCCTGATGACGATTGCGGGACAGAAAGTGTCTCGCTTCTCGCCGCGCGAGGTGCAGGCGCTGGGCCTTGGCCGCATCCCGGAAGACCGCATGACGACGGGACTGGTCACCAATTTGCCGCTCGCCGATTCCATGGTGCTGCCGCGCATCGGCACCGCCGCTTTCAGCAGCAAGGGCCTGCTCAAGCCGGATGCGATCCGCGCCTTCGCCGAGGCGCAGATCAAGGCCTATGATATCAGGTGCCCCGGACCGATGACGCGCGCCGGCGCGCTGTCCGGCGGCAATTTGCAGAAAGCGCTTTTGGCGCGCGAACTCGCCTTCGATCCGAAGGTGCTTGTCGTCTCGCAGCCGACACGCGGCCTCGACATCGGAGCCGCCCGCTTCATCCACGAAAAATTCCTCGACATGCGCGCCAAGGGCTGCGGCATCATCGTCATCGGCGAGGATCTGGAGGAGTTGCTCGTGCTGTGCGATCGCATCGCGGTGATGTATGAGGGCCGCATCGCCGGCACGCTTCCCAGCGCCGATGCGACGATCGCACGGCTGGGGCTGCTGATGACCGGGGCGGAGGGCCATAGCTGATGTTCCGCCTCGAAGTCCGCAGCTCGACGCCTGCCTGGTTCAACCTGGCTTTGCCGCTGCTGGCGATCGGTGCGGCGCTGGTGCTGTGCAGCGGCCTGATCGCGCTGGCCGGCGCCGGCGTGCTTGAATCCTACGGCGTTATGTTCACGGCGTCGCTCGGCGACAGCTATGCGATCACCGAAACGCTGGTGCGGGCCGCACCCATGATCTTCACCGGGCTGGCGGTAGCTGTCGCCTTCCGCGCCAAATTCTGGAACATCGGCGCCGAAGGGCAATTGCTCGCTGGCGCGGTGGCGAGTTGCTTCGTCGGCGCGATCCCGATGCCGGGACCGCTCGCCATGCTTTTGATGGCGCTGGCAGGCGCTGCGGCCGGTGCAGCCGTCGCGCTCGTGCCGGCAACACTGCGGGTGAAATTCAAGGTCGACGACGTCGTCAGTTCGCTGCTGCTCAATTCGGTCATCTATTACGCGCTGATGGCGCTGATCGAAGGGCCGTGGAAGGATAGTTTCAGCGGCTATCCGATCTCGCCGCCGATTGAGGATTCGGCCAATTTCCCGGTGCTGATCGAGGGCACGCGGCTGCATCTCGGCGTCATCGCGGCACTTATCGCGGCACCGTTGATCTGGTTCCTGATCGTGCGCACCACGCTCGGCTTCCGGATCCGGGTCACCGGCGAGAATCCGGAAGCGGCCAGATATGGCGGCATCAATGTCCACCGGGTGCTGCTCTCGTCGGCGCTGCTGTCCGGCGCGCTAGCCGGGCTCGCCGGCGTCGGCGAGGTCGGCGGGGTGCATTTTCAAGTGATGAGCGACATCTCGCCGGGCTACGGCTATTCCGGCATCGTCGTTGCCATGCTGGCGCGGCTCAACCCGCTCGGCGTGGTGCCGGCGGCGATCTTCCTGGCTGCCGTGATGACCGGCGCCGAGGCGATGTCGCGCGCGACCGGCGTGCCGGCCTTCCTCAGCGATGTCATCCAGGGCACGGCACTGCTTGCCATGCTGGTGGCGCTGCTGTTCACCGCCTATCGCATCCGCCGCGTCGGAGCCGCCCAATGAGCGCGGTGTTCGAACAGATCTTCCAGGTCGGCTTCTTGGCCGCCATCATCCGCATCGCCACGCCCTTGGCTTTCGCCACGCTCGGCGAAATGTTCTCCGAGCGCGCCGGCGTGCTCAATCTCGGTATCGAAGGCATCATGCTGTTGTCGGCCATGACCGGCTTCACCGCCACCAGCCTCAGCGGCAACCTGTGGCTGGGCGTCCTGGCGGCGGTGCTTACCGGCATGTTGATGGGGGCGCTGCATGCGCTGTTCACGGTGGCGCTGGGCTTGAGCCAGCATGTCTGCGGCATCGGCGTGACGCTGCTTTCGTCGGGTCTGGCCTATTTCCTCTACCGGCTGATCTTCGGCCAGCAATCGGTGCCGCCGAGCATCAAGGGTTTTCAGCCGTTGCCGATCCCGATCCTCTCCGACATTCCCGTGCTTGGCCCGGCGGTGTTCAACCAGTTCACACTGGTCTACATGGCGATCCTGGCCATACCGCTTGCCGCCTTCGTGCTCTATCGCACGCCATGGGGCCTGTCGGTGCGCATGGTCGGCGAAAACCCGCGAGCCGCGGACTCGGCCGGCGTCAGCGTCATCGCCACGCGATTCCAGGCGGTCATCCTGGGTGGCGCGCTGATGGGGCTGGCCGGCGCCTTCCTGTCGATGGCGCAGTTCAACGCCTTCACCTTCGGCGTCGTCTCCGGGCGCGGCTGGGTGGCGATCGCACTCGTCGTGTTCGGCCGCTGGGATCCGTGGCGCTCGGCGGGGGCGGCATTGCTATTCGCCTTTGTCGATGCCTTGCAGTTGCGCATGCAGGCGAGTGGTCTCGGGCATATCCCCTACGAGGCGTTCCTGATGCTGCCCTTCATCTTCACTATCGTCGCCATGGCGGTGATGTCGCGCAATGCGGTGGCGCCGTCGGCGCTGCTGAAGCCGTTTAGACGGGAAGAACGATAGACGAGTAGGGGTTGGGATGAAGACCCTGGACCGTGGGACACCTCACATCGCGGTAAAACCATTGTCGACGAACAGATGGGCCCCGTTGACGAAGCTCGACTCGTCGCTGGCGAGGTACAGCGCCGCCTTTGCCACCTCTTCCGGTTCGCCGATCCGCCCCTGCTGTGCAGCCAACGCCGCGTCGGACACATCGACGCCGAGCTTGCCCAGATCGGCGACCTCGCGCAGGCCATGCGGTGTGCGGATGAAGCCGGGGCAGACGGCGTTGCAGCGGATGTTGCGGTCGCGGAACTCCACGGCGATGGCGCGCGCGAACATGTGACAGGCGCCCTTGGTGGTGTCGTAGAGCACTTCGTTCGGCGTCGCCGCCACCGCTGAGATCGATGAGGTGCAGACGATCGAGCCGCCGCCGGCCGCGATCATGCCGGGCAGCACGGCGCGGGTCATCAGGAACATTGAGCGCACGTTGATGGCATGCAGCCAATCCCATTCCTGCACGCTGGTCTCCAGGAACGGCTTTATCACGATGGTGCCGGCATGATTGAACAGGACGGTAACCGCGCCGAACTTCTCGGCCGCGCCCTTCACGGCCGCCTCGACCTGCGCCTCGTCGGAAACGTCGGCGACAAAATGCTCCGCGATTTGGCCGCGCGCCCGGATCGCCGCGGCGGTGGCTGCCGCCGCTTCGCCATTGCGGTCGATGATCGCCACCTTTGCGCCTTCCGCCGCGAATAGTTCCGAGGCCGCCCCGCCCATTCCCGTCGCGCCGCCCGAAACGATGGCGACCTTGCCGGCCAGTCTTGCTCCCATTTCCCTGCTCCTCCTAAATGTCCTTTGGACGATCTCGCATTGTCGCTCTGCCGCGATGCTATCCTGCCCGCGCGGGGCGCGCCAATGCACGAATGGATCAGCAAGTGAGGCGCCGTCCAGCGCCGGAAGCGAAACCGACACTGCCATGTCCGTCGATTAGGTCGATGCCGCTCTGCAGCAACTCAGCGCCAATTTTCACGGCACTATTAGAAAAAAATTCTGCGCATGGCCGAAAAATAGCAATCGACAAAGTCTACAACTTTTATAGATTAACCGCCGAGACGGAGGTCGACATGTCCTATATGCAGAACACCGAGACCCGCAGCAGCGGCCAGAGGCTGGCCAATGCCCAGAGCTTTCGCCCGGCCTATGCCGGCGCTTTCGCCTATGTCGTCTTTGCCCTTGCGTTCGTGTTCACTGGGGCTGTTGTTCTGGGCCTCATTCCCTGAGCCGTGGTCCGGCCAGGCTGACGACCCACCGCCTTCAGGCAATCGGAGTTGAATGAACCGGATCGCGGTGCGCTTTCGTGTGCGCCATTGATTCGTATTTGACCGCATCCGTGATTCCAGAGATGGAGGAGATGGCAATGCCGATCGAATTTACGCATGTCCCCGGCAACACCCATCCTGCCGATAGCGCAGTTTCCTTTTTCTACGACTTTGCTGAGACGGCGACCAGGCTGGCGCTGATCGAGGATGGCGGTTTCCGCAACCTCGTGGTCGACGATCCGGCCGGCCTGCTCACCAATATGGATCTTGCCGCCCAGGTGCTGGACCGCAGCTCGTCGCTGGAAGTGGTCCTTACCCATTGGGCCGGCGTGGTCGAACCGACCGTGGCGGCGCGGCAGCTTGCCTCGATCGACGCCCGCAGCGGCGGCCGCCTGGCGCTCAGGATGATCAGCGAGCCGTTGAGCGACGACGATGCCGAAACGCGTCCGGTCGGACACGGTGTCATCTGGCAGCGCATCGACGAATATCTGGTTCTGTTGAAGCGGCTATGGTCGAACGAGCGGCCTTTCGACCATGAAGGCGCGTTCTACAGCATCAAGGGCGGCTTTGTTCCGCGCAAGGGGCCACATGGTGCCGACCTCGTCATCCGCATGGGCGGGCAATCCGGCACGGCGCTGAGAGTGGCCGGCCGGCATGCCGACGTCTTCGAACTGGCGCCCGGTTCGATCGACGATGTCAGGCGGTTGATGGAGCGGGTGCGCGGCGCCGCCGCCGAACATGGCCGGGCCGCCAGACTGCGCTTCGCGCTTCCGGTCCGCATCCACCGGGGAGTTTCCTCGGCAGGGCACAAGGCGGTCGATGTCTCCGGTCCGCCGGCCCAGGCCGCCCTGTCGCTGCTTGCTTACGCGGCTCTCGGCATCGATGAATTCATGATCGTCGGCGTCGACACGCCGCGCGAGATCGCGACAGTCGGCCGCGAGACGATCGCGCTGCTGCGCAATTCGCTGGCGCGGCGCGAGGACGGCGAATTCCAGCACGGGGCCTTCGCGCAGCGCACGGGACTGGAAACACGGGCAACGGGCTGAACGGAATTTATTGGCGATCCTCGCCACCCAGCCGCGACAGGCCTTCGATGACCGCACCTGAATCCGCCAGCGCGCCAAAGACGCCGTCTTCGACCGTCACCATGTGAAGGGCCGCCTCATGCGCCCGTCTGTCGCCGCTGGCGCAGGCGTCGGAGATCGTCAGGCACTGGAAGTTGCGATCGCAGGCTTCGCGCAGCGTCGTGTGCACGCAGACATCCGTCGTGCATCCGCAAAACAGAAGATGCGTGATGCCTCGCGCGCGCAGCACGAGCTCGAAATCCGTATAGGTGAAGGCGCCGTTGCAGGTCTTGTCGACGATGATGTCCTGCGGCGCGACGTCGATTTCCGGAACGATCTGAAAACCCGGACCCGAACGAAGCAGGATCTCGGTGCCGTCGAGGCCGGCCCGCCCGCGGCGCCATTTCTCGTAAGGTGTCATGTCGGCCATGTCGGCCCGGTAGCCCTGCCTTGTATGGACGATGCTGACGCCCGCCTCGCGGGCAGCGGCGATCAGCCGACTCACCGCGGGCAGGATCGCTCTCAACGGCGAGGGATCATATCCCTTCCTGGCGAAGTAACCCGTCGTCGACAGGAAATCCTGCTGCAGGTCGATCACGACCAGCGCGGTGTTCTCGGCCACAAGCCTGCCGTCATAGGGGAAATCGAAGGGTGTCGCCTTGATCATGCGCGGTTTCCTGTTTCAGCGAAGACCTTAGAGCGGTTCATCGCTTCACGGAAACGCTTCGTTGCCTGAAATTCAAAGCGGCATCAGGCGTCACGATATTTTGTTGACGCAAAAACTCGACTTAATTGTTGACTAGCAAAGTCATGTTTCATAGTCAACCGGGTACGGTTGCCCGAAAATCGGATTGATGCTCGCAGCCATACTGGAGATGGACCTTGACCGGAGCCGACAGCCAGACTGCTTTCCACATCGACGCGGTGCGCTTTGCCGTGGGCGAGCGGACGCTGCTCGGTCCGGTTTCGCTCGAATTGCAACGCGCGCGCGTCTACGGGCTGATCGGCCACAACGGGTCCGGCAAGTCGACGCTGGTCAAGCTTTTGGCGCGCCAGCAGCCGGCAAGCTCTGGCGCCATCACCTTCTCCAGGCGGCCTTTGGCGCAGTGGGGTGCGCGCGAACTGGCGCGGGCGCTTGCCTATCTGCCGCAGACGACGCCGGCGGCGACCGGCTTGACCGTGCGCGAGCTGGCAGCGCTCGGACGTTATCCCTGGCATGGCGCGCTCGGCCGCTTCGGCCAGGACGACAGACGGCATGTCGAGGAAGCGCTTGATCTGACCGACATGGCCGGCTTTGCCGACCGGCTGGTCGACGAGCTGTCGGGCGGCGAGCGCCAGCGCGCCTGGCTCGCCATGCTGGTGGCGCAGGACGCCGGCGTCATGCTGCTCGATGAGCCTATCTCGGCGCTCGACATTGCCCACCAGGTCGAGGTGCTTGGGCTGGTCAGGGAACTTAGCCGCAAGCGCAACCTTTGCGTCGTCGTGGTGCTGCACGATCCCAACATGGCGGCGCGCTATTGCGACGAGCTGATTGCCCTGAAGGACGGCAGGCTGCTGACGCGCGGCACGCCCGGCGAAATCATGCAAGGCGATGTGCTCAAGGGCATTTTCGGGGTCGAGATGGGCGTGTTCGCGCACCCCCTTACCGGCCAGCCCGTCGGCTACGTCCAGTGACGCTTCGGGACTGTCGCGAGGAAAGGCTGGTGGCTGTGAGAACAAGGAAGAAGACGATGTCGAGAACCGGTTTGGCCGCAGCCCTGTTTGCATCCGCCATGCTGACGGCCGCCAGCGCTTCGGCACAGGAGCAGCCGGCAAGCGGCGTGCCCGCCACCACCACGGCGCCGGCACCATCGGCGCCTGCCCTCAATGCGCCGGCCGCGCCTGCCGCCCCCGTGGGAGCCGCGGCGCCTGCACAGCCGCAAGCCAAGGCCGGCACGGCGGCCGAGCCCTCGACGACGCCGGCGCTCACCTTGCCGCACGATCTGTCGCCATGGGGCATGTTCATGGCTGCCGACATCATCGTCAAGGCGGTGATGATCGGGTTGGCCTTCGCCTCGCTCGTCACCTGGACGATATGGCTGGCCAAATCGCTGGAAGTGCTTGCCGGCAAGCTCGGCGCCCGTCGCGCCGCGCGCGCCATCGGCAATGCCGCGACGCTGAAGCAGGCCAGCCATGCGCTCGGCCGTAACGGCGGCACCGGCGCCCTGCTGGTGCGGGCGGCGGAGGAAGAAGCAGCACTCTCGGCCGGCGCGCTCGACCATGCCGGCGGCGACGGGCTGAAGGAACGGGTGGCCTCGCGCCTGTCACGCATCGAGGCGGCGGCGGCGCGACGCATGTCGCGCGGCACCGGACTGCTGGCGACGATCGGCTCGACAGCGCCTTTCGTCGGCCTGTTCGGCACCGTGTGGGGCATCATGAACGCCTTCATCGGCATCTCGCAGGCGCAGACCACCAACCTGGCGGTGGTGGCGCCGGGCATTGCCGAAGCCCTTCTCGCCACCGCCATGGGGCTCGTCGCCGCGATACCGGCCGTCGTCATCTATAACGTCTTTGCGCGCTCGATAGCCGGCTACCGACAGATCCTCGCCGACGCCTCGGCTGGCGTCGAGCGGCTGGTCAGCCGCGACCTCGATTTCCGCACGGTGGCGCCGGCAACGGCGCTGGCGGCGCAGTAGCGGGGCAAGACCATGGGCAGCCGCATCCGTCAGACCATGGACGACGATCTCGAGGAAAGCCACGAGATCAATGTCACGCCCTTCATCGACGTCATCCTGGTGCTGCTGATCATCTTCATGGTCGCGGCGCCCTTGGCGACAGTGGATGTCAATGTCGACCTGCCGGGCTCGACCGCGACGCCGGCGCCGCGGCCCGAGACGCCGCTGTTCCTGACATTGAAGGATGATCTCTCGCTGGCGATCGGCAACGAAACCGTGCCGCGCCAGGTTTTCGCCGCCACGCTGGACGGCAGGACCAAAGGCGACAAGCAGACGCGCATCTTCCTTCGCGCCGACAAGTCGGTTGCCTATGGCGACCTGATGGAGGCGATGAACCTGCTGCGCGGCGCCGGCTATCTGAAGATCGCCCTGGTCGGCCTGGAGGCTGCGCCCGCCGGCGATGCTCCCGCAGCGGCGCCAGGCGGAGCCGCTGGTCCATGACCGGGCAAGCGGCCGCCTCGCCCACGGTGGAGCTGTTACGCCTCGGCTGGCGCGACCTCGGCCTGTGGGCGGTTGCGGCCGCGCTGGTGCTTGGCGCGCATGTTGCGGTCGCCTATGCGGTGCAGGGCTTCAGCCCGGTCGACCCGGCGGATGGCGGGCCGCCGCCGGCAATGGCGATCGAGATGGCGCCGATGGTGGTGACGCCGGCTGTGCCCGAACTGGCCGCGATGCTGGACGCCGCTGTGCCTGACCAGGCCGAGCCGGTCGAGGAGACCAAGAAGGCGCCCGAAGCCGAGCCCGAGGAAGTGGCCGAGCAAGCGGAGCCCGTTGCCGAGACGGATGCCCCACCGCCTGATGCGGCCGAGCCGACTGAGACGGCGACGGCTGATCCGGTCGACCAACCACCGCTCGAAGAGGTCGTCCCTGATATCGCCGAGACGGTAGCGCCCGACGTCGCCGTGCCGCTGCCGCTGCCGAAACCGGTCGAGACGCCCAGGGAAAAAAAACCCGTGCAGGCCAAGGTGAAAAAGCCCGTCGAGAAGCCCAAGCCGAAGAAGGAGAAGACGGCACCGCCGAAGACGGTAACCGCCGCGAGCGCGGAGGCAAAGCCCGCCGTCAGGACAGCCGCGCCGAAATCGGCGTCCGGGGCGTCCGGCGTCAACCCGGCCAAATGGGAATCGCGGCTGCTGTCATGGATCAAGCGGCATACGCGCTATCCGAGCGCCGCGAAATCGCGACGCTCGCAAGGCAATGCGAACGTCACCTTCACGGTGGACGCCTCAGGCCGGGTGACGTCGGCGCGCGTCGTCCGCTCCTCGGGCGATCCCGACCTCGACCGCGCCGCGCTCGCCGTGCTGCAGGGCGCCACCGTGCCGGCGCCGCCGCCCGAGCTGGGTTCGCGCGTCAGCCGCACGGCGCCGTTCGTATTCAGCCTTCGGAATTGATGCATGCCGCCCAAAACTGAACCCGGTTCGGGAGAAACGACATACATGGATCAAAGCAAGGTCGAACGATCGGCCTACCGATAGCTCATCGACAGACACAGAGCCTCGACCTGCTCGAGGTAGAAGCGGCATCTCGTGCGCAGGATCCTGAGGTTCGGATCGCCGGCGCCGTTGATCTCGATGGTCTGCATCATGAAGTCGAAATGGGCATGGAAGGCGTCCACCGCGCCCCAGAGACTGTCGGCCTGCCAGGTGTCGGCGATTGCCGTGGAAACCAGTTGGCGGGCTTGAAGGCGCGCCGCATCCGGCGATGCCGGTCGGCTGGCGATCAGGGCATGGAGGCGGCTGAAGACGCTTTCGCCGATGTCGGCGCTTTTGATGGGTGCGATCATGTTCATTTGTGGATTCCCCTCAGATCGTCGTTGCATAAATGCCGGTTCGGCGGGCTGCGGGCGATCATTGCAGCGATCGCGGCGGCATCGGCCGGCCTTGGATGATGTTGCCTCTGCGTCCGCGTGTTCCAACCAAATGGGCCATCTCGATACGGTCAAACCGACGGCGGCCTTCCTCAAGGACGGCAGCAGGACTTGCAGCGCACGTCCCGGGGGCGCGCGGTCACGCATGGAGATGATGGCTTCATCTGGCTATGCCCTCCTCGGCTGGGCGCGATTGTCTTTCGCCTGCGCCTTGGGGTGCATCGGATTGCCGCTGAGCTGCGGATGCCTGGCCGGCCGGGCGCCGCGAAGGACGTCGAAGGCCTCGGCATAAGCCATGCCCAGCAGATAGGAGATCATGGGGAAACGGCTTGCTTCGGCCATCTGCACCAGCTCATTGGCCATCGACGCGATGTATTGGAGACTATCGATCTCCGACTGGCGTAGGGATTGGTTGGCCACGTGCTGCTCCTGTTATGTGGTGGAATTCAGGGGACCCCTCACCGGGCACTCTGAACATAATCGATCGGCTAATTGATTGACCGCGCTGCCGGACGCGGATTGGTCTCCGGGACAGACAGGGTCAAGGCGTAGATGGGCGCGTCGGTGAGGCGGTCGAGGCCGAGCAGGCGCTTGATCGCGGAGTGGCTGAGTGCCGCGGTCGGGCAGGCCGACAGGCCGTGCCTGGTCGCCGCCAGCATCATGTTCTGGCCGATATGGCCGGCTTCGATCAGCACGACACGATAGGCGTTGGCGTCCTCGTACTTCCACATGGTACGGTCGAGCCTGGCGCAAAGCAGGACCAGGCAGGGCATGGTGTCGGCCCATTCCTGTCCGCCGACCAGTTCGGAGATCTTCGGCAGGTGGTTCGCCGAAATCCTTTCAAGGTCGTGTCCGGCAGCCGAGTAGTGGTAGACACCGGGCTCCAGCCCTTCCACCGCCGGCGCAACCACATAGGCTTCATAGGGGTTTCTCGCGCCGCCGGAAGGGGTCATGCCCAGCGGCAGGGCGCCGACGCAGTTGCTGGTTTCGCCGGTGATGCCCATGCCCGCAAACAGGCAGTCGGAAAGCTGTTTCGCGGTGATGGTGGGCGCCGCCGCCGTTCGGTTCGTGCGGCGCTGCGCCATCAAGGCAAGGAGTTCATTGTTGCCCAGCGCGTCCGGCAGCCGGATGGCCGCCGCGGAATTTCTGAGCACGAGGTCGGGCTGCACGCTGTGACCGGCGCGTTCGATCTGTCGTGCCTCCGCCTGCTCTATGGTCATGAACTCGCTGTCCTGAACGCAGAAATGCATCAGCGCGGTCGGAATGCCCCAGTTCCATTGTCCGGAGAATTGGGTTTCCTGTTCGGCCAGTTGCGACCCGGCGGTCACCAGTGCGGAAAAATCGAGCAATTGGGGGATGACGGCATCCAGCTCTGATCGCGACCATCCGTGGTCCCGCGCGATCTCCGCCGCGGATGCCCATTTGTCCCAGGATGCGAGAAGACCGATCACCTCGGAACTGCATTCGAACACGCTTCTGGTCAGGAAATTGCACGCAGTGACCTTGTTGGCGCCGGGATAGAAGACAAGCGTTTTTGCGGAGCGCATTTTCATGATGCCGAAAGCCAATGCAGAAATCTCATTGCGAAGGCGAGGCGCCGACCAACACCGTCGCCGGCGCCTCGGGCAGCTCAGCGCTTGTTGTAGTGCATGCCCTGCGAAAAGAAGACGGTCTGGGTGCCTGCGGCAATCGTCAGCTTCGGAGCAGCGTTCACTTTCTTCGCCATTTTCATCCCTTCCTGACCCCAAATGGGATCTGTTGAAAAGATCCCCAAAACGGGATCCACGGGCGGAAGGTAAGATCGAAAGAGTTAATGGTTTGTTAAAATAGTAGTAAAACTGAATTAATCTAAATTATCTTTCATGGCCTTAAAGTACAAAAAATCGATTTTACTCGTATACGGAGTAGATGATTGCCGGCATACGCTCTTTCCGGATAGGATTATTCTTATTTAGCGTAACAAGGGAAGATTCTGACGCGGTCAGTCCAGCCCGTCCCGCGCGAGGCTGACCACGAGTTGGTCGAGGCTCGGGTCGTCGAGCTTGACGACGTGCGCCATGCGGATCGCCTGCCGCGGGCGGATGGATACGTCCTGCCGCATGATGACCGACACGAAGGCCGGCCCGGCTTCCGTCAGAAGCATGGCCTTGCCGATCAGCACCGGTTCCGAGATGGGAGCCCACTGCACCGAGATCAGCGATGGTTCACCGGTCTGGCGGCGATTGACCCCGCTGAAGTAGATCCAGTTCAGGCGCGAGATCGCCACGCCGTAATGATTGCCGCGCGCCCGCGCCCATGTCGTTCCCCGGCGCTCCGACCATCCAGTGACCCTTCGGAACGTCACCAGCTCGGCATCGCGCCGCACGAAGGTCACCGACCGCATCAACAGGTCGGGGCGAGCCGGGATCGAAAAATAGGTGAAGTAGGTGCCGCCCGCGATCGACGGGGCGGGCGGCCGGATCATTTGGTTGAACAGGCTTTCGGAAATCGGTGGCAGGCCGCGAACCGTAGGCTTCGGCGCGCCCGGTTCCCGGTACAATTCGGCTTCGTCGATGCGGAAATACTCGCAGATCAGCTTGGCTGTCGCTTTGTTCGGAACGGACTGTCCCTGAAGGTAGCGTTCGAACTGCGTCCGATTGATGCCCAGTTCCCGGCATACCGCGCTTACCGAGGCATGCTCCTTACAGAGCCGTCTGAGATTTGCAGCGAGATACTCGCGAATTGACACGTTTTGCTTCCGCGGGCGGGTTCTTCATATCGACTTCCAAATCCGTATAGCGCCTTCAGCCGCCCCCACCGAAACGCCTTGCTACAACACACAGAAAAAACTGATTTGGTAATGCCACTCTAATGGGGTGGATTCCAAAAAAAATAGCGCGATTCGATAGCGATCACCGTCATAAGTCCAATTGACAGGCGTTTGCCCCGGGAGGCTCTCGCAATCGACCGTGGCGGGCCGAAAGGAGCGCCGGTATCGTGACATTTCGCACCGTAGCCACCCGACGTGGCTTCGGCTGTTGCAACGCAGCGACAAACGGAAAATGGATTATTCCGCTGGTGGAGCTGAGGGGGATCGAACCCCTGACCTCGTCATTGCGAACGACGCGCTCTCCCAGCTGAGCTACAGCCCCGTCCAGCGGATGGCGCATTTATCGGGCACGGCAGTTTTCTGTCAAGGCGACGTTTTGCCGAAATCCTGGCGGCCGAAGCCTGCCCTTGCCGGTTTCGCGCGCAATGGCTACATGTCGGCAACAATTGGAGACCGGCATGCTCGCCCTCATTCAAACAATCGTCATGGCGCTCGACCTCTATTGGTGGGTCATCATCATCTCGGCGATCTTTTCCTGGCTCTACGCCTTCAACGTCGTCAACTCGCGCAACCAGTTTGTCGGCAGCATCGGCAACATGCTCTACCGGCTGACCGAGCCGGCGCTCAGGCCGATCCGGCGTTTCATGCCGGACCTTGGCGGTATCGACATCTCGCCGATCATCCTGCTGCTGATCCTGTTCTTCCTCCGGCAGTTCTTGCTCACCACCGTGGCACCGCTGGTGCTGTGAGCCCGACGATCGCATGAATGCCCCGTTCCGCATCCGCGAGAACGGCATCGAGCTGTTTGTCCGGCTGACGCCGAAGTCTTCCATTGACAGGTTCGAAGGCATCGAGACATCGGCTGACGGGCGAAATCATGTGAAGGCACGGGTCCGCGCCGTGCCCGAAAACGGCGCCGCCAATCAAGCGTTGGAGAAGCTGGCCGCCAAGACGCTCGGCGTGCCGACCTCGGCCGTTTCGGTTGTCGCCGGCGCCACGGCACGGCTCAAGACGCTGCGCGTGACGGGTGAACCCGAGGTGCTGATGCAGCGTATCGAGGCGCTCAGTGCTTCGGCCTGAAGTTCAATCGCCCAGCGGCAAACGCGGATCGTCGACCTTCAGCGTGTTCACGCTCTGCTTGATGCGACGCAAATTCTCCAGCACCTTCGGGCCGCGCGTCTCGGCCACCGACGTGACGATCATGTCGACGATCGCCAGCAGCGCATAGCGCGACGATGTCGGCTTATAGATGTTGCCGTCCTCGAGCGGCTGCAAATGGATGACGGTGTCGGCGGCCCGGGCCAATGCCGAGTCCGGCGCGGTGACGGCGACCGTTGTGGCGCCATATTGCTGCGCGACCTGCACCGCCTCGATGACCGACCGCGCATAGCCGGAAACCGAGAAGGCGACCAGCGTTGTCTCTGGCGTGGCCACGGCGGCGTACATGCGCTGCAATTGCCCGTCGATCTGCGCCAGCACGGGCAGGCCCAGTCTGAACAGCCTGTTTTGCATTTCGGTCGCCATCATCGAGGAAATGCCGCCGGAGCCGACGCACAGCACGTTGCCTGACGTGGCAATGCGCGCGGCGACGTCGACCAGCGTCGTCATGTCGAGGTTTTCGCTGGCGCGCTGGATGGCCGATATCGCCGCCTCGGTGATGGCCGATGCGATGCGCTGCTCACGGGCGTCGCGGCTCAGCGGCTCGGGCGACAGATACTGTCCGCCGATGGCGATCGCCTGCGCCAGATAGAACTTGAAGTCGCGCAGGCCTTCGCAGCCGAGATTGCGGCAGAAGCGGGTCACCGTCGGCTCGCTGACGCCGACGCGCGCGGCGATCTCCGAGATCGCCGCCTTGGAGGCGAAATCGAGATCGGACAGGACCAGGCCGGCCAGCCGACGATCCGACTTGGTGCCGTCCTGCGACATCAGCTGCAACCGGGTGATGATGTCGGCCGGTGTCTTCACGCTTGTGCTTTCATAGAGGCAGGCCCGTCGCCCTGTCGAAAAGATGGATGTTGCGCGGCTCGACCGAGACCGGCAGGCGGTCGCCCGGCTTCACCTGCATCCGGTCGCGGAAGACGACGCGCACCGTATCGTTGCCAATAGCACCGTAGACATGGGTTTCCGAGCCCGTCGGCTCGACGACGTCCACCTTGATGGTCATCGCGTCGGCAGCTTCGCCGATGACAAAATGCTCGGGCCGGATGCCGGCCTCCACCGCACCACCTGCCGGTACCTCTTTGCCGGCAAGCGCAAGCCTTCCGCCGCCGGTCGATTCGAACCAGCTGTTCGTGGCCGTCGTCTTGAGGGACCCGGAAACGAAACTCATCGACGGCGAGCCGAGAAAGCCGGCGACGAACTTGTTGGCCGGCCGGTCATAGAGCTCCAGCGGCGGCCCGACCTGCTGGATCCGGCCGCGATCCATCACCACGATGCGGTCGGCCATGGTCATGGCCTCGATCTGATCGTGGGTGACGTAGACGACCGTCGATTTCAGTCGCTGGTGCAGCGCCTTGATCTCGGTGCGCATCTGCACCCGCAATTGCGCGTCGAGGTTGGACAGCGGTTCGTCGAACAGGAAGACCGAGGGTTCGCGCACGATGGCGCGGCCCATGGCGACGCGCTGGCGCTGGCCCCCCGACAATTGCCGGGGGAAGCGGTCGAGATAGGAGAACAGGTTGAGGACGCCGGATGCCTTCTTGACCTTGTCCTCGACCGCGGCGCGACTCTCGCCGCGGATTTTCGGTCCGAAGCCGATATTGTCGGAGGCCTTGAGATGCGGAAACAGTGCGTAGGACTGGAAGACCATGGCGATGTTGCGCTGCTGCGGCGGCAGGTCGTTGGCGCGCACGCCGCCAATGACCAGATCGCCCGAGCTTATCGTTTCCAGTCCGGCCAGCATGCGCAGCAGGGTCGACTTGCCGCAGCCGGACGGGCCGACCAGCACGACGAATTCGCCACTCTCGATGTCGAGATTGATGTTCTCGAGGATGCTGTGCTGTCCGAAGGATTTCGAAAGGCCGCGGAACTGGACGTCGGTCATGGTCACGCTCCCACTATGTCGTCTATGAACGGCAGGCAGCCGGCGGTCAGGCCGGCATCCACCGGCATCACCACGCCCGTTACGCCCGACGCCCGGTCGGAGGCAAGGAACGCCACGGCTTCCGCCACCTCAGAGGCATTGACGATGCGGCCGAGCGGATAGAGCCGCTGGAGCTTGCCGAGAATATCGGGGTTCTTGGCCAGGCGATGGTCCCAGGCGGGGGTGCGGATCGATCCGGGACAGACGACATTGGCGCGAACGCCGCTGCGGCCGAGCTCGACGGCGATCGCCTTGGCATAGGCGTTGATGCCGGCCTTGGCGGCGGCATAGGCCGGGTTGCCGAAATGGGCGACGGCGTTGACGGAGGAAATGAAGACGACGCTGCCCGAACCGCGCGCCGCCATCGCCTTGACCAGCGGATCGGCGAACGTCATCACGCCGGTCAGGTTGAGATCGAGTTCCTGCTCTATCCTGTCGGCCGTCAATGCGCCAAGCGTCTCCGCGCGCGTCCAGCCGGCATTGTTGATCAGGATGTCGGGCACGCCGTCTTTGTCGAGCACGGCCGCGACGGCTGCCTCGACCGAAACCCGGTCGAGAAGGTTGAAGACATGGCGCGAGGCGAGGTGCGGGCTTTCCAAAGCCTCCTCCGATTGATCGCAGCCGACCACCCGCGCGCCTCTTCCGGCCAGCAACGCGACGATGGCCGAGCCGAGCCCGCCGCCGGCACCCGTGACGACGACAGTCCTGCCCTCGAACTCGGCTCTCGAAACCACGATGCGCGCTCCTCCGCATGTCAGGCAGATGTCGGCAGGCTAGTGAATGGAATGTAATTAAGCAACACGATAATCTGCTTGCGTGCGGCCAGTTCCTCGATAATGTAGGAAAGTCACATAATCCTGCGCCCACATCGGCGTGAGGAGCGCAAAGCGCGGAACAAAATGGGAGAGATCGGATGAGCATTGCGAAATGGACTGCCGGCTTGATGGCCGGAATGAGCATGCTGGCCTTCGCGGCACAGGCGCAAGCCGGCGAGGTGCGCGTCACCGTCGCCGAATACAGCGCCAAGACCGGCCCCTATTTCGAGGAGGTCAAGAAGGAGTTCGAGGCAAAGAACCCCGGCATCACGGTCAAGTTCGAAGTGGTGCCATGGGATGTGCTCTTGCAGAAGCTGACCACCGACATCACCGCCGGCACCAATGCGGATCTCTCGATCATCGGCACGCGATGGCTGATCGACTTCGTGCAGCAGGACGTCGCCGAGCCGCTCGACAGCTATATCACGCCAGATTTCAAGGGCCGTTTCATCGACACGTTCCTGTCGCCTTCGATCATGGACGGCAAGACCTACGGCCTGCCGATCGCCGCTTCGGCGCGCGCCATGTATTACAACAAGGAGTTGTTCGAGAAGGCCGGCATCGCCAAACCGCCGGCCAATTGGACCGAGCTGCAGGAGGACGCCCGCAAGATCAAGGCGCTGGGGTCCGGCACATTCGGCTTCGGCCTGCAGGGCAAGGAGATCGAGACCGACGTCTATTATTATTATGCGATGTGGTCATACGGCACCGAGATCCTCAATAAGGACGGCACATCGGGCTTGAGCACGCCAGGCGCGCTCGAAGCCGCCAAGCTCTACAAGTCGATGATCGACGAAGGCCTGACGGAACCCGGCGTCACCTCCAACAACCGTGAGGACGTCCAGAACCTGTTCAAGCAGGGCAAGGTCGGCATGATGATCACCGCGCCCTTCCTGTCCAACCAGATCAAGGAAGAAGCGCCGAGCCTGAAATATGGCGTGGCGGCTATACCGGCCGGCCCGACGGGCGCGCGCGGCACCTATGGCGTCACCGATTCCATCATCATGTTCAAGAACTCCAAGAACAAGGACGAGGCCTGGAAGCTGCTCGACTTCCTGTTCACCACGGAACAGCGCGCCAAGTTCACGCAAGGCGAAGGCTTCCTGCCGGTGAACAAGGAAGAGGCCAAGATGGACTATTACGTCAACAATGCCGACCTCGCCGCCTTCACCGCGCTTCTGCCCGACGCCCGCTTTGCGCCGGTCATTCCGGGCTGGGAGGAGATCGCCCAGATCACGTCGGACGCCATGCAGAAGATCTATCTCGGCGGCGACCCGGAGGCAGGTTTGAAGGATGCGGCGGCCAAGGCCAACGCGGTGCTGAAGAAATAGGGCGTATCTCCCTGCGCCCGTGGCGCGCCCCACTCAGGTGGAGCGCGCCACTCTCTTGGTTCACGCCTGCTGCGGCGGATCCGAAAATTCGCATAGACCTTCCGATCCAGCGCGCCGGAACCCAGGCCAGCCGATGCAAAATCGTTTCTTGCCCTATCTGCTGACCTTGCCCAGTCTGTTCCTGGCGGCGGTCGTCATCTTCTGGCCGGTCTGGGACCTGATCCAGATCGCAACCCATGACGTCAACCGCTTCGGCCAGCTGCGCGAATTCAGCGGCCTTGCCAATTTCGCGGCCCTCGCCGCCGATCCCGATTTCGTCGCGGCACTGTGGCGCACGGCGGTATGGACCGTACTGGTGGTTGGCGGCGCGCTGCTTCTGTCGATCCCGGTCGCCATCATCCTCAACACTGATTTCTACGGCCGCGGCATTGCCCGCGTCATCATCATGCTGCCCTGGGCGGTGTCGCTGACCATGACGGCGGTGGTCTGGCGCTGGGCGCTGAGCGGCGAAAGCGGCATGCTGAATTCGGCGCTGCTCGGCCTCGGCCTGATCGATCACAATGTCCAATGGCTGGCCAGCGCCGAGACGGCGTTCCCGATGCAGGTGCTGATCGGTATATTGGTGACGGTGCCGTTCACCACGACGATCTTCCTCGGCGGTCTGTCTTCGATTCCGGACGATCTCTACGAGGCCGCCGCGCTTGAAGGAGCGACGCCGGCACAGCAGTTTCGCGAAATCACCTTTCCGCTCCTGAAGCCGTTCATCAACATCGCCATCGTGCTCAACACCATCTACGTCTTCAATTCGTTCCCGATCATCTGGGTGATGACGCAGGGCGGGCCAGCCAATTCGACCGACATACTGGTCACTCACCTCTACAAGCTCGCCTTCCGCATCGGCAAACTGGGCGAGGCTTCCGCCGTGTCGCTGGTGATGTTCGCCATATTGCTGGTCTTCACCATGATCTATGTGCGCCTCGCCATGCGGGAGCAGCGCGCATGAGGAGCATGGCGGGCAAGCTGAAGCGAACCGTCATCGCCTGGCTGCTGCTGGCGCCGCTGATCGTGGTGACGATCTTCCCCTTCGCGGTGATGTTCCTGACCGCGGTCAAGCCGCGGCAGGAGGTGCTGTCGCCGACCTGGTGGCCGAGCGAATTCCGCTGGTCGAATTTTGCCGACATGTGGGTGGCGACCGGCTTCGGCCGGGCGCTTGCCAATTCGCTCTATGTCTCGGTCATCGCCACGGTCGGCGCCATCCTGATCTCGGTGCCGGCGGCCTATGCCATGTCGCGCTTTCGTTTTGCCGGCTATGGCGCCTTCCGCCAATTCCTGCTGATCTCGCAGATGATCTCGCCCATCGTGCTGGTGCTCGGTCTGTTCCGGCTGATGGCCGCCTGGGGCCTTGTCGAATCGACGACGGCGCTCGGTTTCATCTATATGGCCTTCAACGTCGCTTTCACCGTGTGGATGCTGCAGAGCTATTTCGACACCATCCCGCGCGATCTCGAGGAGGCGGCCTGGATGGAAGGCGCCGGGCGCTGGCTGACGTTACGCAAAGTCTTCCTGCCGCTCTGCCTGCCGGCCATTGCCGTCACCGCCATCTTCACCTTCATCAACGCCTGGAACGAATTCGTCGTGGCGCTGACCATGCTGCGCAGCCAGGAGAGCTATACGCTGCCGATCCAGGTGTTCTCGCTGGTCGCCGGGCGCTACACGATCGAATGGCATCACGTCATGGCCGCCACGCTGTTGGCGACGCTACCGGTGGCGATCCTGTTCATCTGGCTGCAGCGCTACCTGGTACGGGGGCTGGCGCTCGGGGCGGTCAAATAGCAACCCAGCAATTCCAGGAAAAGCGTGCGGCGGTTTCCCCCCGGAATTGCGAAAACAAGAAAGTCCATCACGGAGTTTTCATGCGCATCTTCACCGCCTCGCTGGCGACGGAAACCAACACTTTTTCGCCGGTGCCGACCGACAGGGCATCGTTCGAGATGGCCTTCTATGCCGGGCCGGGCAAGCATCCGGAGACGCCGACACTGTGCTCCTCGCCGATCGTCGCGCTGCGTCGGCGCGCGGCCGCGGAAGGTCTTGACGTCGTCGAGGGCACCGCCACCTGGGCCGAACCCGGCGGCCTGGTGCAGCGGCAGACCTACGAGGCGCTGCGCGACGAGATTCTTGGCCAACTCAGGGCGGCTCTGCCGGTAGAGGCCGTCATTCTCGGCCTGCACGGCGCCATGGTGGCGCAAGGCTATGACGATTGTGAGGGCGACCTGCTTGAACGGGTGCGCGAGATCGTCGGGCCCGGCGTGGTGATCGCCTGCGAGTTCGATCCGCACAGCCATCTCACGCCCAAGCGCGCGGCGGCCTGTAATGTCATGGCCTATTTCCTCGAATTCCCGCACACCGACTTCTACGAGCGCGGCGAGCATGTCGTCGAGCTCGGCCTCGCCGCGGCGCGCGGCGAGATCAAGCCCGTCATCTCGACCTTCGACTGCCGCATGATCCAGGTGCTGCCGACCAGCCGCGAGCCGATGCGCTCCTTCGTCGACCGCATCAAGGCGCTGCACGGCAAGGATGGCGTGCTGTCGATCTCGGTCGTCCATGGCTTCATGGCCGCGGATGTGCCCGAAATGGGCACGCGCATCCTCGTCGTCACCGACAATGACAAGGCCAAGGGCGACGCGCTGGCAGAAACGCTGGGACGCGAGCTCTACGCAATGCGCGAAAAGACGGCGATGACGATGCTGAGCGCCAAGGACGGCATCGAGCGCGCCTTGGCCGTTCGCGCTGAAAAGCACGGCAGGCCGGTGGTCATCGCCGATATCTGGGATAATCCGGGCGGCGGCGTGCCGGGCGATGGCACCATCGTGCTGCGGGAGCTTTTAGCGCGCGGCATCGATAAGGTCGGCGTGGCGACGATCTGGGATCCGGTCGCCGTGACCTTCTGCCAGGCCGCGGGCGAGGGCGCCGTCATCGACCTGCGTTTCGGCGGCAAGGCCGGCCCCCAGGCCGGCGAGCCGATCGACGCCCGCGTCACGGCGCTGAAAGCTGTCGCCGAGGGCTGGCAGAGCTTTGGACCCAGCCGGGTGACGCTTGGGCCAGCCGCGCTGGTCCGCATCGAGGGCACCGAGGTCGACATCATCCTCAACACCAACCGCACGCAGACCTTCGAGCCGGACATTTTTTCCAACATCGGCGTCGATCCGCTGGCCAAGGACATGTTGCTGATCAAATCGACCAACCATTTCTACGCCGGCTTCGAACCGATCGCTGCCGAGATTATCTATGTCTCGGCGCCGAGCGCGTACCCCAGCAATCCGGCGGTGACGGATTACAGGAAACTGAAGCGGGCGATTTGGCCAAGGGTAGCGGATCCGTGGAAGGATAAGGCTCCCCCTTCTCCCCTTGTGGGAGAAGGTGTCGCCGAAGGCGACGGATGAGGGGGCTCCAGAGAACACCAACGCCTCACTCCGCTGGAACACCCCTCATCCGTCTCGGCGCTAGCGCGCCGATCCACCTTCTCCCACAAGGGGAGAAGGAAAAAGGCGCTACACCAATCCCCGCTTCACCATCATGGCTTCCGGCGAGGGCATCTTGCCTCGAAACGCGGTGTAGAGCTCTTCCGGATCCTTAGAGCCGCCGGCGGCATAGATGTTCTTTCTCAGCCGCTCGGCCAGCGCGGGATTGAAGGGATCGCCCGTCTCCTCGAAAGCGGCGAAGGCGTCGGCGTCCAGCACTTCCGACCACATGTAGGAATAGTAGCCGGCCGAATAGCCCTCGCCGGCAAAGACATGGCCGAAATGCGGCGTGCGGTGGCGCATGGCAATGGTGTCGGGCATGTCGAGTTCTTCGAGCGTTTCGGCTTCGAAACGAAGCGGCTCCTGCGGGCCGTCCTGCCGCGCGTGGTAGGCCATGTCGATCAGCGCCGAGGCGGTGAATTCGACAGTGGCGAAGCCGGCCCCGAAAGTGCGCGCGGCGAGCATCTTGTCGAGCAGCGCCTTCGGCATCGGCTTGCCGGTCTTGACATGCAAAGCGTGCTTTTCCAGCACCGCCGGCACGGTCAGCCAATGCTCGTAGAGCTGCGAGGGCAGTTCGACGAAATCGCGGCTGACGGACGTGCCCGACACCGAAGGCCAGGTGACGTCGGTCAGCATGCCGTGCAGGGCATGGCCGAATTCATGGAACAAGGTCTTCGCCTCGTCCACCGACAGCAGCGCCGGCTCGCCCACGGGTGGCTTGGCGAAGTTCATGATGTTGTAGATGATCGGGCTCGCACCGTGGCCCAGGCGATAGCCCGACTTCAGCGCGCTCATCCAGGCCCCGGAGCGTTTCGACGGCCGGGCGAAGTAATCGGCCAGGAACAGGCCGCGCTCGCTGCCATCGGCATTCTTCACCACGAACACGCGCGCGTCCGGATGCCAGGCGGCAATGCCTTTCTTTTCTTCGAAGGTGATGCCGAACAGTCTTGTCGCGACGTCGAAGCAGGCGTCGATGATCCGGTCGAGTTGGAGATAGGGCTTCAGTTCCGCCTCGTCGAAGGCGAATTTCTCGGCGCGCAGCTTCTCCTGGTAGAAGCGCCAGTCCCAGGCGGCGAATTTTTCGTTGCTGCCGGCTTCCGCCGCCAGCCGCTCCAATTCCTTCTGGTCGGCGGCTGCCTTCGCCAGCGCCTTTTCCCAGACGGGATCGAGCAGGTCGTGCACCGCCTTGGGCGTCTTGGCCATGGTGTCGTCGAGCTTCAGCGCCGCGAAGGAGCCGTAGCCGAGCAGCTTCGCCTTCTCGGCACGCAGCTTCAGCTGGTCGCGCACCACGGCCGTGTTGTCGGTCGCGCCGCCATTCTGGCCGCGCATGGTGAAGGCGCGGAAGGCGATCTCTCGCAAGTCGCGCCGCTCCGAGAAGGTCGAGAACGGCTCGTAGATCGAGCGCGACAAAGTGACGGCATAGCCGCCTTTCTGGCCGCGCATTTCGGCGGCTTCGGCCATCGAGCTCTTGACGAAGTCCGGCAGGCCGGCCAGGTCGGCCTCGTCGAGGAACAGCGCCCAGTCGCGCTCGTCGGCAAGCACGTTCTGGCCGAAGCTGGTGCCGAGCGACGACAGCTCCTCGTTGATCCCTGCCAGTCGCTTCTTGCCCTCGGCGTCAAGTTTTGCACCCGAGCGGACAAAACCCTTCCAGGTCTTTTCCAGCACCCGCAGCGTCTCGGCATCGAGCTTGAGCGTCTCGCGGCGCTGGTAAAGGTCGTCGATGCGGGCAAAGAGCCTTTCATTCATCGAGATCGCCGAGAAGTGCCTCGACATCCTTGGCGAGATGTCGCGCTCCAGCGCCTGGATATCCTCGTTGGTGTGGGCCCCGGCGCGGCACCAGAAGATCGACGAGACATGGTCGAGCGCCTCGCCGGCGAGCTCCAGGGCTTGAAGCGTGTTCTCGATGGTCGGCGTATCCTCGTTCGCGGCGATGGCCTCGATCTCGGCCTCATGCGCCTTCAGCGCCGCGTCGAAGACGGGTGCGAACTCATCGTCGCCAAATCGGGCGAAATCGGGCAGGCCGAGCGGCCCTTGCCACGTGGTCAGCGGATGAGCGGCGAGGTCGACGGCTTTCGTGGCGGGCATGGATTGTCTTTCGGGCTGGCAGGTCGGGAAGGGCTGAAATCACCGATGTAGGGCGCTCGTCCGGCGCGCGCAACAGCGCCGCCGGTCAGTAGGCTTCGCAGCTTTCCGCAAGCGCTTTCTGCGTGCTGGCCGTGATGCGGTCGCCCGCTATGGCGAAGGTCTCATGCATCAGCATGTCATTGTTGGGGAAGTCGTAGCAGGCGATTACCGTGGTGATGCCGCCTTCGTTCTTCTCGATCCGGTGTCGGATCGCGGCACCCGCAACCGCACCTTTCCATTCGTCGAGCGAGGCGATGAACTCCTGCTTTCCCTGCACGATGCCGAGATCGTCGAGTTCGATACGCACATTGTCGGCGAGCAGGTCGGAAAGTTCGGTGCGGTCGGCGACCAGCAAGGCCGAATACCAGCGGCTGATGATGGCGCCGTCATCGGCGCGGGCGGCCATGATCGCCATCAGCAGTGCGGCGGCGGTGAACATGACCGGCCGGATGCTCATCGCCTGGCGTGCCGTTTCGGTCACTCCAGCACCGGGCGCTCGAAATCGCCGGTCTCCTTGTTCATCACCCAGAGCTCGCCGGTCGAAATGTCGAACCAGGCACCGTGCAGCGACAGCCGCCCCTTGCCCTCAAGGATCGAGACGCAGGGAAAGGTCCTGAGATTGGCTAGGGAATAGCGGATCGAGATGCGCTCCAGCGCCGTCTGGCGCTCCGTCGCCGTCATGAAGGTGCTGGCCGACACGGTCTCGGCGGCCGGCGCGATCAGGCTCATCCATTTGCCGATGAAGTCGCCCGGCGACAGCGGCGCGGAATTGGCGTCGAGCGCGGCACGGATACCACCGCAGCGGCCATGGCCCATGACGACGATGTTCTTGACCTTGAGGCTCTGCACCGCGAATTCGAGCGCGGCCGAGGTCGAGTGGAACTCGCCGTCCGGCTCGTAAGGCGGCACCAGATTGCCGACATTGCGCAGCACGAAGAGTTCGCCGGGCCCTGCGTCGAAGATCGCCTCGGGTGCCGAGCGGGAATCGCAGCACGCGACGATCATGGTTTCCGGCGCTTGCCCCTCCCGGGCGAGCTCGCGATAGCGGCCGCTCTCGGTGAGATAGCGACCGTTCATGAAATTGCGGTAGCCGGTGAGAAGGTGATCGGGAAGGTGAGGCATGGGCGGCTTTCCGGTTGGAGGGCGGCAGCGCGTTGCGGTCGAGAAACGCTCTAGCGGTAAAAGGCCGTCGCGAGCAATGCAGAATTGTAGGGTTGGCGAGAAATGCCATGCGTCAGGCGCGAGGCTGGCCAATGTTGTCACGCCCAGATGGCGACCGGTATGCCAAAGCCGTCGGTGAGTGGCGGGTCGGGAAACGGCCTTGCCGTGCCGGCGGCGACGCGGCCGGCGATCAGCATCATCGCCGCCGCATCGAGGAAATCGTCGGCGGCCGCACCGCGCGGCGGCGCCTGATCGAGGAAGTTCAAGTCATAGCCGTGCCGGCTAAGCAGCGCCTTGCGTTCCGCCATGCCGGCCGGATTGATGCTGCCCTTGACCTTCTTCGGCAGCAGCATGGCCTGCCCGCCGTTGAGCCGACAGAAAGCCACTTCCGGATGCGATTCGAAGACGCGGCGACGCAGTTCGGGCCGCGCGATCAGCAACGTATCGATCTCGCGTATTTTGCCAAAGATGCCGAATGCCTGGATCGAAACGCCGCGCGGCGGATCGGAAGTGGTCCTGGCCACGTCGCTCGCCCGGCGATGCGCGGCGTACCAGGCTTCGATCGAAGTGAACTCGGCGGTATCGGCGTAGAGTGCCGCACGAGACGGGATCGAGAAGACGCTGGATTGGCGTGGCCCGAGCAGCCGCCTGACCTGCGCCTCCGGCCCGCGCCCGCCCTTGCTCGAAAATTCAGGCAGGCCGATCGGCATGTCGACGGCGACGATCGCGTCGTCGGGAACCGCCGCCAGCAGCGCGGGGAAGCTGGCGAAGACCTTGACCGAGGGCGCCGCGTTCGGAGCGCTCCGCACGGCGACCCAGCCGGCCTTGCAGCCGTCCGCGCCGACCAGCACCCGTGCCGATGTCACGCGCGGCGGTCCCGCCCCGGATGCGTGAGATGGCGAAGCTGCACCATCGCCATCGGGTGCGACAGGCTCTGCGCATCGGTTTCGAGCTGCAATTCGTCGCCGCCGCGTTTGGCCGTGCGCGCCAGGATTTCGTAGACCGCCGCCGTCGTCGATTGAAGCGCCTTGATCGCCGGCTGGCCGGAGAGGATGCGCGCCAGGTAGACCGCCGCTGTCAGGTCTCCCAAACCGTTCGGCGGCTTTTCGATAACGCGGTGCTCGGCAAGCAGCGCCTGGCTGCCGTCGAGCAGAAGATTGCCGGTGCCGCCTGAAATCATCGACGGCGCCGAGGTGACCAGCATGGTCGACGGCCCGGCATGGAGCGCCGCCGCCATCACCGACTTCAGGTCGGGCAACGGCACGCCGGCCATCCATTCCAGCTCGTAGCGGTTAGGGGTGGCAATGTCGGCGATCGGCATCAGCCGGTCGCGCATGGCGATCGCCGTCGGCTCCGGCACATAGAGCCCGCCCGAATCGCCCATCACCGGATCGCATATGTAGACGGCATCAGGCGTTCTCGCCTTGACCGCGGCGACCAGCGAGGCGACGGCTTCGGCCTGGCCGGCCTCGCCGAGATAGCCCGACAGCACCGCCCCGACCTCGCCCAGCCACGGCGCGCGCTCCAGATCGGCCATCAATGCCTTGAACTGATCGAGCGGCGGCACGATGCGGGTCGCGCGCCCATGGCCGGGATGCCAGGGCAGGATGATTGTCGGCACCGCCCATACCGGGAAACCCAGCGATTCCAGCGCAAAGACGGCAGCGCGATTGCCGACCGAGCCGCGTGCGACATGGCTGGAAATGACGATGACCGCGCGCGGCGCGTTGGCTTGCCCGGTGCTCATTGGAATCCTAACTGCCCCGGGTGAGGAAAAGCACGAGCCAGACCATCAGGCCCAGCGCCAGCAGCAGCCCAATTATCCGGCCAATGCGCGTGCCCCAGACTTCGATCGGATCGGCGCGGTCGGCATCGGCGGCGGCGACGTGGTCGCGCACGGCCTTCGCGGTCCGCGCCGCGAGCGAGGTTGCGGCCGGATCGCTCTCGCGCGCGACGCGCTCGAGGATGCGGCGCGATTCGGTGTCGCTGTCCTGGCGCTGCGCCATGATGCTGTCCTGTTTCGTGGCGACCTTACCGCGTTCGCCCCGTCAATTACAGCGCCTTGCGGCCGACCGTAACCCCATCGACAACCGTCTGCGCCGAGGTCGTTTTCTTGCGCGCCGATTGTGGTAATGCTTCGCATGCAACTTCTACCGAGGGGACCGATCATGTTTGCCCAGCGCCTTGCTTTCCCGACATTCCGCACGCTGCCCGCCTTGTTGGTGATAGCCGTCATGCTGCCGCTGCTTGCCGGCTGCGGCTACAACACCATCCCGACGGCGGAGGAAAACGCCAAGGCGGCATGGAGCGAGGTGCTGAACCAGTATCAACGCCGCGCCGACCTCATCCCCAACCTGGTCGAGACGGTCAAGGGCTACGCCTCGCACGAAAAGGACACGCTCGATGCCGTGGTCGAGGCGCGCGCCAAGGCGACGCAGATCACGGTAACGCCAGAGACGTTGAAGGATCCCGAAGCCCTCAAGAGGTTCCAGGATGCCCAGGCAGGGCTGACCAGTGCGCTGTCGCGGCTGCTCGCTGTGTCGGAGGCATACCCGGACCTGAAGGCCAACCAGAACTTCCTGGCGCTGCAGGCGCAGCTCGAAGGCACAGAGAACCGCATCGCGGTGGCGCGGCGTGACTACATCCAGGCGGTCAGGGACTACAATCTGACGCTGCGGACCTTCCCCTCGGTGCTGTGGGCGACGTTCTGGTTCCGCGGCAACGAGCCCTTCGCCAATTTCACGGTCGAGGAGGACAAATTGCAGACGCCGAAGGTCGATTTCGGCACGAAACAGGGCGGATGATTGCCGGATTCCGACGTGGTGATCCTGCCCGCCAATAAGGGACGACGCGCCATGTGTCGCGTCGCGGTCCTGCTCCTCGTTCTCGTGCTGCCATTTGCGGCCCTCGCCGCCGAGCTCCCGGCGCTGACCGGCCGTGTCGTCGACAATGCAGGCATCATCGATGCGGCGACCAGGGCGGCACTGACGCAGAAGCTTGCCGATTTCGAGACGAAAGGCTCCGATCAGATCGTCGTCGCCACCATCCCCAGCCTCGGCGGCGAAGAGATCGAACCCTATGCCAACCGGCTGTACCGGTTCTGGAAACTCGGCCAGGCGAAAGAGAATAACGGCGTGCTGCTTCTGGTCGCGCCGAACGATCGCAAGATGCGCATCGAGGTCGGCTACGGGCTGGAAGGCACGCTGACCGACCTGCACACCAAGCTGATCATCGAAAACGACATGGTGCCGGCCTTCCGTGCCGGCGATTTCTCCGGCGGCATCACCAAGGCCGTCGACGACATGATCATGGTGCTCAACGGCAATCCCGAGGAGCTGGAAGCACGCGGCAAGCGCAACCAGCAGGCGCCGTTCAATTCCGACGATTTGTTCTTCGCCATCTTCATCGGCATCTGGGCGCTCATCTTCTTCGGCAGCATAGCGGCCTCGGTGTTGCCGCCGATCTTCGGCCAGAAGATCGGTCCCGGCCGTTACCGCTGGCTCGGCATGACGTTCGAGCCGAGCCGGCGCTCGTCAGGTGGCGGCTGGTCGTCAGGTGGCGGCGGCTGGTCGGGCGGCGGCGGCTGGTCCTCGGGCGGTGGCGGCGGCGGTTTCTCCGGCGGTGGCGGCTCTTCCGGCGGCGGCGGCTCTTCGGGAAGCTGGTGAGAGGGATCATGGCGATACGACCGATCAGTCCGCAGGACCATGAGCGCATCGCCGGGGCGATTCGCGCCGCCGAATCGAGGACCGACGGCGAAATCTACTGCGTGGTGGCGCATGCCAGCGGCAACTACTTCTTTCCGGCTGCCTTCGTGGCGGCTCTCGCCACTCTGCTGGTCAGCCTCGCCGTCGCCTATGGGCTGGAGGCCTGGTGGCTCACCATCCGCCTGCCCCACTTCGTGATTGCCCAGCTTCTGGCGCTTGCCTGCTTTCTTTTGCTGTTATGGGCCTTTCCGGGGCTGCGCATCCATATGGTGCCGAGACGGCTGCGCTATCAGACCGCGCATGACAACGCACTGAAGCAGTTCCTGGCCCGCAACGTCCACCGCACGACCGCGCGCACCGGCGTGCTGGTCTTCGTCTCGGTCACCGAGCGCTACGCCGAGGTGGTCGCCGATTCAGGCATTGACGCCAAGGTTGGCCAGCATGTCTGGGATGATGTGGTGCGCGAGCTTACCGCACATGCCGGCGACGACCGGCTTGCCGACGGCTTCGTCAAGGCGATCCAATCGGTTGGAGCGGTGCTCGCCGAGCACTTCCCGGTCACGTCGGGCGACACCAACGAGCTCGACGATCATCTGGTCGAGATTTGAGCTTCACCGACAGCCTAGAACGCGCATTGCGCAGGCGATGACGGCCTGTGAGAAAGCGGCCGCCGGGCCGCCCGGACTCTTGCATTCGAGCGATGCGGGTTTATGGTTAACAAATCATGAATACGCTGAGCATCGATATCCGCAAAGCCGAATCGCGCGACGCCGCGGCGATCGCGGATGTGCATTTGCAGGCCTGGCGCGGCGCCTATAGCGGCATCATCCCGCACCGCACCCTGACATCGATGATCAACCGTCGCGGCGCCGACTGGTGGGCCAATGCCATCCGCCGCGCAGCCACCGTTCTCGTGATCGAGATCGGCGGCACGGTTGCCGGCTATGCCACGATCGGCAAGAACCGGGCCCGCGAACTCAAGCAGCAGGGCGAGATCTATGAATTGTACCTGCGGCCGGAATATCAGGGCATCGGGCTCGGCAGCCGGCTTTTCAAGGCGGCACGGGCGCGGCTTGCCGACCACGGGTTGAAGGGCACGGTGGTGTGGGCGCTGGAAGACAATCAGAACGCGCTCGCCTTCTATTCCGGTGCCGGCGGCCGCGATATCGCCGAAGGCGTCGAGATATTCGAGCAGAAGGCGCTGAAAAAGGTTGCTTTCGTCTGGGAATGACCGGCGAGGAACGATCGCGTAAGCGGCGCGAAGCGCAACCTGCGCAATCACGAGACTGAAACATCTTCTGCTAATGATTGAACGCGTTGAATGCCATTGCGTCTTGCTGGGCGTTCTTGAGCACCATTCGCCGCATTGCACCATTTTGCGCCGCCCGCTATCGGTCTGCCAATCGAGAGAGGGATAAGTCATGCGTATTGAAGCCATCGCCACCGGAAAGAATCCGCCCGAGGACGTCAACGTCATCATCGAGGTGCCGATCGGCGGCGAGCCGATCAAATACGAGATGGACAAGGAGGCCGGCACGCTGTTCGTCGACCGTTTCCTGCACACCTCGATGCGCTATCCCGGCAATTACGGCTTCGTTCCGCACACATTGTCTGGCGACGGCGATCCGATCGACGTGCTGGTCTGCAACACGCGCGCGCTGGTGCCCGGCTGCGTCATCAATGTGCGGCCGATCGGCGTGCTGATCATGGAAGACAATGCCGGCCAGGACGAGAAGGTCATCGCCGTGCCGTCGCCGAAGTTGACGCTGCGTTACGAGAACGTCACGGAATACACTCAGTTGCCGGAGATCACCCGCGATCAGGTGCAGCACTTCTTCGAGCACTATAAGGATCTCGAGCCCGGCAAATGGGTCAAGATCGAGGGCTGGCACGATTCCAAATACGCCAAGAAGATGATCGTCGACGCGATCGAGCGGGCCAAGGCAGGCAAGTAAGACGGCCGGTCACCTCAGTTTGGCGCGGCCAGCGCCTTCTCGATCTGCGGCAACAGCAGCGTCCGGGCCGTCTCGGCCGTCAGCGGGCCGACATGCTTGTAGGCTATTTTCCCGTCCCTCCCGATGACGAAGGTTTCCGGCACGCCATAGACGCCCCAGTCGATCGCCGTGCGGCCGGCCTCGTCGACGCCGATCGCCTGGAACGGATTGCCGAGATCACCGAGGAACCGGCGGGCATTTTCCGGCCGGTCCTTGTAGTTCAGCGCCGCCATGGTGAAGCGCCTGTCCTGCGCCAGCCCCAAAAGCACCGGGTGCTCTTCGCGGCAAGGCGCGCACCATGAGGCGAAGACGTTGACCAGCGTCACCTTGCCGGCGAAGGATTTCGAATCGAGCCCCGGCAGGTTCGTGCCGTCCAGCGGCGGCAGGTTGGTCAACGGCGCCGGCAGGCCGATCAGCGCCGACGGCACCTCCGAAGTGTCGCGCCCCGACAGGAGTTGCGCCAGGAACAGCCCCGCCAGCCCGAGGAAGACCAGCAGCGGCAACAGTACGAACAGGCGGCGCCGGGGCGGCGCCGGCGTTGGCATATCCGTGCTCATGACTTGCGCTCCCCGCCCTTGTCGGAGCGTCGGCGCACGCCCGCCGCCTCGAGTTCGGCCAGTTCGCGCTTGCGGGCCCGCTGATCGAGCAGGATCCAGCCGATCAGCCCGGCCAGCGCAATCGCTGTGACAGCATAGGCGGCGGTGACGTAGAGCGCATGCGGGCTCATGCCGGCTGCCTCGTCGGCATGCCGCCCGCCAGGTCGATCCTTCTGCCGCGCTCGATCATGCCTTCCCCTTAGCCCCACGCCGGTGACCGCGCAATTGGCCGCCGCGCCGCAGCCCCTGCCGGTCGTGGCTGCCTCAATCCGTGCCATGGCGCAGCGCCAGCGCCGCCGCCAGCGGTCCGAGCACGGCAAGAAACAACGTCAGCGCGGCAAGAATGAGGAAAGGTTGCAGGAACGGATCGGGATTGGCCGTCGCGCCGTAACTCGCCGAAACCCCGAAGATCAGCACCGGGATGGTCAGCGGCAGCACCAGCACCGAGATCAGGAGCCCGCCGCGTGGCAGCGCCACCGCCACCGCCGCACCCACGGCGCCGATGAAAGTGATCGCCGGCGTGCCGACCAGCAGCGTAAGCGCCGTGGCGCCTATTGCCGCCGGCTCCATATTCATGAACAGGCCGAGCAGCGGCGCGGCGATCACCAACGGCAGCACGCTGCCCGCCCAATGCGCCAGGCATTTGGTGAGCACGGTCAGCGCCAGCATATGGCGGTCGTTGCCGAGCACCAAGAGATCGAGCGAGCCGTCCTCGCGGTCGGCCTGGAACAGCCGGTCGAGGCCGAGCAGACAAGAGAGCAGCGCCCCGATCCACAGGATCGCCGGGCCGATGCGGGCAAGCAGTTTCAGGTCCGGCCCGACGCCGAAGGGGATGGTGGCGATCACGGCGAGGAAGAAGATCACGCCCGTCAGCGCCCCGCCGCCGGCCCGAATCGAGAGGCGGATATCGCGGAGGAGGAGGGCTAGCATGATTGGAGATGCCCGCGCTTGAACACCCCCCTCTGGCCTGCCGGCCATCTCCCCCTCAAGGGGAGAGATTGGCAGCTTCGGTGTCGCGCCAATCTTTCAACTGTTGTAATTGGCGAAAGCAGGGATGACAGCCGATCTCCCCCCTTGAGGGGGAGATGTCCGGCAGGACAGAGGGGGGCGCCGTAGAGCACCAACATCAACCGGGCTCCCCCATCCTCAATTCCGCCGCCCCATCCAATCCCAGCGGCAAATGCGTCGCCGCGATAATAATCCCGCCATCCCCGCAATGCCTCGCCATCAGCCCGGCAAACCGCTCCTCGGACGCTCTGTCCAGCCCCGCCGTCGGCTCGTCCAGCAACCACAAGGGCCGGTGGCTGACCAGCAGTTTCGCAATCGCCGCGCGTCGTCTTTGTCCGGTCGAGAGATAGCCGAACGGCAGATGGCCGATGCCGCCCAGTCCGACCGTCTCCAGCGCCTCCGCGATACCGACGGATCCATCGCCGTTGAAGTCGCGCCAGAAGCGCAGGTTTTCCGTCACGCTGAGCGCCGTTTTCATCGCGTTCTGATGGCCGAGATAATGGCAGGCCGAAGCGATCGACGGAAATTCATCCCCGCCGCCCTCGATCAGCAAATTGCCTTCAGCCTTCGGCAGCAGTCCGGCCACGATCCTGAGCAAGGTCGATTTGCCTGATCCGTTCGGCCCGGTGACCACAAGCGCCTGGCCTTGATCAAGGTCGAAGCCAATGCCCGAAAACACCGCCTCGCCGCCGCGTTCGCCGCCTAGATTTTCGGCGATAAGCCGCATCCCTCGCCCGCCCTGAAACAATCCGCCTCGGCCCCTGCCGCATCGCACAAATTTGCTTTTTAACTGTCTAGAACTATTCCAGAAAATTCTCTATATGCGGTGCATCCGTGCCAGCGGTCGGCGCGGGAACAGAACTAGCGCCGAACCAGCGCACGCGCCGCCTTGAACGGCTCGGGTTGCTTGGGAGCGGACAGCGGAAATGGCCGTACCCGCACCTTTGCGCGTGATTGCATGCCATCGGCGTCCGTTCCCTTTCAGGCTGAACAGACAAGGACGGATCGCACGTGTCAAAATCCCTCGACAGTTTCAATTGCCGCCGCACGCTGAAAGCGGGCGACGCCGAATATGCCTATTTCGATCTCGTCGAGGCCGAGAAGAACGGCCTCACCGGCATCGCCCAATTGCCTTATTCGATGAAGGTTCTGCTGGAGAACCTTCTGCGCAACGAGGACGGCCGCTCCGTCACCAAGGACTCGATCAAGGCGGTCGCCGGCTGGCTGACCGACAAGGGGACGGCCGGCGTCGAGATTGCCTATCGCCCTGCCCGTGTCCTGATGCAGGATTTCACCGGGGTTCCGGCGGTGGTCGACCTTGCGGCGATGCGCGACGCCATGGCCTCGCTCGGCGGCGACCCGCAAAAGATCAACCCGCTGGTGCCGGTTGACCTCGTCATCGACCATTCCGTCATTGTCGACGAGTTCGGCTCGCCGATGGCGTTCGCCCGCAATGTCGAACTCGAATATGAGCGCAACGAAGAACGCTACAAGTTCCTGAAATGGGGCCAGCAGGCGTTCCGCAATTTCCGCGTCGTGCCGCCCGGCACCGGCATCTGTCACCAGGTCAACCTCGAATATCTCGGCCAGGTGGTGTGGACCAACACCGAGGACGGCGAAACGACCGCCTATCCCGACACCTGCGTCGGTACCGATTCGCACACCACCATGATCAACGGCCTGGGCGTTCTCGGCTGGGGCGTCGGCGGCATTGAGGCCGAGGCGGCGATGCTCGGCCAGCCCGTCTCCATGCTTTTGCCCGAGGTCATCGGCTTCCGCCTCACCGGCAAGCTGAAGGAGGGCGTCACCGCCACCGACCTCGTGCTCACCGTTACCCAGATGCTGCGCAAGAAGGGCGTCGTCGGCAAGTTCGTCGAATTCTTCGGCCCCGGTCTCTCCAACATGACGTTGGCCGACCGCGCCACCATCGGCAATATGGCGCCTGAATATGGCGCCACCTGCGGCTTCTTCCCGGTCGATTCGGAGACCATCCGTTACCTGACCATGTCGGGCCGCGAGGAAAGCCGCATCGCGCTGGTCGAGGCCTATTCCAAGGCGCAAGGCATGTGGCGTGACGCAGGCTCCGCCGACCCGGTCTTCACCGATTTGCTGGAGCTCGATCTCGGCGATGTCGTGCCGTCGATGGCCGGCCCCAAGCGCCCCGAGGGCCGCGTCGCGCTGGAAGGCATCCCGGCCGGCTTCGTCAAGGCGATGGACACCGAATACAAGAAGGCGGCGGAAATCTCGAAGCGCTATGCCGTCGAAGGCGCCGGCCATGATCTCGGACATGGCGACGTCGTCATCGCCGCCATCACCTCCTGCACCAACACCTCGAACCCCAGCGTGCTGATCGGGGCCGGCCTGCTCGCCCGCAACGCCAATCGCCTCGGCCTCAAGCAGAAGCCCTGGGTAAAGACCTCGCTGGCGCCGGGCAGCCAGGTGGTCGCCGAATATCTCGAGAAATCCGGCCTGCAGAAGGAGCTCGACCAGATCGGCTTCAACCTGGTCGGCTTCGGCTGCACCACCTGCATCGGCAATTCCGGCCCGCTGCCGGCGCCGATCTCGAAGACCATCAACGATAAGGGCTTGATTGCCGCCGCGGTGCTTTCCGGCAACCGCAACTTCGAAGGCCGCGTCTCGCCGGACGTGCAGGCCAACTATCTCGCCTCGCCGCCGCTGGTCGTGGCACACGCGCTTGCCGGCACGGTGACGAAGGACCTGACCACCGAGCCGCTCGGCGAGGACAGGAACGGCAAGCCGGTCTACCTCAAGGACATCTGGCCGAGCTCGGCGGAGATCCAGGAGTTCATCGAGAAGAACGTGACGCGCGAGCTGTTCGCCCGCAAATACGCCGACGTCTTCAAGGGCGATGAGAACTGGCAGAACGTCAAGGCGCCGGAAGGCCAGACCTATGCCTGGGACGACAATTCCACCTATGTGCAGAACCCGCCCTATTTCGCCGGCATGACCACCGGCTTCGGCAAGATCGGCGACATCAAGGGCGCCCGCGTGCTGGGCCTGTTCGGCGATAAGATCACCACCGACCACATCTCGCCGGCGGGCTCGATCAAGGCCGCCTCGCCGGCCGGCAAATACCTCACCGAGCATGGCGTCGGCGTTGCCGACTTCAACCAGTACGGCACGCGGCGCGGTAACCATGAGGTGATGATGCGCGGCACCTTCGCCAACATCCGCATCCGCAACCACATGCTGGGCGAGAACGGCAGGGAAGGCGGCTACACCATCCACTATCCCTCGAAGGAAGAGGAATCGATCTACGACGCGGCGATGCAATACAAGAAGGAAGGCGTGCCGCTGGTCATCTTCGCCGGCGTCGAATACGGCAACGGCTCGTCGCGCGACTGGGCGGCCAAGGGAACGAATCTGCTTGGCGTCCGCGCGGTCATCGCCCAGTCCTTCGAGCGCATCCACCGCTCCAACCTGGTCGGCATGGGAGTGATCCCCTTCGTCTTCGAGGAGGGCACCTCATGGGCTTCGCTCAACCTGAAAGGGGATGAGCTGGTCGAGATCGACGGCCTGGACGCCATCAAGCCGCGCCAGAAGATGGCAGCCAGGATCACCTATGGCGACGGCACGGTGAAGAACGTGCCGATCATCTGCCGCATCGATACGCTTGACGAACTCGACTACTTCAAGAACGGCGGCATTTTGCAGTACGTGCTGCGCGATTTGGCAGCATAAGTAAGGGAATAAGGCAGTAAGGGAGTAGGGAAGGAAGGCACCTACTGCCCTACTGCCCTACTGCCCTACTGCCCTACTGCCCTACTGCCCTACTGCCTCGCTGTGGCGCGCCGTAGCGCGCCGCGGCGGCCAGCAGCACGCCCAGCATCAGCCCGTTGAGCAGGTGCCAGAGGAAGTGTGTGCCGAGCGGGAAGCTGGTGCAGACCAGCGGATCGACCATGCGGCAGATGACCGACAGCACGAAGATCGCCGATCCGGCCAGATTATACCAGCCGGCGCGATTGCCGCTCGCTGCCACCCAGACACCGAAGAAGGCGAGCGCCAGGAACGGCGGCAGGTAGCCTGTGGTGCCGTTCGACGCCTGGCGGAGCCAGTCCGGCACCGCGAATGTGACAAGCCCGGCAACGACATAGAAGCTGACGAAGACCGCGATTGCCTTGCCCCATTCCAGGCGCAGGAAGCGCCGCAGGTTGAACAACGTGTAGGCCAGCGTGAAGCCGGCGATCGGCACCACGTCGGCCCAGACCGTTCCCTTGGTGGCGAAGATGTGAAAGATCGTCGAGCCGACGCCGATCGCTACGACCCACCAAGCCAGGACCTCGGCGAAAATGCCGGTCCTGCATCGCCGCACTTCGCGGACGCCCCATAGTCCTGCGGCAATGAAAGCCAGGTTGGTCAAAGCATTCGCCGGCTCTGCCCAAAGTTCAGGACCCGTTCGCTCGCAATAGAGATCGACCGGAGCCAGGAAACTTTGCCACATGATGATGATCCCGCTCCCGAATCGAACCGCCGGTTGAAATGCAGTGGCTTCTCCTATTGCCGCCCTACCCAGGCTTGCAATGGCAAAATTTCACCGCAACGTGACTTCCCGTTGACTTCCGGTTCTGCCACATATTTCGGCCAATCAAAACAAAGCCGGCATCACCGGCGGGAATTGGAATGGTCATGGCCTCGCGTAGATCATTGTGGCTGGCAGCGTTCGCGCTGGCCTTCTCGGCGTTTGCCGGTGCCGGGCACGCCGGCGAGTCCGGCAAGCTCCCGGCCGACAAGCTCCAGGGCGACAGGCCCTTGGGCGTGGTCGAGCTGTTCACCAGCCAGGGCTGCAGTTCCTGTCCGCCTGCCGACGCCTTCTTCTCCGAACTTGCCGCCAGGCAAGATCTCGTCGCGCTCTCCTATCACGTCGGCTATTGGGATTATCTCGGCTGGCGGGACACGCTGAGCAGCAAGGAAAACACCGAGCGGCAATATGAGTATATGCGGGCCTTCGGCAACCGCTCGGTCTATACGCCGCAAGCGGTCATCAACGGCCGGGTTCATGTCAACGGCGCCAATCGCGGCGAGGTCGATGGCCAGCTCGCTCGCATGGCAAGGATCGGCGAAGACATGCGGGTCGCCATCAAGGTCAGCCGGACCAGCGACCGTGTCATGATCGATGCCGGCGATGGCGGGACCGGTCCCAGCGATGCCCATGTCGTCATCGTTTATTTCGAACCGCCGCAGACGGTCACGATCGGCCAGGGCGAGAACACGGGCCGCAAGATGACCTATTGGAACGCGGTGACCGGCATCCAGACCGCCGGCATCTGGCACGGCAAGGCGCAGCGCTACGAATTGCCGATGAGTGAGATTTCCAAGAAGGGCGGCTGCGCCGTGCTTTTGCAGTCCGTAGGCAAGGATGGCCTGCCGGGCCCCATCCTGGGCGCCGCCTTCATTCACCGCCCCGGTTCCGAGGCGCCGTTCGATCGAAGGCTCTGAAGCGCGCCGCCGAGAACGGAAATGATGCGACGCGCTGTCGGTCTCCATTCATGCCTGTCGACCAAATGGAATCACGTTTGAGTGACCTGCCTCAATGGCCGGTCAGGCGATCCGCGAAAGCGGCGAGGCGCGACGTCCGCCCTAGGCCGTTCGCCTCGCGCCGGTCGGCGATGCGGTAGAGCTGGTACATGGCGTGGACGCCGAGCCAGCGCAGCGGCTCCGGCTCCCATTTCTTCACCGTGCGGTTGACCCAGGGCAACCGGGTCAGTTCCGTGTCGTGTCCAAGCACCAGGTCGCGCAAGGTGCGGCCGGACAGGTTCGAACTGGAAACGCCGAGCCCGACATAGCCGCCGGCCCAGCCGATGCCGCTTTCGCGATCGAAGCCGCATGTCGTGCACCAGTCACGCGGCACGCCGAGCGTGCCGCACCAGGCATGGTCGAGCCGCACGCCTTTGGTCTGTGGCAGCAGTCTGGTCAGGATCTCGTGCAGCTGATCGATGGTCGCCTGTTGTGTCTTGCCGCGTGTGTCGGTGCGTGACCCGAAGCGGTAGGGCACGCCGCGGCCGCCCATGGCGATCCGGCCTTCCCGCGTGCGCTGCGCATAGCAATAGGTATGCGCTGCATCGCCCAGCACCTCGTAGCCGCTCCAGCCGATTTCATCCCAGAGCTTCTGCGGCAGCTTCTCGGTCACCACGATGGCGCTGTTCAGCGGCAGCCAGAGACGCTCGTAACCGGCAATGCCGGCGGTGAAGCCCTCGGTGGCGCGCACGATCTTTTGCGCCCGCACGATGCCGCGATCGGTTGTGACCTTGCCCTTCTCGAGCGCCAGCACCTGCGTCTGCTCGTAGATCGGAACACCGAGCCGAACGACCGCCGCCGCCAGACCCTGCACGAGCTTGGCCGGCTGCACGCGCGCGACGTCGCGCACGACGAAGGCGCCCAGTACATTGTCGATGGCGATGCGCTCGCGCGCTTCCTGCGCCCCGAGGAAGGCCAGCCGTTCCGGCGGCATTTCCCAGTGCCGGGCCTCTTCGTACTCGGCTTTGGCGCGCTCAAGCTGCGCGGCGTTGGTGGCTACGGTGATGTTGTCGACGCGGCGGATATCGGCGTCGATCCCTTCGGCGGCGGCGATCGCGATCACCTCGTCGACCGTGCCGGACATGGCGCGCTGCATGTCGATCACAGCGCCGCGCGACGAGGTTTTTGCATATTTCTCGCGCGACCAGCTGAAGCCGCCGGACAGCCATCCGCCATTGCGGCCCGAGGCACCGAAGCCGGCGAACTCCTTTTCGACGATGGCGATGCGCAGCGCGGGCTCCGCTTTCTTGAGATAGTAGGCCGTCCACAGTCCGGTATAGCCGGCGCCGACGATGCAGACATCGGCCTCGATGTCGCCGGGCAAGGGTGGGCGGCTGGCCGGCGGGCCGCCTATGTCGGCATACCAGAACGACACGTCGCCATTGCGCTGGGCTTGCATTGCGATCTCGCTTTCGGATTTTCAGGTAAGGGTAAGATCGGCCTTGTCGTCATCGGCAAGCAGCTTCACGTCGCCGCCGGCGAAGAGCACGTAGACCTCGTCTCCAATGGCAAAAGTATCCGCCTCGAGCGTCGATCGCACGATGGCTTTCGAGCCGTCGGCGAGCTCCACCTCGTATTTGGAGCCGGAGCCGAGATAGATGGCCTCGCCGATACGCCCTGCGAGCCGGTTGCGGCCATCCCCGCCGGCACCGCGACGCGCAAGCGCCAGCTTTTCGGGACGCAGCAGCATCACCGGCTTGCCGCCATCGGCGAGACGCTTGGCGGTCGCCACTCTCTGGCCTGATATCTCGATCGCCGTCTCGTTGCCGGAAGTGACGGCGGGGCCGCGCAGCACGGTGGAATCGCCGATGAACTTGCCCACGAAAAGCGTCGCCGGCTCGTCGTAGAGTTCGCGGCCGGTGCCGATCTGCTCGATGCGGCCGCGGTTGAACACGGCGATGCGGTCGGAGAGCACCAGCGCCTCCTCCTGGTCGTGCGTCACATAGACGAAGGTGGTGCCGAGTTCGCGGTGGATGCGCTTGATCTCGAGCTGCAGCCATTCGCGCAGTTTCTTGTCCAGCGCGCCGAGCGGCTCGTCCATCAGCAGCAGCGGCGGATCGAAGACGATGGCGCGGGCCAGTGCCACGCGCTGCTGCTGGCCGCCCGAAAGCTCGCTCGGAAAGCGGTGGCCGAAATCGGCCATCTTGACCATGTCGAGCGCGTGGCGGACGCGGCGTTCGCGTTCTGCCCCGGTGACGCCGCGCAGCTTCAGCGGATAGGCGACATTGCGGCCGACCGTCATGTGCGGGAACAGTGCATAATGCTGGAAGACCACGCCGATGTTGCGCTTGTGCGCCGGCACGCCGACCACGCTCTTTCCCCCGACCAGCAGCTTGCCGCTGGTCAGGTCGGTAAAGCCGGCGATCACGTTCAGCGTCGTCGTTTTGCCTGAGCCGCTCGGACCGAGCAGCGTCATGAATTCGCCCGGCTCGATTCGCAACGACACGCCGTCGAGCGCCTTGAAGGAACCATAGGCCTTGCTTACCGACTCCAGGTCGATCGCCGCACCACGATTTTCCGCCTTCCGAGTCATAAGCCTCCCTTCCGCTCACGGCCAAGAATCAGCATGCCGCCGCCGATCAGGAGTGTCGTTGCGCATAAGAGGATCGTGCCGACGGCCGCGACCGTCGGATCGGCGTCGCGCGTGATGGAAGCGAAGATCTGCACCGGCAACGTCTTGAGATAGGGATTGGTGATGAACAGCGACACGACGATCTCGTCGAAGGAGGTAGCGAAAGCGAACAGCAGGCCGGACAATACCCCGGGGGCAATCAGCGGCAGCGTCACCGTGCGGAACGTGGTGAGCGAGCCTGCGCCCAGGCTCGCCGCGGCTGCCTCCAGCCGCTTGTCGAACACTTCGAGATTGGCCGAAACGGCGATCAGCACGAAAGGCAGCGCAAGGATGGTGTGGGCCAGCACGAAGCCAAGCAGCGTACCGACAAGCCGCGTGTCGAGATAGACGGCGTAGATGCCGATGGCCAGGACCACGCCCGGCACCACCATCGGCGTCAGCATCAGCATGCGCAGGAGATTTGCCGGCCGCGCCTGCATGCGGTCGATGCCGAAGGCGGCAAGGGTGCCGAGCACTGTTGCCAGAACCGCAACGATCGATGCGACCTTCAGCGAATTGAGAAAGCTGGTCGACCAATCCGGATTGATGACGAAATTTTCGTACCATTGCCAGGAGAAGCCCTGGGGTGGAAATGCCAGCGATTTGTTCTCGTTGAATGACATTGGCACCACGACAAGCGTCGGTGCCACCAGCCAGATGGCTACCAGCAGGCAGACAAGGCCCAGCATGACGCGGGTGAGCGGCTTCATCTCCATCAGGGCCGCCCCGCTTGCCGATGGCTGGACCGCATCATGGGCGCGGCAAGCGCCAGCAGCACGAAGGTCGTGACGAGCAGCACCACGCCCATGGCGCCGCCCCTGCCCCATTGCAGGAGGCTGAGCACCTGTGTCTGCACCAGCGTGGACAGCATCGTCGAGCGCGGTCCGCCGAGCAGGGCCGGCGTGATGTAGAAGCCGAGCGCCAGGATGAAGACGATAATCGCGCCGGCATAGACGCCAGGCAGCGACAGCGGCAGATACACCGTGAGGAACGCGCGCGACGGTCTCGCCCCGAGGCTCCGCGCGGCTTGCACCAGCCTGAGATCGATGCCTTTCATGACCGAATAGAGCGGCAGGATCATGAAAGGCAAAAGCACCTGCGCCATGCCGATGACCACGCCCGTCTGGGTGCGGATCAGCCTGATGCCACCGAACCCGAGCGCCCGCAGGATCGAGTTGATGACCCCCGAATCCTGCAGCAGTATCACCCAGGACAAAGTGCGTACCACGCCGCTCACCCAAAACGGGATCAGCACACATAGCAGCAGCACCAAGCGCACGCCTGGTCGGACCGCGGTCATCAGATAGGCATAGGGATAGGCGCAAACCACGCAGACCAGCGTGACCCACGCTGAAATGAGGAAGGTCCGCTGGAGCACGGCCAGGTTGATGGGCGCGCCGAAGAACCAGATATAGTTCTGCAGGCCCCACTGCGGCTCCGACAGGCTGCGCACGACGATGGTGAGCAGCGGATAGCCGATCACCGCGAAGAGCAGGATCAGCGCCGGCAGCGTGAGCGCGAACGGCCGCCATGCCCGGCGCCTTTCGGCCGAAATGATTGGCTCGGACGCGCTCACGGCTTTTGGTCTCCCTCAGCCGGTCAGTTGCCGGACATCAGCGCGGACCACTTCTCCTGCGCCACCGCGAAATTCGGGACCCAGAACTTGAAGTTCTGCTTATAGCCCTGCTTCTGGCGTTCGGGCGTGTTGGTCAGGAAAGCGGAGACGGAAGCGTCGACCTTGGGCTGCGCTTCACTGTTGATCGGCGTGTAAGACGTTTGCTCCGTCAACACCTCCTGCGCGTGCTTGCCAAGATAGGCGTTGAGCAGCGCGTAGGATGCCTCCGTGTCCTTGGCGCCGACAGGGATCGTCATCTGATCCATCACCACCAGCCAGTCCTGCCAGGCTGGTGCGTATTTGGCGCCGTTCTTGACCGCGGTCATGGCGCGGCCCGTCCACATCATCAGCATGTCGGCCTCGCCGGATTCGGCGAGTTGCTGCGATTCAGCACCCGTCTTCCAGAAGATGGTATCGGGGCCGAGCTTGCGAACCACATCGATGGCCTTGTCGATATCGGCCACCGTCATCGCCTTCGGGTCGCCACCGGCGACCTTGAAGGCCTGTTCCAACAAGCCACCGGTCGGGCTGCCGGAGCCGTCGATTCCGCGCACGCCGGGGAATTTCTGCGTGTCGAAGAAGTCGGCCCAGCTCTTGGGCGGATTGTCCTTGTACTTTTCGGTGTTGTACATCAGCACGACGCCGTAGTTCATCGCCGGCACCGAGCATTCGCCGACCTGGCCCTCGGGAATTTTCGAGACGTCGAGTTTGGAGAGATCCAGCTTCTGGAACAGTTTGCCGCAATAGACATAGGGCGGCAGATCGTCGGTATCGACAACGTCCCATGTCACATTGCCGGACTCGACCTGCGCCTGCAGCTTGGCGATCTCCGTCGGGCCGTCATTGAGCAGCTTGACGCCCGACTTGTCGACGAACTCCTTGAGCGCCGCCGCCTGGCCGTCCTGGTAGATGCCGCCATAGGACACGAAGGTCAGCGTCTTGCCCTTCAGCGAGCCTTCGGCCACCTCTCCGGCAACCGGCTTCGATTGCGCGAGCGCGGCCGTCGCCGTCAGAAGCACGCCCAGGCACGCCGCATGTGCAAATTTCACTCTCATCGTCAACTCTCCCATTCCAGAACTCGCATTTGTTCTCATTCACCCGGATGCGAGCGGTTTCCGGGCCTGTACTGATCAAGTTCGAGCGCGCCGGCGGTCGGCGGCGCGATAATCCAGAGCACCTCCGCCGGCGTGTCGCCGACATTGACCGTGCGGTGCGGCACCGAGGTCGCGTATTCGACGCTGTCGCCCTCGCGCATCAGATGGCGCTCTTCGGCAAGCGTCAGTTCGACGGTTCCCTTGAGCACCATGAACATCTCATGCTCGCCGCCATGCACATAGGCGTCCTCGCCGGTCGAGCCGCCGACCTCGAAATGGCCCGCATAGACCTCGAACTGGTGGATCGGCCGCCGCGACAAAAGCATCTTGCGGCCTCGCACGCCGACGGGAACGACAGGCCGTTCCGCGCGCCTCAGCACCTTGTGCAACGGACGGCCGGAGTCTTCGAACAGGTCGTTGATGCCGAGATCGAGAGCGGCGGCGATCTTGAGCAGCGTGCCTGTGTTGGCGCCGCAGAGATTGCGCTCGAGTTGGCTGATGAAGCTCGCCGTCGTGCCGGTCATGTCGGCCAGTCGGCGCAGCGAGACGCGCCTTGCCATGCGCAGCGCCTTGATGCGGGGACCGACGCCGCCGGCCTCGACCGCGGCCGTGCCATTCACCTCTTTCGCCGTGGAGTCCGATATGCGTGGCATTGCCGCTCCCGTTTCACTTAACACCTTATTAAGTGGCGATGGCGTTGGCAAGCGACGGCGGCGTGCCAAGATTTCAGCGCGCATCGATCCTGTCGGTCGCACCGGGAGCGGACTGGAAACCGCCTATGGGGCGGGAAATCCGCCGTCGCGGCCATCCAGGCATGAAAAAACCGACGTCAGCTTGCTTCTGACGTCGGTCATTTAGGTTTTGGGATCGTCGCACCCGGCTCTTCCGAGGAAAAGCCGAGGTTGGTTCGATCCGACGCAGACCCGTGGGCGGGGGGCTTGGGGTTTACGAGCCGGTGCCGGACCGAACCGTCTCAGGCAACGCCGGTAAATTCGTCGGACATTGGGGCATGAGCGCGGATAAAAAATGGCGAGAATGTGGCGGAGCATCACCAATTCCAACATGTCGTTTGCAAACGTGACTGGACGCGACGGAAATGGCGCGGCTCCGCACCGCTTCGCCGGCACTTGCAATTCGATAGCGAAAGCGCCAACTTTGGTTGGCAAAGGTTCATTTTTGAAGGATCGAGGCATGACCGATCACGGCGGCGGGACGGAGGATGGCGACGCATCCGCAATACTGATCCCGCTCCACGAGGCACGCCGTGCGCGCCTCGACCAGCCGGTGCGCTTCGAGCGCCGCGAACTGGACCAGATCCTGAAACTCTACGGGCGCATGGTCGCTGCCAACGAATGGCGCGACTACGCTATCGATCATCTCACCGACAGGGCCGTGTTTTCGGTGTTCCGCCGGGCCAGCGAGGTGCCGCTGTTCCAGATCGTCAAGGACCCGAAGCTGGCACGCAAGCAAGGCGCCTTCGCCGTCATTGCCGCGGGCGGCCGCATCCTCAAGCGCGGGCAGGAGCTTGGCCGTGTGCTCGGCGTCTTCGACAGCAAGCTGAAGCTGGTCGAGGCCTGAGCTAGGAACTGAAGAATTGGGGAACTGAAGAACAAAGAAGACGGCCGGCATGTCAGACGCTGAGTGCCAATTCTTCAATTCTTCAGTTCTTCAGTTCTCTCTGACGCCTCGCGGAACTTTCGTTCCGGCAACGAGTCCGGATCGGGCGGCACCGATGCACCGCCGTTCAGGGCCAGTTGCATGAACACCGTGTCCAGCCAGCGTCCGTGCTTGTAGCCGGAGCCTTCGAGGCGGCCGGAATGACGAAAGCCGAGCTTTTCGTGCAGCTTGACGGAAGCGCTGTCGGGATGGCCGTCGCCGATCACCGCGACGATCTGCCGAAAGCCCGCCGCCTCGGCCGCCGCGATCAGGCTTTGCATCAGCTTGAGGCCGACACCTTGGCCCTTGGCATCAGGCGCGACATAGACGGAATCCTCGACGATGAAGCGGTAGGCCGGGCGGGGCCGGAAGGGACCGGCATAGGCATAGCCGAGCACGGCGCCAGCCTTTTCCGCCACAAGGTAAGGGAAGCCGCCGGCCTGGAGCGTGTCGAATCGCGTGCCCATTTCGGCGCGGCCCGGCGGCTCCAGTTCGTAGCTCGCCGTGCCGCGGGTCACAGCGTCGGCATAGATTTGCGTAATAGTGTCGAGGTCGGCCGCGCGTGCGGCCCGTATAACGATAATGCTCATTCTTTATGCAGGCCTCTTTGTCTGCCTGCAATAACAGCAAAGGTCGGCGCAAAAGAAAAGGGCGGCCGTTGGGCCGCCCCTTCCAAACCCGATGGTCCAGTCAGACCATGACGCGGACCAGGCCTTAACGGCGGTCGCCCATGAACTGGAGCAGGAACATGAACAGGTTGATGAAGTCGAGATAGAGCGTCAGCGCGCCCATGATGGCCTTGCGGCCGGCGACGTCGGAAGCGTCGCCCTCGAAATACATCTCCTTGATCTTCTGCGTGTCGTAGGCAGTGAGGCCGGCGAAGACCAGCACGCCGATCGCCGAGACGGCGAAGGACAGCGCCGACGACTGCAGGAAGATGTTGATCACCATCGCGATGATGATGCCGAACACGCCCATGATCAGGAACGAGCCCATCGCCGTCAGGTCGCGCTTGGTCGTGTAGCCGAACAGCGACAGCGCGCCGAAGGCCGCGGCGGTGGCGAAGAAGGTCTGCGAGATGCTGGCGGTGGTGTAGACAAGGAAGATCGACGACAGCGACAGGCCGACCAGGCCCGCATAGACCCAGAACGTCGTCTGCGCCGCCGACACGCTCATCGACTGGACGCGGAACGACAGGAACAGCACGGCGGCCAGCGGGGCCAGCATCACCAGCCAGCGCAGCGGCGAGCCGAAGATCGCGTAGCCAAACGAGGTCAGCATCTCGCCGCTCGGCAGCGTCGCGACAGCCGAGGCCGGATCGGTGGTTGTGGCCAGCATGATCGTGCCGACGGCGGCAAGACCAGTGATGAGGAGACCAAGCCCCATCAAATTGTAGACCTTGATCATATAGGCGCGCAGGCCCTGATCGATGTCGACGGCTGCGCCGGGCACGGCGCGCGTCTGATAGTTGCGAATGGGTTCAGCCATTGTGGTCCTCTATTGCTTCTGCCCCGTCCGGTGTCGGGTCCACCCGGACCCAGGCGCCGCTGGCGGGACTCCAGCATGCCTGCGGCGAAATATGATGGTTATTCGCGTCAAGAACAAGACCGTAACCGGGTGTAATGCTTCGTGAGGCACGTATGGCGCGGTTTTCCAGCCCTTTGGCCGCGAAACATTACGCCGATTTAACCAAATGGCGGCCGTCGGCGGGGTGGAGCCGATGCGGACTCAGAGGTTGCGCAACACGGGCGATGCCTTGTGGCCGAGTACCCGCCAGGTGCCGGCGAGACCGATGCCGACGGTGATGACCAGCGCAAAGAGAATGGTCGCCACCGCCACTTCCGGCATGAAATGCGACGGCAATGTCATGATGCGGGCGACAACGAACCATGCGGCGGCACTGCCGGCGGCGAGCGCGAAGACCGCCGTGGCGAGGCCGATCAGCATATATTCCAGCGAGAAGGCCGATATCAGCGTCAGCCGCGTCGCGCCCAGCGTCTTCAGCACCACCGCGTCGTGGATGCGCGCCCGGTTGCCGGCGGCGAGCGCGCCGGCCAGCACCAGCACCGACGCGATCAGTGCCACGCCGGCCGCCGCCCTGATCGCCGCGCCGAGCTGTCCCACCAGCCGGTTGACGATGTCGAGCGCGTCCTTGACGCGCACCGTGGTGACTGCCGGGAAGGCGCGAGTGACGGCATTGAGGATGCGGGCATCGTCGGCCGGAGTGGCGCTCTTTTCGGTCAGCGTCGCCACCCAGCCATGCGGCGCGCCGGCAAATGTACTGGGCGAGAAGATCATGACAAAGTTGATGCCCATCGTCTCCCATTCGACCTGGCGGAAATTGGCGATCCTGGCCGTGACATTGCGGCCGAGCACGTTGACGGTGACGGTATCGCCGAGCTTCAGCCCGATTTCCTTGCCTTCCTTGTCGGAAAACGAGACGAGCGGCTCGCCGGTATAATCGGCCGGCCACCATTTCCCCTCGGTCAGCGTCGCGTTGTCCGGCTGCTTGGCCTCATAAGTCAGGCCGCGATCGCCGCGCAGCACCCAGGCGCCCTCCGCCGGCACCTTGACCTTGTCGACGGCAACGCCGTTGAGCGCCATCACCCGACCGCGCAGCATCGGCACCTTGGCCAGCGTCCCCTGCGGGGCCTCCTTGCTGATCAGACTGGAGAAGCCGTCGACATCGCTGCTCTGGATATCGACGAAGAAGAAGTTCGGCGCCCGCTCCGGCAGGCTGCCGGAGATCTGCCGCCGCAGATTGCCGTCGATCAGCGCCAGCGTCACCAGCAGCGTCAGCCCAAGCCCCAGCGACAGCACCACCGACGGCGTCAGCGCGCCTGGCCGATGGATGTTGCCGACGGCGAGCCTGAGCGCCACGAAGCGCACGCGCGGGCTCTTCCTTGCCGACCATTGCACCAGCGCGCCGACCAGGCGCAGCACCAGGAAGGCGAAGATGGTGGCCCCGACGAAGATCGAAGCGATGCGCTGGTCGCCCGAAAACAGGATGGCGAGCGCTGCAAGCAGCACTGCGATGCCGAGCGCCCAAACGACATAGATAGCGCGTGGAAAACCGCGGCCTTCCAGCCCCATCTCGCGAAACAGCGCGGTCGCCGGCACGTCGCGGGCGCGGCCCAGCGGCAGCAGCGCGAAAGCCAGCGTCACCAGCAACCCGAACAGCGCCGCCATGCCGAGCGCGCCGGGATAAAAGCCGCCTTGCGCCGGCACCGGAACGACCGACTGAAGTGCGGCGCTGGCGGCGAAGGGCATCAGCGCGCCGAGCACCAGACCGGCGGCGATGCCGAGGGCCGCGATCATCAGGATCTGCACGAGGTAAACGGCAAAGACGAAGCCGCCGGATGCGCCCAGGCTCTTGAAGGTGGCGATGACGCCGCGCTTGCCGTCGAGATAGGCGCGCACCGCGTTGGCCACGCCGACACCGCCGACCACCAGCGCCGTCAGCCCGACCAAGGTCAGGAATTGCGAAAAGCGTTCGATGTTGGAAGAGAGCGCCGGGGCCGCATTGCTGCGCGTGCGGATCGACCAGCCGGCCTCCGGGAAATCCTTGGCGGCCTCCTCCTGGATGGCCTTGAGCCGCGCCTCGTCGGCGTCGGCGGCCAACCGGACCTTGTAGGAATTCTCGACCAGGCTGCCCGGCTGGACCAGCCCTGTGGCGGCCAGGCCCTCCGTCGAGATCATCAGGCGCGGCGCGAAACCGAAGCCTTCGGACACGGCATCGGGCTCGGTGACCAGCCTGGCGCGCAGTTCGAAGGTGGCGGTTCCGAGCTTCAGTCGATCACCGAGCTTCACATGCAGCCGTTCGAACAGCAGGTCGGGCGCGGCCGCGCCGAAAACACCGAACTGTTCGCCGAACAGTTCCTGCTTCGTTAACGCCGGCTCGGTTTCCAGCGCACCGTAAAGCGGATAGGCCTCGTCGACGGCCTTGGCCTCGACCAGCGCCTGATCGGAGCCGTCGGCAAGCCGCGCCATCGAGCGCATGCTGGCGGTTCTCGACACGGTGCCCAGCCCATCGAGGGAGCCGCGTTCGGCGTCGCTTGCGTCGCGCTGGTTAAGCTGGAAGCGCAGATCGCCGCCAAGCAGCGTCTGGCCCTGGTTGGCAACGCCGGCACTGATCGAGCGCGCGACGGAATTCACGCCGCCGATCGCCGCGACGCCGAGCGCGATGCAGGCAAGAAAGATCAGAAAGCCGGCCAGGCCGCCGCGCATCTCGCGCAAGGAGAAGCGGACGGCGAGTTTTAACGTCCGCGCCGGCGACATCAGGCGATGGCCTTGGTCGGCGCGGGCGCCTCGATCCTGCCGGAGCGCATAGAGACCTGGCGCGAACAGCGCGCCGCGAGCGCCGGATCATGCGTGACCAGCACCAGCGTCATGCCGCGCTCGGCCGCCTTGGCGAACAGCAGGTCGGCGACCTGCTTGCCGGTCGCATGGTCGAGATTGCCGGTCGGCTCGTCGGCGATGAGGATGCGCGGCGATGGCGCAAGCGCCCGGGCGATCGCGACGCGCTGCTGCTCGCCGCCCGAAAGTTCGCCGGGATAGTGCGTGACGCGGTCGCTCAGACCGACGGCCGCCAGCTCGCGTTCCGCCACCGAGAACGGATCGGCATGGCCGGCCAGCTCCAGCGGCACGGCGACATTTTCGAGCGCCGTCATATTGGGAATGAGATGGAAGGACTGGAAGACGATGCCGACGTTTCGCCCACGGAACGATGCGATCTGATCCTCGCTCTTGTCGTTGAGCAGCTCGCCGGCAATTCGTACCGTGCCCGAATCGACCCTTTCCAGACCGGCGAGGACCATGAGCAGCGTCGACTTGCCCGACCCCGACGGTCCGACGATGCCGGTCGCCTCGCCGCGCGCCACATCGAGGCTGACGCCCTTCAGCACATGGACGGACGAGGCGCCTTCGCCCAATGTCAGCGATACGTCTTTCAGCTCGATGACGGCTTCTGTCAAAATGAAAGCGTCCTATATGGAGATGAAGGCTCCGCCCGCCGGGCCGTTGCCGGAAGAATTCTCTGTCATATGGGACCTGCCGCATGTCTTTCCAACGCAGAATTGCCGCAGGCCTGATCGTTTTCCTCGTCATTTGCGGCGCCATTTCGTCGGCACGCGCCGAGCCCTTCAAGATCGTCGGTTTCGGTGACAGCCTGATGGCCGGCTTCGGGCTCGGACCGGAAGAAGGTTTTACCGACAGGCTGCAGGCGGCGCTGCGCGCCAGGGGCAGGGATGTAATCGTCGCCAATGCCGGCGTTTCGGGCGATACGTCCAGCGGCGGGCTGGCGCGGCTCGACTGGTCGGTGCCGGACGGCACGCAGCTTGTCATCCTCGAACTCGGCGCCAACGACATGCTGCGCGGCGTTTCGCCCGACATCACCCGCAAGAACCTGGATACGATGCTGGCCAAGCTGAAACAGCGCAAGATCGCCGTGCTGCTGGCCGGCATGCGCGCAGCGCCCAATCTCGGCGCCGATTATCAGAACGCCTTCGACTCCATCTTTCCGGAACTGGCCGCAAAATACGGCGTTACCTTGTACCCGTTCTTTCTCGACGGCGTAGCCGGCCGGTCCGCCCTGCAGCTTGAGGATGGCTTGCATCCGAACGCCAAGGGGGTCGCCCAGATGGTCGAGCGTATATTGCCCGCGGTCGAGAAGGCCATCGCGGCGGTGCCTGGAGGATCGTGAGCGGGGGAGACCTTTCCGTTGGGGAAATCTTTCGACGAGACCTGTGACCAACAAATCTCTTGCCCCGCTTGATTATCGATGATTCGCTAGGGGCACAGTTCGATTCGAGGAAGGGAGGCTCTTCATGCCGCGTCTTTTCACCGCCCTCGAAATTCCGCGTGACGCCGCCCTTTCGCTGTCCCTGCTCAGGGGCGGCCTGCCCGGGGCCCGCTGGATCGACGTCGAGAACTACCATCTGACGCTGCGCTTCATCGGCGATGTCGAAGGCCATGTCGCCGACGAGATCGCAAACGCGCTCGACCGCGTCCACCGTCCCTCCTTCCCGCTGACGCTGTCGGGCGTTGGCGCTTTCGGCCAGAAGAAACCGCATGCCGTGTGGGCCGGGGTCTCTGCCTCGCCGGACCTCGCGGCGCTTCAGGCTGAAATCGAGCGCATTTGCCAGCGGCTCGGCATTCCGGCCGATCCGCGCAAGTTCATGCCGCATGTCACACTGGCGCGCCTGCGCAATTCGAGCCCGCTGGACGTCGCCCAGTATCTTTCGGCGCGCGGCAATTTTTCGACCTTGCCGTTCCGCATCAGCCGGTTCGTCTTGATGTCGTCGCGCGATTCGGTCGGCGGCGGCCCCTACATCGTGGAGGAAGCCTGGCCGCTGTCCGGCGCCGATACGCGCGCGGCAAGCCGGGTCGCCAGCGCCTCCGACGCTTCGCGGATCATGCGGTAGACCTCGGCGAAGGCTTCCTCGCCGTGGTGATAGGGATCCGGCACGTCGCGGCCCTTTCCCTGTGCAAATTCCAGGAAGAGGTGGACGCGGTCGCGCACGGCGGCTGGCGCCAGCCTCTTCAGGTCGGCGACGTTCGAGCTGTCCATGCCGAAGATCAGGTCGAAACGCGAGAAATCCTCGGGCGTGATCTTGCGTGCCCGCAGTTCCGATATGTCGATGCCGTGGCGCGACGCGATGGCGATCGAACGCCGATCAGGGGCGGAGCCCGCCTCCCAGTCGCTGGTTGCGGCCGAATCGAGCACTATGTCCCGGCCCAGTCCACGTTCCGTCAGCACGGAACGAAGCACGCCTTCCGCCAGCGGCGAGCGGCAGATGTTGCCCAGGCAAACGAACAGAATGGATTTTATGGGCTTCGTGCTCATCGATCCGCGCTATGGTGAAGGTCATCTTCGAAATAGCACAGGAACCGGACATGACGAGAGAGAAACTTGGCAAGGAAGCCATCATCGCGGCGCTGACAGGCCTCGAAGGCTGGTCGCTGGCTGCGGATGGCGCTTCCATCAACCGGACGTTCACCTTCAGGAATTTCTCCGAAGCCTTCGCCTTCATGACCCGCGTCGCGCTTGCTGCCGAGAAGATGGACCACCATCCCGACTGGTCCAATGTCTACAAAACCGTCGACGTGACGCTGAACACCCACGATGCCGGCGGCGTCACGGCGCTTGACATCGAGTTGGCGAAGAAGATGAACCGCTTTGTCGGCTAGGTGGTGGGCGACGCGGTACAACGTCCCTAAACTTCGGCTCGACGCGGTCAAGACTGATTCCGATTTTCAGCCTAGCGATCCGCCAAGCTCTTGCAGCAAGCGTCGGGTTTCACCACATTTTGCCCCGCGGCCATGCGCAGGCAAGCGCTTGAGCCCGCAAGGAGAAATTGATGGCGCAAAAATCCGGTTTTGATTTCTTCGGCTTTGGCGACCGGCTGGGCGGCGAGGGCGAGGTGCGCGAGAAATTCTGGCGCACGGCCAAGAAGGCCGCGCGGCAGATCCCGTTCATGGAAGATGTCGTCGCGGCCTATTACTGCGCCATGGACAAGAACACGCCGCTGCGCGCGAAAGGCATCCTGGTGGCGGCACTCGGCTATTTCGTCCTGCCGGTGGATATGGTCCCCGACTTCGTCCTCGGCCTCGGCTTCACCGATGATATCGCCGTGCTCACCGCAGCGATCACCGCCGTCAGCGCCCATATCACGCCGGCGCACCGGCAGGCCGCCAAGGATGCCATATCAGACAGGGGTTGAGCCCTGGCACCGCCTTCGCGCGCTCTGGACACCAGCGTTCAGAGGGCTTGTGGAAAAGTCAAACTCTTGCCGCTTTCATGCCCTCCAAGTCGCCGAAGGGACATCGCGCCAGCCGCTTGAAAGGCGGCGGCGCGAAGACGGCGGCGGTTTCCTGGGGTGAGCGTCCTTTTCTCAGAGGTATTCACCGTTTGGTAACCCAGATTAAATCAAAATGAAGCGACGGCAGGACGCCACGCGGCCTGCCTCCGCACCATTTGGAATACGGGAAAAACGATGCGCGGATTGATTGCTACAGTTTCGAGCCTGGTCCTGGTGGCCTTCGCAGCGCCGGCGATGGCGCAGCAGGCGACCAAGATCGGCCAGCACAATGCCTGGGGCACCTACAGCTACCAGGCATCGGGCGGCAAGGTCTGCTATGTCCTCACCGTGCCGACCGACAAGCAGCCGCCGACGCTCGACCATGGCGACATGTTCTTCTTCGTCAGCCAGCGGCCCGGCCAGCAGGTGTCCTACGAGCCGCAATTCATCGCCGGCTACACCTTCCAGGAAAACTCCAAGGCCACCGTCACCATCGATAAGAAGACGTTTTCGATGTTCACGCGCGGCAAGTCGGCCTGGGTCGAGAACGCCGCCGAGGAGCCGGTGCTGATCGCCGCCATGAAATCCGGCACCGACATGAAGGTGCAGGCCAAGTCCGGCCGCGGCAACACCACCTCCTATGTGTTCTCGCTGAAAGGCATCTCGGCGGCGCTGTCCTCGATCGCCAACTGCAAATAGTCGAAGCTTCGCTTGAACAGAGGGCCGGACCGCTGAGTCCGGCCTTTTGCTTTTCAGGCCGGGCCTTGTTCCGGCGCCGCCTCCGCCCTGCGCCGGCGGATGGCTTCCGCGATGAAGACGCGCGACAGCGCATGATAGAGCGGCTCGCGCGAGATCATGCGCGCCGTGCCGTAGCCCAGCATCGAGGCCAGCATCAGCGCGATGACATTGTCGTGATTGCCGGTCATCTCCAGGATGATGACGAAGGCCGTCATCGGCGCCTGCACGACGCCGGCGAAATAGCCGGCCATGCCGAGCAACGCGGCCGCACCCGTGCTGGCGCCGAAGACGAGGCCGAGCGAGCTGCCGATGCCGGCGCCGACCGAAAGCGAAGGCGCAAAGATACCGCCCGGAATGCCAGAGACCATCGACAGCAGCCCGGCAAGGAACTTCTCGGCGAAGAAGAACCAGGGCAGCGGCGTGCCTTCAACGGCGCCGCGCGCCTGGGCGTAGCCGGTGCCGAAGGTCAAGCCGCCCGAGGCGATGCCGATCGCCGCGACGCCGAGCCCGCAGATGGCGGCGACCAGCAAGGCGCGCCGCAAGGGCTGCCCCGTGTTCCAGCGCCGGATCCGGCGCGTTGCCTTCAGCGCCAGGAGCGAGAACAGCGCGCCGAAGCCGCCGCCGATGATCCCGCAGGCAATGACAAGCGGCCACTCGGCGGCAAACGAGATCGTCTCCTTCGAGACGCCGAAATAGGTGTAGTTGCCAAGCAGGCCGAGCGAGGCGATGCCGGCCAGGATCACCGCCGTCAGCACCAGCCCGTTGGTCCGCGCTTCGTAGGTGCGGCCCATTTCCTCGATGGCGAAGACGATGCCGGCGAGCGGCGTGTTGAAGGCGGCCGCGATGCCGGCGGCCGAGCCGGCCAGGATCAGGCCGCGCGCCTGCGCCATGCCGCCCCAGCGTGCCGCCTGTAGCATCAACGACGCGCCGACCTGCACGGTCGGTCCCTCGCGGCCGATCGAAGCGCCGCAGAACAGGCCGACCAGGGTGAGCGCGATCTTGCCCGCCACCAGCTTCAGCGACAGGATATGGCCGCGGTCGTCGTCGTCGCGCAGATGCCGCGCGGCGATCGCCTGCGGAATGCCGCTGCCTTGCGAGCCCGGGAAGAAGGCTTGCGCCAGCCAGGCGCACAGCACGAAGCCGAGCGGCGTGATCGCCAAAGGCAGATAGAAGCGCCAGCCGCCGTCATCGCCGATCATGGCGTGGAACAACGCCTGCGCTTTGTCGGCCAGCACCGCGAACATAACGCTGATCATGCCGATGCAGATTGCGCCGGCCCAGAACACCAGCCGCGGCTGCCACACCCGGCGAGAGCCCCACATGGCGCGCGAACGCCGCAGCAAGGGGTATTTTCGCACTGTACCGGCCATGTCTGTCCTCTCGACGGAACCCAGCCCTAACACAGGCATGACCTCGATCAAGCATTCGCATCGAACGTGGATTGGACGACGGACCTGACTAAATGTCCATGGCGGCGGTTTGGGACCATGAACAAGGAACCATGAGCTATGCCCGGTTCGCCGCAATGATCCCGATCGTTTTCCGATCGGCCTCCGGGGACAAGGCTCGAATAGCCCCCGCCGACCTCCGAGCCGGCGGGAACATCGATCGATGGCAGGCCTCACATAGCCATTTTTTCGCATTCCGCCTGAGCCTTCTTGGTCGACGTGTCGATCATGAAGGCTTTGCCCTTGGCGTCGGTCATCATCATCATGCAGTGCTTGATCGGCTTTGCCATCTTCATCATCTCGGCACTCGTTTTCGCATCCGGCGTCATGGTGCCCATATGCCCGTCCGGCATGATTGCCGTGACTTGCCCTGCTTTCATCATGGTCATCGTGCCCATCGCGTCTTCGGCAAATGCCTGCGAGGCGAAAAGGCCGACGAAGCCGGCAATGACGGCGAGCTTGATAGAGTTCATGCTGCATACTCCCATTTGTCGGGGCATGGTTGCCCCATCCAGGGGTTCGAACACGCGGTGAGAACCGTTACTTCAACACGATCAAGTGATCCGTTTTCAGTCGAAAAACACGGACCGCAGGCCTGACCGGCCAGCGCATCTATCAATCGGTCGGCACACGGATCGCCTCGCCATCGCATGACTCCGCCGCCAAGCTGTGCTATGGGCCGCGCTTCATATCGGGCCGATGGATGAAATCGGCCGCAAACCGCTTATATCAGTGCAACCATGACCCTTTCATTCGACCTCACCGCCGAAGGCGCCCGTGACGCCTTGCGCGCCCGCGCCGTGCCGGCCGAAAAAGCGTCGCTGATCGGCCTGACGCGCGCCGAGCTCGGCGAGGCCCTCATTGCTTCCGGCATTGTGCCGGAGCGTCAGGCAAAAATGCGCGCCCAGCAACTCTGGCACTGGATGTATGTGCGCGGCGTCTCCGATTTCGCCGGCATGTTCAATATCTCCAAGGATCTTCGCGCCGAGCTAGACAAGCATTTCACCGTGGCGCGGCCCGAGATCGTCGAGGAACAGATCTCCGCCGACGGCACGCGCAAATGGCTGTTCCGCTTTCCGCCGCGCGGCGCCGGCCGCCCGGTCGAGATCGAGACCGTCTACATTCCCGAGGAAGGCCGCGGCACGCTCTGCATCTCCTCGCAGGTCGGCTGCACGCTGACCTGCTCCTTCTGCCACACGGGCACCCAGAAGCTGGTCCGCAACCTGACGGCCGAGGAAATCCTCGCCCAGTTGCTCACCGCGCGCGACCGGCTCGGCGACTTCCCCGACCGCGACACGCCCGACGGCGCCATCGTGCCGGCCGAGGGCCGCAAAGTGTCCAACATCGTCATGATGGGCATGGGCGAGCCGCTCTACAATTTCGAGGCGGTCAAGAAAGCGCTGCTGATCGCCTCCGACGGCGACGGTCTTTCACTCTCCAAGCGCCGCATTACCCTGTCGACTTCCGGCGTGGTGCCGGAGATTTTCCGCACCGGCGAGGAGATCGGCGTCATGCTCGCCATCTCGCTGCACGCCACCAATGACGATCTGCGCGACCTCCTGGTTCCGATCAACAAGAAGTATCCGCTCAAGGAGCTGATCGCCGCCTGCCGCGCCTATCCTGGCCTGTCGAACGCCAGGCGCATCACGTTCGAATATGTGATGCTGAAGGACGTCAACGATTCCCTCGACGATGCCAAGGCGCTGGTCAAGCTGCTCAGGGGCATTCCGGCCAAGATCAACCTGATCCCGTTCAACCCATGGCCTGGCACCAACTACCAGTGCTCGGACTGGGAGACGATCGAGAAATTCGCCGACTACATAAACAATGCCGGCTATGCCTCGCCGATCCGCACGCCGCGCGGCCGCGACATCCTCGCCGCCTGCGGCCAGCTCAAGTCGGAATCGGAGCGCATGCGCAAGGTCGACCGGCTGGCGCTGGAAGCCATGATGATCGCGGGGCACGGGGAGGCGTGAGGCGTCTCGTCGCCGGGCTCAAGCGCTTCGTCTTCATAGCAGTCGGCTATATCGCCGCCGTGCTGACCTCGATCCTGGTGCCTGTGCTGCTGATCGCTCTTCTGGAAGGGCTCGAATATGGCAACTGGTCCATCGTTTTCGCGTTCGACTGGCTGGTTTCCTTCCCGCTCACGGTAGTGACAGTGGCGGTCTGCGCCCTGTTGATCGTCGGCCCCGCGATCTTCATGGCCGAACGCTTGTCGCTTCGGGGGTGGTTCTACTTCGCGGCCACGGGCGCGATCACGTCCATCGCGTTCGGGGTTCTCATCCCGGGCTCGGCCGGAGGGTTTGTTTTCAACCCGGGCTTTCTCGGCTTCCTGGCCACCGCCGGCATTGCCGCCGGTTCGGTCTACTGGTTTCTGGCCGGGCGCAAGTCCGGTCATCTCACACGCCGGGATCAGCAATGACCCGTCTCGTCGCCTATATCGTGCGCCTTGCCGTCATCCTGTTCGGCTATGCCGTCGCCGCGCTGGCGGCGAGCGCGTTCCTCAATGTCCTGTTCTTGGCCTCGCTCGGCTATACGCCGGCGCATGCGGAGCCGGCGGCGACCGCCTCGCTCTATTTCTCGATCCCCTTCGTCGCGCTGTTTGCCGCCTATTTCGCCTTCATGCCGGCGGCCCTCGCGATTCTGATCGCCGAGATCCTCGGCCGGCGCGATTGGCTGTTCTATGCGCTGGCCGGTGCGATCGTCGCCGCCGTCTTCCTCGGCTTCGCCGACCAGATGGGCGACACGCCATTCGCCGTCACCGAGCCGCGCGCCATGGCCGCCGTCATCGGCGGCGGCATGGTCGGGGGCATCTTCTATTGGCTCAGCGCCGGACGCTGGGCCGGAAGCTGGTGGAAAGCCGAACCGTGACCCCGAACCGAGCGCCCGCGTAAGGGGGAAGCTTTTCTGACCTCCGGTTCGGAAGAGATCAGCAGCGAACAGCAAAATCCTACTTCGCCTGGGCAGTCAGGATTTTGAGCGCGAACGCGGAAAACACGCCGGCGAAGAGATAGTCGACCACCCGCGTCACGCGCGGGCTGGCCTTCATCGCCGCCGAGAATTTCTCCGCCGCCAGCACCATCGGGGTCGTCACCGGGGTCGACAGCACCACGAACATGGCGCCGAGGAAGAACAGCTTTCCCGGCGCGTGCGGATCATGCGCCGAGACGAATTGCGGCAGGAAGGTCATGAAGAACAGGATGATCTTCGGGTTGAGCAGGTTGACGCCCAGTCCCACCATCCAGCTCCGGAACAGCGAGATTTGTGGGCCCGTCTTCTTCTCCGGCGAGAAGGCCGAGCCCTTGGTGATCGCCTGCCAGGCCAGGAAGACGAGATAGCCGGCGCCGAAGATCTTCAGCACGAAGAAGGCCATCGGCGAGGCGACGATCAGCGCCGAGACGCCGACCACCACCAGCGTGGTGTGGATCAGCGTGCCGCACAGCGCCCCCGCCATCGAGGCGAAGCCGGCGGCGCGGCCCTGGCTCAGCGTGCGCGAGACGAACAGCGTCATGTCCGGTCCCGGCGTGATCGCCAGGATGAACGTGGCGATGGCGAACTGGATCAGCGTTGCGGTGTCGGGAATGAAGGACATGGGCGGTCCGTTGGCTCTAAAGACGCTGCTATAACGAATGGCTACTGTGGTTGCCAGCGGTTGTGCGACCGAAAGAATGATCCAGCTGTCGCGGATGCCTGTTTCTCCGCGCCTTGCCGCGTTCATCCCCTTGCGGTGACCGGAAACGGCGTGATACCTCGCCGGCCGAGAACTCTTGTCGCGGAAACCGCCAAATGTCGAAAACAAAAGACGTCAAGAAGGTCGTGCTCGCCTATTCCGGCGGCCTCGACACATCCATCATCCTGAAATGGCTGCAGACCGAGCTCGGCGCAGAGGTCGTGACCTTCACCGCCGACCTCGGCCAGGGCGGCGAATTGGAGCCGGCGCGCCGCAAGGCCGAGTTGATGGGCATCAAGGACATCCGCGTCGTCGACGTGCGCGAGGAATTCGTTGCCGACTTCGTCTTCCCGATGTTTCGCGCCAACGCCGTCTATGAGGGCACCTATCTGCTCGGCACCTCGATCGCCCGGCCGCTGATCTCCAAGCATCTCGTCGAGATCGCAAAGGAGACCGGCGCCGACGCGATCGCCCATGGCGCCACCGGCAAGGGCAATGACCAGGTCCGCTTCGAGCTTTCGGCCTATGCGCTCAATCCCGACATCAAGGTCATCGCGCCCTGGCGCGACTGGTCGTTCAAGTCGCGCACCGACCTCATCAACTTCGCCGAGCAGCACCAGATTCCGGTGCCGAAGGACAAGAAGGGCGACGCGCCGTTCTCGGTCGACGCCAATCTCCTGCATTCCTCTTCCGAGGGCAAGGTGCTTGAGGACCCGTGGAGCGAGCCGCCGGAATTCGTGCACCAGCGCACCGTCTCGCCCATGGACGCGCCGGACAAGGTCACCGAGATCGAGATCGAATTCCTGAAGGGCGATCCGATAGCGCTCAACGGCAAGAAGCTGTCGCCGGCAACCATGCTGGCCGCCCTCAACGATCTCGGCCGCGACAACGGCATCGGCCGGCTCGACCTCGTCGAGAACCGCTTCGTCGGCATGAAGTCGCGCGGCGTCTACGAGACCCCCGGCGGCTCCATCCTCATAACAGCGCACCGCGCCATCGAATCGATCACGCTCGACAGGGGAGCTGCCCATCTCAAGGACGAGTTCATGCCGCGCTATGCCGAACTCATCTACAACGGCTTCTGGTTCGCGCCCGAGCGGCTGATGCAGCAGGCGATGATCGACAAGAGCCAGGAGGATGTCGAAGGCACGGTGCGTCTGAAGCTCTACAAGGGCAATGTCATCGTTACCGGCCGCAAGTCAAACAAGACGCTCTATTCCGACGCGCTGGTGACCTTCGAGGACGACCGCGGCGCTTACGACCAGAAGGACGCCGCGGGCTTCATCCGCCTCAATGCGCTGAGGCTGCGCACGCTGGCCGCACGCAACCGCCGGGGCTGACCACTCACCCGGTCAGCGAACAGGAAACCCGGCATCGCGGCCGGGCTTTCTGCTGGAAAGCAATTCCAGGAAAAGTGTACGGTTTTTCCGGGAAAAGCGCGTAGCACTTTACCTTGGGAATTGCGCAAAAACAAAGACATGGAGCGTTTAGCCGTTTCCGTGAAACGGTGAACTGCCCTGACGATTACTCGCCGTCAATTGCGGTGGCGATACGGGCGATGGCCTGCTGATAGACACTCGCCGAGTTCCAGCCAGCAATTGCACCCATATTCGACTGAGCGCTCGCGCCGGCCTGCCAACCATGCGCCTTGAGGAAGTTGGCCGTGGATGCCAGCGCGATGCTCTTGTCGCGCAGGTTTCCGCTGCCCACCCCATATTTCAGGACATTTCCGGGCAGGAACTGCGTGTGGCCGATCTCGCCATGCATGGCCCCGACCGACGCGGCGGTCAACGTTCCGCGATCGACCAGCTTCAGGGCCGCAATGGCATGCGGCTGAAAATAGTCCGGACGGCGGCAGTCATAGGCAAGCGTCAAAATGGCGGACACCGTGTTCTGGTTGCCCATGGAGGCGCCGAAGCCCGTCTCCATGCCCCAGATGGCAAGCAGCACGCCCGGCGAGACGCCGTAGGTCCGTTCGATCTTGTCGAACAGCGCCGCATTCGATTTCTTCAACGCCCGGCCCCTGGAAATGATCGCCGCCCCGCCGCGGCGCTTCATGAAAGCTTCCACGGAGCCGCTGAAAGCCTTGTGGATGGCGCGGTCCGCGGAAATGGTCCTGGTCGCGTAGGTCGCGCCGGCCAGGGCGGCCAGCCCTCTCGAACCCACGCCCTCGGCCCTGGCCTCCGCTGCGAAGTCCTGCTTCCAGGCATCGAAGCCGGCTCCGGTCTTGCCGCAGCTGGCCGCCGCCTGTGCGCCCGTCGCCAGCGCAAGCATCGCCACCACAGTGGCCGCTGCAAACATCTTACCCTTGGCAAGAAATGCCATGTTGTTCTCTCCTGGTTGCCTGAATCACGTCCCGGCCGGAATTTGCCAGTGAAACGCGCACTTGTCACTGTCGCGCGCGCAAGCTGGCCAATGGATGGGAATTTGCCTACGATCAAGCAATTATTATGGCAAGAACCGCCCATGGCCTGACGATCCTTGCGCCATGTTGCTCAATGACGTCACAGGGGGAACGACGTTTGTCGGCCGGCGTTTTGCACGACGCGCTTTCCCCTGTTCCGTGGTCCGAGACCGAGATGAAACTCTTCGACTGTCCTCATTGCGGCCATCGTCTCTATTTCGAGAACGCCCGGTGCCTGAACTGCTCCAGTGCCGTGCTCTACGATCCGCAGCGCGCCCGCTTTGCCCTGTCCGGTGCCGACGGCGGCTCCCCATGCGCCAATGCCGACGAATGCGCCTGCAACTGGATGGCCGAGGCGGGACAGCCCTTCTGCCGCGCCTGCGCGCTCAACCAGCTGATCCCGGACCTCTCCGTCGACGGCAACCGCCGCCGCTGGATACGCGTCGAGGCGGCGAAGAAGCGCGCGGTCTATTCGCTGCTGGCCTTCGGACTGCCGGTGACACCCAAGCAGAACCCCGCGGACGAGGCCGGCCTTGCCTTCGACTTCCTTGCCGATCCGATCGGCGGCGGCCCGGGCGGCGAGCGCATCCTGACCGGCCACGACAATGGCCTGATCACCCTCAACGTCGCCGAAGCCGACTCCGCCGAGCGCGAAAGGCGGCGCGTTGAAATGGGCGAGAACTATCGCACCTTGCTCGGCCATTTCCGCCATGAGCTCGGCCACTACTACTGGGACCGGCTGATCCGCGACAATCCGCAAAGGCTTGACGCCTTCCGCGCGTTGTTCGGCGACGAGCGCACCGGCTACGAGCAGGCATTGAAGAACCACTATGCCAATGGTGCCCCACCCGGCTGGCAGCAACGCCACATCTCGCCCTATGCCACCTCCCATCCCTGGGAGGATTGGGCCGAAAGCTGGGCCCACCACCTGCACATCACCGACACGCTGGAAATGGTCCATGCGCTGAACTTCCCGCTCGGCCGGCTGGAGACGGTGGAAGCCAACGAATTGCCCCAGGGCGACACCGGGGGCATGCTGCAACCAGCGCCGTCCGAGCCGACACCCGCTCCCGAGCCGTTCGAAAGGATTCTGTCCCGCTGGCTGGTGCTGTCGGAAGCCTCCAATTCCATCAATCGCTGCATGGGTCTGCCCGACCTCTACCCCTTCGTCATCTCGGATGTCGCCGCGCGCAAGCTGGCCTTCGTTCACGACCTTCTGACCGGCCTGCCGCAAGAAACGGGAACAAATCGTGAGTTGGCTTCAACATTTTAGCTGGAACGCATGCGCCGCTCTCCCGTTTTCGCTGCCGAGGGACCATGAAACGGAGAGAAACCATGAAATCCCTATTGTTTCCCGCGGTTGCCGGAATGCTCGCGCTCTTCTCGGGCGCCGCCATGGCCGACACCCCCGTCTCCGCAATCACCGATCTCAACGTCCGCGCCGGCCCAGGCCCGCAATATCCTGTCATCGGTGTGCTCGCCGCCGGCAAGTCGGCGACGCTCAATGGCTGTATCGAAAACAGCAAATGGTGCACCATCGCCGAAGCCGGTGGCCAGGGCTGGGTCTATTCGGACTATGTGACGGCTGATTTCGGCGGCAACCGGGTCGTGTTGACGCGACGTCCGCTCGGCTCCAGCGTCGCCGTCGTGTCACCGCCCGAGGGTTATTCCACCGATTACACCGGCTCGATCATCGCCGGCGAGCCGGTCGAGGACGCCATCCCGCAGCCTCCCGCCGAAGTCAGGACTTATGTCGACACGCATCGCGTCGACCCTGTCTACCTTGAGGGCGAGGTGGTCACCGGGGCCGTATTGCCCGAGAGCGTCGAGTTGCGCGAGATCCCCGATTACGACTACCGCTACGTCTATGTGAACGGCCAGCCGGCGCTGATCGACCCGCAAACGCGGCGCATCGTGTATGTGGTGCGTTGAAGCGGATAGGCGCGGGTAATCATCGGAGCATGCCTTTCGCCTGCCGGCAGGCAGGCGAGGGCGGGGCGAATGCGCCGATGGCTGGTGGGGCGTACCGAACAGGAATGATTGCGCAGAACCGTCCGATCCCATAAATCATGCGACGCGAAGCACCAGCTTGCGAGAGATCGTGATATCGGATCCTGCCGCCTTCGAGCATTATCGAAACACAGCCAACCAAAAGACGACCCTGCCGCGCCTGGTTCTCGGGACCGGGATCGTCCTCCTGTTCTGGGCCGCGACGACGGTGGTCGTGCTGCTGGGCGGCACCTACGCCTTTTTCGCCTGGCGGACAGCGCAAGGCGCGGCTGCGCCAGCCGGCGGCATGCAGGATTTCCTTGCGTCGCCCGTCGGCATCCTCACCGCGCTCGCCTCTTTTGCCGGTATCTGGATCGGCCTCTGGATCGCCATGCGCTGGGTGCATGGCGAGAAGCTGTCGGCGCTCCTCGGCAACAGCCGTCGCATTTCGCGATCGGGCTTCGTCAAGGGACTGATCGCGGTGTTGGTCACTTCGCTCGTGTCCGAGGTCCTGCTCTACCTGATGCAGCCCGAGATCGCGCGCGGCTCGATTGCCCTGTCGTCCTGGCTGCTGTTCCTGATCCCGATCCTGGTGTTCACTTTTCTGCAGACGTCGTCGGAAGAGGTGCTGTTCCGCGGCTACCTGCTGCGCGGTCTGGCGTACCGCTTCAGGAGCCCGTTGATCTGGGCGCTGCTGCCGGGCCTGCTGTTCACCTCGCTCCACTGGAGCCCGAGCTCCTCGGCGGCCATCAACGCCTCCGTGCTGGCCTCGATCGCCGCCTTCGCGCTGCTTTTGACGCTGGTGGTCTATGCCACTGGCAATCTGGGCGCCGCCCTCGGTGCCCATCTCGGCAACAATCTGACCGGCTTCCTGCTGATCTCGCATCAGGAGAGCTACAATTCCTTCGCCCTGTTTACCGCCAGACCTCTCGAAGGGCCGGGCTGGGCGACGTCGGATGCGGTCCTCATCGCCATGATCGGCATCGCCTGCAGCCTGCTGACGATACTGCTGCTCTTACATCCGCGCTCGCCGCTGAGGGTCTCGGCCGAACCTGCAGACGGAACGAAGGCGACCTGATTCCTGCGTGGGGAGACCGACGGAACGGTCCTTGTCTTGACTCCGCGGCCGTTTTCCTGTCTACAGCCCCGAATTCCGCGACGAGTATCCCTCCGAGCAAGCCGACCAGGACGCCGAGGCCTCTTTGAGGCCAACTGCTGTAAACAGATCCTGGAGGCCAACACCCGGCAGCGCTGTGCGCCCCCGGGTGCTTTTTGGTTTTGGCTTTTGCTTGCCACGAGACTTGGACACTTGGCGCGAACGCATTACTTCTCGGGCACCATCCGGTTGCCAGGGAAAAGGAAACAGAATGTTTGAATCACTTCAGGAGCGCCTTGGCTCCATCCTGAACGGCTTGACCGGCCGCGGCGCGCTGTCGGAGGCGGATGTCTCGGCGGCACTGCGCGAGGTGCGCCGTGCGCTGCTCGAGGCCGACGTGGCGCTGGAAGTGGTGCGCTCCTTCACCGACAAGGTGCGCGAGAAGGCGGTCGGCGCGGCGGTGCTGAAGTCGATCAAGCCCGGCCAGATGGTCGTCAAGATCGTGCACGACGAACTGGTCGACATGCTCGGCGCCGAAGGCGTCGCCGTCGACCTCAACGCGCCGGCGCCTGTCGTTGTCATGATGGTCGGCCTGCAGGGTTCCGGCAAGACGACGACCTCGGCCAAGATCGCCAAGCGGCTCACCGAGCGTCAGAACAAGAAGGTCCTGATGGCCTCGCTCGACACGCGGCGCCCCGCCGCCCAGGAGCAGTTGCGCCAGCTCGGCGAGCAGGTCAAGGTAGCGACGCTGCCTGTCGTTGCCGGCCAGAACCCGGTCGACATCGCCAAGCGCGCCGTGCAGGCGGCCAGGCTCGGCGGCCACGACGTGGTCATCCTCGACACCGCCGGCCGCACCCATATCGACGAGCCGCTGATGGTCGAGATGGCCGACATCAAGAAGGTGTCGAGCCCGCACGAGATTCTGCTGGTCGCCGACTCCTTGACCGGCCAGGACGCCGTCAACCTGGCCAAGAGTTTCGACGAGCGCGTCGGCATCACCGGACTGGTGCTGACCCGCATGGACGGCGACGGCCGCGGCGGCGCCGCGCTGTCGATGCGCGCCGTCACCGGCAAGCCGATCAAGCTGATCGGCACCGGCGAGAAGATGGACGGGCTGGAGGAGTTCCACCCCAAGCGCATCGCCGACCGCATTCTCGGTATGGGCGATATCGTTTCGCTTGTCGAAAAAGCCGCCGAGAACATCGACGCCGAGCAGGCGGCGGCGATGGCCAAGAAGATGCAGTCGGGCAAGTTCGACCTGAACGACCTCGCCCAGCAGCTTCAGCAGATGTCGAAAATGGGCGGCATGGGCGGCATCATGGGCATGATGCCCGGCATGGGCAAGATGAAGGACCAGATGGCCGCCGCCGGGCTCGACGACAAGATGTTTGGCCGCCAGCTCGCCATCATTTCCTCGATGACCAAGGCCGAGCGCGCCAACCCCGATATTCTCAAACATTCGCGCAAGAAGCGCATCGCCGCCGGCTCCGGCACCGATGCCGCCGAGATCAACAAGCTCTTGAAGATGCATCGCGGCATGGCCGACATGATGAAGGCGATGGGCGGCAAGGGCAAAGGCGTCGGCCTGATGCGCGGCATGATGGGCGGACTCGCCTCCAAGATGGGCCTCGGCGGCATGATGCCCGGTGGCATGGGCGGCATGCCTGACCTCTCCAAAATGGATCCCAAGCAGCTTGAAGCCTTGCAGAAGCAGGCGCAGGCCGCCGGCCTCGGCGGCATGAAGGGCCTACCCGGCGGCGGCCTGCCAGGCCTACCCGGCGGCATGAAACTTCCGGGGCTTCCCGGCCTCGGCGGAGGCGGACTGCCGGGCCTTGGCAAGAAGAAGTGAGAATACGGATGAACGAGGAAAAGGACATGGCGGACGCCCGCACCATCCTAGCCGGCTACCGTGCATCGATCGACAACATCGATGCCGCCCTCATCCACATGCTGGCCGAGCGCTTCCGCTGCACCAAGGCGGTCGGCCTGCTCAAGGCCGAGCACGGCTTGCCGCCGGCCGACCCGGCGCGCGAACAGCAGCAGATCGCCCGGCTTCGCCAGCTGGCGGATGATGCGCATCTCGACCCGGATTTCGCGGAGAAATTCCTCAATTTCGTCGTCCGCGAAGTGATCCGCCACCACGAACAGATCGCCGCTGCCAACGCCGTGACGAAAACCGGCTGAAGACAAAGATTTAGCCGCAACCCTATCAACGAAATCAGAGCTTTTAGGAGATAAGAAATGGCACTGAAGATCAGACTGGCCCGCGCGGGCTCGAAGAAGCGTCCTTACTACCACGTCGTCGTCGCCGACGCGCGCTCGCCGCGCGACGGCCGTTTCATCGAGTCGCTCGGCTCGTGGAACCCCCTGCTGCCGAAGGACGGCGAGCGCGTCAAGGTTGACGCCGAGCGCGTCAAGCACTGGCTGTCGCACGGCGCCCAGCCGACCGACCGCGTGCTGCGCTTCCTCGACGAGGCCGGCCTCGCCAAGCGCGACGCCCGTTCCAACCCGAAGAAGGCCGAGCCCGGCAAGAAGGCGCAAGAGCGCGCCGCGCTTCTGAAGAAGGCGCAGGACGACGCCGCTGCCGCCGTCGCGGCGGCCGCGGCCGCACCGGCGGAGCCCGCCACGGCCGAGTAATCGATCATCGATCGGCGTTTTCGAAACGGCGGGCTAAGGGCCCGCCGTTTGCTATTTCGAATTCATTGGGCGGATGGCGCCTCTCAATACCCGCTCGGGCAGCGATCGATATAGACACGGCCGCGGCTATCGCGATAACGGCAGCGGCCCGGTTCACTGGCCCGCCCGATCAAAGCGCCGGCCACGGCGCCGACCGCGCCGCCAACCACGGCGCCCTGGACGGGATCGCCCGCCACCGCCGCACCGATCGCCGCTCCGCCCAGGCCGCCGACAGCCGCGCCTTTTTCCGTCTGCGAGCAGGCGCCAAGCGCTGCCGTCAGCACCAGAATGGTCATGATTTTCTTCATAGTCGTTCCTCTCTCACGGGGATCGCCGTCCTCGCCGCCATGTTCTTAACTCCCAGACGGCCAATTTGATCCCTAGACATTGAAGGCCGGCGCTTGGCCGCCCCTGCCAAGGCCATGCCGATCTCCGGCAAGCATTTGAAATGGTTGATATTCTCACGCCATAGCGCAGTTCTTTCGCCGATTCGTCCGTGCAGCGCGCCGGCGCGGCTATCGACGCGCTTGGGTCGCGTATATGAAGAGCCGGCGGGCGTGGCCCGTCAGACAAGAGCAGGCGACATGGCCGGAGAGACAGATCTAAAGGCATTGCTGGCGTCGATGACGCCGGAATTGATTGCCGGCATCCATGTCTTCGCCACGCTGCCGGCGGGCGTATCGGTTCCGGAAGGGCTCGAAGCGGTCATGTTGTTTCGCGAACGCGAAGGCACGACATTGATCCTGCTCGAAGACGAGGCGCAGGCAGCCGGGCTGGAAGCCGCTTTCCGTTGCCGCATGATAACGCTGAACATCCATTCGTCGCTGGAAGCCGTCGGCTTCCTCGCCGCCATCACCGCGCGCCTTGCTGCCGCAGGCATGGGCGTCAATCCCGTCTCCGCCTTCTATCACGACCATCTGTTCGTGCCGGCCGACCGGGCGGAAGAGGCGATCGCGATATTGGTGGGGTTGGCGGAAAAGAACCGGGAGTGACCTATCGCATCATGCGCCTGCGCTACCCTTCATCCGCCTGCCGGAACCTTCTCCCCGTATAGGGACGAGGAGAAGGGAGCTACGGCCAAAGACCGAGCCTGCGACCGCAGGCCGCCGGTCGTCCGGCGCGCCCGCGCAGGGCCAGCCGCGGCAGCGGCGGTGCGGCCCGTGAGCGAGACCAGAATCGGCCAAAGGCCGAGCCCGTGAGCGAGAACTATGCCGCCTTCTTCTTCGGCTGGATCAGGCCGCGCTCGACCAGCAGCTCGGCGATCTGCACCGCGTTGAGGGCGGCGCCCTTGCGCAGATTGTCGGAAACGATCCACATCGACAGGCCGTTGTCGATGGTCGAATCCTCGCGGATTCGCGAGATGAAGGTGGCGTCCTCGCCAGCCGATTCCAGCGGCGTGATGTAGCCGCCGTCCTCGCGCTTGTCCAAGACCTGGCAACCCGGCGCCTCGCGCAGGATGTCCCGCGCCTCGTCGGCGGTGATCGGCTTTTCGAACTCGATGTTGACCGCTTCCGAATGGCCGATGAAGACCGGCACGCGCACGCAGGTCGCCGTCAGCTTGATCTTGGGATCGAGCATCTTCTTGGTCTCGGCGACCATCTTCCACTCTTCCTTGGTGAAGCCGTCGTCGAGGAAGACGTCGATATGCGGGATCACGTTGAAGGCGATGCGCTTGGTGAACTTCTTGACGTCGACCTGGTCGGCGACGAACACGGCGCGTGTCTGCGTGAACAGCTCGTCCATGCCTTCCTTGCCGGCGCCCGACACCGACTGATAGGTGGCCACGACGATGCGCTTGATGGTGGCCGCGTCATGCAGCGGCTTCAGCGCCACGACAAGCTGCGCCGTCGAGCAGTTCGGGTTGGCGATGATGTTCTTGCGGGTGAACAGGGAGATCGCGTCCGGGTTCACTTCCGGCACGATCAGCGGCACGTCGGCGTCGTAGCGGAAGGCCGAGGAATTGTCGATGACGACGCAGCCCTGCTTGCCGATCTTGGGCGACCATTCCTTCGAGACATTGCCGCCGGCCGACATGATGCAGATGTCGGTGTCGGAAAAGTCGTAGGTGTCGAGCGCCCGGACCTTCAGCGTGCGGTCGCCGAACGACACTTCCGTGCCCTGACTGCGCCGCGAGGCAAGCGCCACCACTTCGCTGACCGGAAAACCGCGCTCTTCCAGTATGTTGAGCATTTCGCGGCCCACATTGCCCGTGGCGCCAACTACCGCAACCTTGAAACTCATAAAGATCTCCTATCCCTCTCCGCTTGGTTGTTGGAGAAAACCCGCCGGCCAGGTGCGGGTTCCGTCCCCCGGGCCGAACCCGGGAGAGGGTGGTCAGGCCAAGGGAATCACACCGTTTTGGTGGTGGTTTTGGCCGTTATATTGCTGGAACGGGGGGACGCGCCGAGATGCCCGGCCCAATGATGCTCATTGAGGCTGGGGGCGTCGAATGCAAGAAGAGCCATCAAAAGGCCGCGCATCGAAAAACGATCCCGTTCGAAGCGGGCTTTTACGCGGTTTCGATAAAGAGTCAATCAGCGGTGTTTCTTCCTTCCCTCCTTGCGGGAGAAGGAAAGGCGGTGCCGCTTGCCCTGTACAAGAGCGGCGCCAGCAAGTACGAACGGCTGAGATTGTCTGGCTGGCGTGGCGCCGGCCCGCCTCGTGCTCCATGATGAGCGCAGAACCCTGAATTCCGAAAGAGCGAGATGTCCAACTTCGAAGGTATCGTTCCGGCGCTGGCGAAGGCGCTGGAAAAACGCGGCTATGCCGAACTGACACCGGTGCAGAAGGCGGTCCTGGAACTTGGCCAGGCCGACGCGCTGGTGTCGGCACAGACCGGTTCGGGCAAGACGGTGGCCTTCGGCCTTGCCATGGCGCCGACGCTCCTGGGCGGCGCCGAACGCTTTGCCCATGCCGCGGCCCCGCTGGCGCTGGCGGTGGCGCCGACGCGCGAGCTGGCGCTGCAGGTGACGCGGGAACTGGAATGGCTCTACGAGCTGACCGGCGCCACGGTCGCCTCCTGCGTCGGCGGCATGGATATGCGCACGGAACGGCGCGCGCTGGAGCGCGGCGCCCATATCGTCGTCGGCACGCCCGGCCGGCTGCGCGACCACATCACGCGAAACTCGCTCGATATGTCGGCGCTCAAGGCGGTGGTGCTGGACGAAGCCGACGAGATGCTCGATCTCGGTTTCCGCGAGGACCTGGAATTCATTCTCGACGCCGCGCCGGCCGAGCGCCGCACGCTGATGTTTTCGGCCACCGTGCCGCGCTCCATCGCAACCCTCGCCCAGGGCTATCAGCGGGACGCGGTGCGCATCTCGGCCGCCGGCGAGGAAAAGCAGCATCTCGACATCGAGTACCGGGCGCTCAGCGTCGCCCAGGCCGACCGCGAGAACGCCATCATCAATGTGCTGCGTTTCTACGAAGCGAAGAACGCGCTGGTGTTCTGCAACACCCGTGCCGCCGTCAACCATCTCACCGCGCGCTTCAACAACCGCAATTTTTCCGTCGTCGCGCTCTCGGGTGAGCTCAGCCAGAACGAACGCAGCCACGCCTTGCAGGCGATGCGGGATGGCCGCGCCAAGGTCTGCATCGCCACCGACGTGGCGGCGCGCGGCATCGACCTGCCCAATCTCGAACTGGTGATCCATGCCGACCTGCCGACCAACCCGGAAACGCTGCTGCACCGAAGCGGCCGCACCGGACGCGCCGGGCGCAAGGGCGTCAGCGCACTGATCGTGCCGGGCAGCGCGCGCAGGCGCACCGAACGGCTGCTGGCGAGCGCCAAGCTGACCGCGACATGGGCAAGTCCGCCATCCGCCGACGACGTGATCCGCCGCGACGACGAGCGCATCCTTGCCGATCCCGCTTTCGACGAACCGGTGAAGGACGACGAGCGCGCCTTCATCGACGCGCTTCTCGCCAGGCATGGCGCCGAACAGGTGACGGCCGCCTTCGTGCGGCTGTGCCGCTCCAGCCGCTCGGCGCCCGAGGATCTGATGGAAATCGCGCCGTTCACGCCGTCGCGTGAAAGACCGGCGGGCGAAAACTTCGCCCGCCGCGACGATTTCGGCGCCAGCGTCTGGTTCTCGCTCTCGGTGGGGCGCCGGCAGAATGCCGAGCCGCGCTGGCTGATCCCGATGCTGTGCCGCACCGGCAGCATCACCAAGCGCGAGATCGGCGCCATCAAGATGCAGCCGGAAGAGACCTTCGTGCAGATATCAGCCGACTGGGCCGACCGTTTCCTCGCCGCCATCGGTCCCGACCGCAAACTGCAAGGTAACATCGTGGTGAAACGGCTGGACGGCACGCCGGACCTGTCGCGCGCCGGCTACCAGCCACCAAGCCCCGACAAGAAACCGCATCGCGGCAAGGCGCCGTTCGACCCGAACGCGCCGAAGCGCAAATTCGAGAAGCGCGCGCCGGCTGGCGACCAGCGCCCCGCCGCATCGGACGCGAAGCCCTGGGCGAAGAAGCCGGGCAAGCCGAAATTCGACAACGCCGGACCGCCGAAACACAAGAAGGCGAAGAAGCGGCCGAGCTGAGGTCTTCCGGCGCCAGGGCAGCCGTCGCATTTTCATGCCCGCCCTTGCGATCCGCCGGAACTTTGAACAGTCTGGGCGGGGCGTTCGGGGATCGGGACATGCGCGGCGAAGTTCTTCACTATGACGAGGCCCAGGGCTTCGGCTTCATCACCAGGGGAGAGCGGTGCCGGCGGGCGTCAGAACGTAGTATCGCGTGCGTATTGTAATATATGCAATCGTGAGTAGTATGTGGCGACGCAACGTGAAATGGGGGCAGAGCATGCGCGGGGCGGTGTTCCACTATGACGAAGGTCAGGACTATGGTTACATCGACGGAATTGACGGCAAACGCTATATCTTTTCCCGTATCGATCTGAGCCAGGAACTCATCCTAGTCAGGGGTGCTCTTGTCGAGTTCCGGCCGGACGACGGCACTGCGCATAACATAGTCGCGGTGGCCTCGGCCGCACCGCCGTCTAGTACCGGTCAGCCACGGCAGACCAGCCGTTCTGCCCCAAATCGGCCGGCCTACCCCACAGGGCTGTGGGCTTACTTCTGGCGCGCGGTGATTGCGGACTACAGCAATTTCAACGGACGCTCCCGCCGCAAGGAATTCTGGGCCTTCTGGCTATTCTACACTCTCGGGATATTCACGCTTTTCGGCTTCGGGATACTTGTTGACCTGGCGATCAACGGCTTCGAAACCAACGCGGACAGGGCGCCGATAGGGTCCATAGGATTCATACCCCTCCTGGTTTTCCTTTCGGGATTGATCCTGCCTTGGATTGCGCTCCTCGTGCGGCGTGTGCATGACGCCGGCCTGAGCGGCTGGTTTGCCCTGCTCTGCTTCATCCCGCTCATCGGTGGCATCGCCCTGCTAGTCTTCGGGCTTATGCCGCCTCAGCTGGGCGAAAACCCTTGGGGGCCCGTGCCGACCGGTGTCAGGGTTTGATCGCCCCCAGCGCCTCGTCCGAAAGCCTGAGAAATAGCTTCTGGCCATGACGTTCGGCGCCAAGCCGGTCGTAGAAGCGCAGCGCGCCTTCGTTCCAGTTCTCGGTGGTCAGGTCGATGCAGCTGATGCCGTGGCGTCGGCAATGGCCGGCGAGAAAGCTGATCAGCGCCCGGCCGACGCCGGCGTTGCGAGCTTTGTCGCGCACGAACAGGTCCTTGAGAAACAGCAACCGCTCGAGATCGATGCCGGAATGCGCGATCGCCACCGACGCCAGGCCGCTGACCTTGCCCTCGACGAAGGCCAGCGCGAAATGCGGATAGGCCGGGCTTCCTCGCGAGCCATTTCCGTGCCGCCGACGAGGCGCGCGTGGTCGAGCGGCGGTTGCCGTATTGCACCGCCATTTCGCACAGCACGGTGGCGAGCGCCGTCGCGTCGTCGGTCGTCGCCCGGCGGACGTCGACCGTCATGGGCTCAGCCCAGGAACTTGGCGATGATCGCGTCGCCCATCTCGACCGTGCCGACCTCGGTCATGCCTTCGGACATGATGTCTTTCGTCCGCAGGCCCTGATCGAGCACGGCGGCGATTGCCGCTTCGAGCTTGTCGGCTTCATCGACCATGCCGAAGGAATAGCGCAGGCACATGGCAAAGGAAGCGATCATGGCGATCGGGTTGGCGATGCCCTTGCCGGCGATATCGGGCGCCGAACCGTGCACCGGCTCGTAAAGCGCCTTGCGCTTCTTGGTCTTGGCATCCGGCGCGCCGAGCGAGGCGGAAGGCAGCATGCCGATCGAGCCGGTCAGCATGGCGGCGATGTCGGACAGCATGTCGCCGAACAGATTGTCGGTGACGATGACGTCGAACTGCTTGGGCCAGCGCACCAGTTGCATGCCGCCGGCATCGGCCAGCATGTGGTCGAGCTTGACGTCGGAATAGCGGGCCTTGTGGGTCTGGGTGACGACCTCGTTCCACAGCACGCCGGATTTCATGACATTGCGCTTTTCCATCGAGGTGACATGGTTCTTGCGCGTGCGCGCCAATTCGAAGGCGACGCCCGAAATGCGCTCGATCTCGAACGTGTCGTAGACCTGCGTGTCGATGCCGCGCTTCTGGCCGTTGCCGAGATCGATGATCTGCTTGGGCTCGCCGAAATAGACGCCGCCGGTCAGTTCGCGCACGATCAATATGTCGAGGCCTTCGACCACCTCCTGCTTGAGCGAGGAGGACGCCGCCAGCGCCGGATAGCAGATCGCGGGCCTGAGATTGGCGAACAGCTCCATGTCCTTGCGCAGGCGCAGCAGGCCGGCCTCGGGGCGAACCTCGTAAGGCACGGCATCCCATTTCGGACCGCCGACGGCCCCGAACAGCACGGCGTCGGCGGCAACAGCCTTCTCCATATCGGCATGGGAAATCGCGGCACCATGTGCATCGTAGGCTGAGCCGCCGACCAGCCCCTCGTCGGTGGCGAAGCCGCTGCCGAGCTTCTCGTTCATGGCCGCTATCAGCTTCTTGACCTCGGCCATGGCCTCGGGGCCGATACCGTCGCCGGGGAGCAGGAAAAGATGCTTCGTTGCCATGGAGAAACCGTCCCAGAAAGATTTCGCTTCGATTTTGCACAGAGCCCTTTGCGCGCCAAGGAGGCGCGCGGCGCTGTGCGACCGCGGCCTTGCTAAACGCCAAGCGGTTGCGACGCAAGGAGGAACAATTGGCGAAGGCGGCTAAGTGCGTAATCTCCCCCCTTGAGGGGGAGATGGCCGGCAGGCCAGAGGGGGGCGCTGTCCCGCCAACATTTCCAGGTCTGCCGTCGCCTCGGCGCTTTGGAGATATTCACCGATGCGAGAGAATGTTGACCAGCCGGCCGAAGGGATCGCGCACATAGAAGCGGCGCACGTCCCAGGGCTCGTCGGCCGGCCCGTATTCGATGGCGAAGCCGGCTGCCTTCATGGCGTCGAGCGCGGCATCGACATCATCGACCTCGATCGACAGGTCCGGCACCGGCGTGCCCGACCCGCCTTGCGCCATGAAGCTGACCTGCGCCTGCATTCTTTCCCCGGAACCATAGGTGGCGATCCAGCCTTGATCCATGAGCACATCGAGGCCGAGCACGTCGTGATAGAAGCGCTTCGCCCCCGCGATGTCCCGCGTCTCGATATTGGCCACGATGCGCCGCACCTTCATGGCATTGGCCCTCCTCAGACTGTGCGCCGAAGCGCCGTCACCTCGATTTCGATCTTCATCTCCGGCTTGTTGAGCTGGCACACGATCATCGTCGCCGCCGGCCTGATCTCGCCGAACGCCTCGCCGAGAATGGGGAACACCACGTCGACGAAGGCCTGGTCGGTTATGTAGTAGTGCGCGCGCACCACATCTTCCATGTCGAAGCCGCCGTCCAGCAAGGCCTTGGCGATGGTTGCCAGGCAGTTGCGCGTCTGGGCCTCGACCGTCTCCGGCATCGTCATAGAGGCATAGTCATAGCCGGTCGTTCCGGACACGAAACACCAGTCGCCCTGCACCACGGCGCGCGAATAGCCGGCGGTCTTCTCGAAGGGCGAACCGGTGGAGATCAGCTTTCGCATGGCATTCTCGCAAAGGGGTGTTCGCAACCACTTTGCGGGCAAAAACCACGCGCCGCCATAGGCCAGACGGAGCTGGCGGTTGTCCCGATGACCTTGATTGTCCGCTGGGCTTCAGCTCGCCAGCCGGCTGACCATCTCGTGCTGGGCGTAGGCGCGGCCGAAGCGGTTGGCGAGGAAGGCGTCGAGCGCGATGTCCTCCTGCTTGACGAAGCCTGTCGCCGGCAAGGTGCCGTCGGCCAGCATGTCGAGCACGGCGCAGATGCCGGACGCCGTGGTGATCTGGATGGCGCTGCGCACCGTCTGGCCGACCCGCTTCGAATAGATCTTGTTGGCGTAGGTCTCCTGCAGCAGGCGGCCGTTCTTGCGCCCCGAGACGGTGACGAAGACGATGACCACGTCCTGCAGCGTCGCTGGCAGCGCGCTTTCGAAAATATCCTTCAGCACCTCGCGGCGATGGCGCAGGCCGAGATCGTTGAGCAGCGCCTTCATGATGGCGGCGTGGCCGGGATAGCGGATGGTGCGGTAGTTGAGCGTGCGCACCTTGCCCTTCAGCGTCTCGGCCAGCGTGCCGAGCCCGCCCGAGGTGTTGAAGGCCTCGTAGGTTACCCCGTCGAGCGAGAATTCCTCGCGCTCCTCCAGCGGCGGCACCTCGACCAGCTCACCCTCGACGATCGCCTCGCAGGGCTCGCAATATTCGTTGATGACGCCGTCGGTGCTCCAGGTCAGATTGTAGTTCAGCGCGTTCGAAGGATATTGCGGCAGCGCGCCGACGCGCATGCGCACGCTTTCCAGCGTGTCGAAGCGGCTGGCGAGATCGTTGGCGACGATCGAGATGAAGCCGGGCGCCAGCCCGCATTGCGGGATGAAGGCGCTGTCGGCCGAACGCGCCAGTTCCTTTACGCGCCGGGTCGAGACGACGTCTTCGGTGAGGTCGAGATAATGCACGCCGGCGCTTGCGGCGGCTTCGGCGATACGCGTGGTCAGATGGAAGGGAGCGGCGCTGAGCACCGCGAACTTGCCGGCGAGCGCAGCTTCCAGCGTGCCCGCGGCCGCGATGTCGAGTTCCAGCGTCTCGACGCCGTCAGGCAGTTCGGCCGCGGCAAGCTGCGCGGCCGAGCGGTCGACGAGGGTGACGTGATAGTCCCCGGTTGAAAACAGCATCTCGGCAATGGTCGAGCCGATCTTGCCGGCGCCGACGACAACAATGTTCTTCATGATGCGGTTCCCTCGCCCGACAGTTGATTTGCCCCGCTACAATCGCGGCTTGCCGGACGAAAGGAAGCGTGGAATTGTGCGAAATGAAGTACAGTTTTAATCAATATGCCGACCAGGTTCGTTGAAATGCTCAGTGATGCCGACCAGGCCCTGCTTGCCCTGCTGCGCGAGAACGCGCGCGCCTCGACCGCCGCTTTGGCGCGCCGGCTCGGCGTGTCGCGCACTACGGTGCAGAGCCGCATCGAACGGCTGGAGCAGCGCGGCATCATAGCCGGCTACGGCGTCAAGCTTGCGCCCGACTATGAACAGGGACTGGTGCGGGCGCATGTGCTGCTCACCGTGACGCCCAAGCTCGCCGACAAGGTGGTGCGCAGCCTGCGCGCCCTGGCGCCGGTCAGGACGCTGCATTCGGTGAGCGGCAATTTCGACATGATCGTCATCGCCGACGCGCCGTCGATCAAGGACCTGGACACGCTGCTCGACCAGATCGGCGCCCTCGAAGGGGTCGAACGGACGTCGTCGTCGATCATCCTGTCGACGCGGATCGATCGCTAAAGCACTCGGCCCACAGGCGATCCGGATGAATACGCCCGCCTCAGCCTCCCAGCGGATAGGGCATGTAGCCGACGAAGCCCGCGATCTTCCAGCTGCCGCCGACCTTCCTGCAGAAATACAGCGTCTGCCATTTCAGCCTGTCGACGCCGCCATCCGCCTTGGCGACGGTGCCGTCGAATTTCTTGTGCAGCACCGCGCGGTCGCCGTCGACATCGATGTCGCGCAGGTTGGTGACGCGGAACAGCGCCTCGCGCAGCGGCTCGGCGAATTTGGTCGCCGCCGTTTCCTTGGCCTGGCGCAGCCACTCGTCGCGGTAGATCTCCAGCCTGGGGAATTGCAGCCGCCAGGCGTCGGCGTTGGCAAGAAAATGCGCGTGCATGCCGAAGAAGCTTTCGGCGACGAAATCATCCTCGACCATGGGCCAGTCCTGGCCAATGAAGGCATCGATGTCGCGCCGCACCAGCATCTCCCAAAGCGCGTGGCGGTCGGCATCGCCGGATGGAAACGGATTCTTGTCGAAGGTCATTCTAGGTTCTCCGCTCTGGAAATGCGCCCGGCCCGAATGGCTTGGAGCCCGGCCGGCGAGCGCACGATGCAAGCGCTTCTGTAATAAAGCAACGTGGATTTCCAAGAATGTTGCTTTCCAACAAGGCCTCTATCGGGATCGCCTCGATCGGGGTAAATCTCGGCCGAGGCGGGCGCTCCCATAGTGTCCCGCCATATCATCAGAGGAGGTCCGCTCTTGCCCAAACAATGTTTTGGAACATCGCATGTCCCGCTGTCACCCGCGGTGCGGGCCGGCGACTTCGTCTATGTCTCGGGCCAGGTGCCGGTCGGCGGCGACGGCATCGTCGTCAAGGGCGGCATAGCGGAACAGACAGAGCAGGTGCTTTCCAACGTCAAGGCGGCGCTGGCGCTGGCCGGCTGCACCATGGACGATGTCGTCAAGACCACCGTCTGGCTGGAGGACGCGCGCGACTTCGGTGCCTTCAACACCGTCTATGCCAGGCATTTCCCGAAGAACCCGCCGGCCCGCACCACGGTCGAATCGCGGCTTATGATCGACATCAAGATCGAAGTGGAAGCCGTCGCCTATCGGCCGCTCTGACGGCCGTCGACGAGGATGGAACGAAGCGGAGAGGCGCGCCCGATGCAATTTGATCTTCTGTTCAAGGGCGGGCGGCTGATCGATCCGGCGGCCGGGCTCGACGCGCCGCGCGATCTCGCCATCGCCGATGGCCGCATCGCCGCCATCGATGCCGACATTCCCGCCGACCGCGCGGCCCGCGTCATCGATGCCAAGGGCCGCATCGTCGCGCCGGGCCTCGTCGACCTGCACAGCCACGTCTATTGGGGCGGCACCTCGCTCGGCGTCGATGCCGACCACCTGGCGGCCAAGAGCGGCACCACCACCTTCATCGATGCCGGCAGTGCCGGCGCCGGCAATTTCCTCGGCTTTCGCCGTCATGTCATGGAGCGCTCGAAGGTGCGCATCCTGGCCTACGTCAACATCTCCTTCGCCGGCATTTTCGGCTTCTCGCAAACAGTGTCGGTCGGCGAGTGCAGCGATCTCAGGCTCTGCGAACCGCGCGAGGTGGTGGCGGCGGTGCGCGAGCACACCGACGTCGTCGTCGGCGTCAAGGTCCGCTCCGGCAAGCATGCCGGCGGAGCCAGCGGCATCGCGCCGGTCGATCTGGCGCTGGAGGCGGCCGACAAATCCGGTCTGCCGCTGATGGCGCACATAGACGAACCCCCGCCCGGGCGCTCGGAAGTGCTGCCGCGCCTGCGCCGCGGCGACATTCTCACTCATTGCTTCCGGCCGTTTCCCAATGCACCGGTCTTCGCCTCCGGCGCGGTGCGGCCCGACATGCGGCTGGCGCGCGAGCGCGGCGTCATCTTCGATCTCGGCCACGGCATGGGCTCGTTCGACTTCGAGGTCGCCCGCGCCATGCTGGCCGAAGGGCTGGCGCCCGACGTCATCTCGAGCGACGTGCATCTCTACTGCGTCGACGGTCCGGCCTTCGACATATTGGTGTGCATGTCGAAGCTGCTGGCGCTCGGCATGCCGCTGGTCGAGGTGTTGCGCGCCGCCACGCAAGCGCCGGCGCAGGCGATCGCTCAGCCTGATCTGGGCACGCTCAAGGTCGGAACAGTCGGCGACGTCGCGCTGCTGCGGCAGCATTCCGGCCGCTTCACTTTCGTCGATGCGGTCGGCGCCTCGCTGGTCGCCGACCAGCGGCTGGTCTGCGAAGGCATCGCCATCGGCGGCGCCTGGTGGCCGAACGAGACGGTGAACGATATCGGCGACACCGAGCGTTTCGAGACGCATGCAAACCATACGCATGTCGAGGTGGCGGCGAGGCATTTCGGGCGATGATTGGCCAATCTCCCCTCTCGTGGGTGAGATAGAACGTCACCGCTGTGCGTTGCTGACCGCCCCGTAAACCGGCGTCGCAATTCCCTCCATCCGCGCCTTGATCTGCAGCGCCACATATTTCGAATAGAAGCGCGACAGCGCCAAATTGCCGCCGTGGAACCACAGCGCTTCCTGCGCCGTCGGTTTCCACATGTTGCGCAATTCGCCCTGCCATGGCCCGGGGTCGCCCTTGACGCCGGAGCCGAGGCCCCAGCACGGGCCGACCTTGTCGGCGACCTCGCGCGAGACGATTTGCGCTACGGTCTCGTTCATCGACTGATAACCGGTGCAGGCGATGATGGCGTCGGCTTCAAGCTCGCTGCCGTCCTCGAACAGGATGCCGCTAGGCGTGAGCGACTTGATCGCCACACCGCTGCGGATGCCGATCTTGCCGTCGATGATCAGGTCCGAAGCGCCGACATCGATGTAGTAGCCGGAGCCGGTTCGGTAGGCCTTCATCAGCAGGCCGGTCTCGTCGTCGCCGAAGTCGAGGGCGAACCCGGCGGCGCCAAGCCGCTCGTAAAAAGCGGCGTCGCGTGCGCGGATGACGTCGTAGAGCGCCCGCTGGCCCTTGGGCACCAGCGCGAAGGGCGTCGAGGCGACGATCATGTCGGCCTTTTCGGTGGTGATGCCGCGCGCCAGCGCGTTCTCCGAAAAGATCTCGAAACCGACTTCCATCAGCGTGTCCGACTTGACCACGGTTGTCGGCGAACGCTGGATCATGGTGACCTCGGCGCCGCTTTCCCAGAGATCGACGCAGACGTCGTGCCCGGAGCTCGCCGCGCCGATGACGGCGACCTTTTTGCCGCGGAATTTCTCGCCGCTGGAATACTGGCTGGAATGCAGGATCTCGCCCTTGAACCGATCGGCGCCGGGCAGGTCGATCGGCCGCGCCGGACCATAGGCGCCGGTGGCGAAAACGATGTGCTTCGGCTTCAGCGTGATGTGCTGGCCGACGCGGTCCACGACCACGGTCCAGACCTTCTCGACCTCGTCATAGCTGGCGCTGACGCATCTGGTGGCGACCCAATAGTTGAGCTCCATGACGCGCGTGTACATTTCCAGCCAGTCGCCCATCTTGTCCTTGGGCGTGAAGACCGGCCAATTGTCGGGAAACGGGATGTAAGGCAGATGGTCGTACCAGACCGGATCGTGCAGCACGAGGGTGCGATAGCGCTTGCGCCAGGAATCGCCCGGCCGGGCATTCTTCTCGATGACGATCGAGGGCACGCCGAGCTGCCTGAGCCGCGCGCCCAGCATGATGCCGCCCTGGCCGCCGCCGATGACCAGGCAATAGGGCTGCTCCGAAGCGCCGAGCTCGCGGATCTCGCGCGCCCGCGCCTCCGACCAGGTCTCGCGCTCCGGATCGGCCTTGTGGCGCACGCCCAGCGGCCGCGCCGCGCCCTTGCGCTCCTCGAATCCTTTGAGGTCGGTCATTGCCGTGAACAATGTCCGGCAGCGGCCGTCGCGCAGGCGCATGATGCCCTGGCCCGAGGCCACAGCGGTCTCGAAGGTGAACCAGGCCTCGATGATGCCTTCGTCCGAGGTGGCTTCGCCGGTGAGCTGCCATGCGGAGGGCTTGGTTGTCGCCAGCGTCGCCTTCAGCATGTCGGCGATCGCCTGGCGGCCTTCCATCGTGGTGACGTTCCAGGTGAAGGTCAGGAGGTCGCGCCAGTAGCAATCGTCGACGAACAGGTTGGCCGCGGCGGGAGCATCGCCGGCTTCGAGCGCTTGCGCCAGGGATGCGAGCCATGCGGCCGCCTGTTTCGTCGGTGCCATTTCGAGCATTTTTCTCTTTCCCTCTTTACTTCTCAAGTCAGCGCCGCCCGTCCTGTCCTTCTCCCCTTGTGGGAGAAGGTGGCCTCGCGCAGCGAGGTCGGATGAGGGGTGCTCCAGGGAATGCCAACGCCTCACTCCGCTGGAACACCCCTCAACCGTCTCGGCGCTGCGCGCCGATCCACCTTCCCACAAGGGGAGAAGGAAAAAATGCGCCTCAATCCCCGAGCGGCTCCATCTCCTTGCCGGTGCGGTGGATCTGGGCGTTGTACTTGATGCGGCGCACCGTTTCGCGGGCCGAGCCGTCGAGCTTGTAGGCGGCAGCCACCGCCATGAGGTCGATCATGGCCAGGAAGGCGAAGCGCGATGCCGTCGGCTTCAGCGTATCGGGATATTCCGGCACCGCCACGGTCAGCCTGACATCGCCGACGCGGGCGAGCTCGGTATCGGGCGCCGTCAGGCAGATGGCGTTGGCGCGGTAGTGCTTGGCGAGTTCGACCGCCTCGATCACCTCACGCGTGCGGCCCGTCGCCGAAATGGCGATCACCAGGTCGCCTGGTTTCAAGGTCGAGGCCGTCATGCGCATCAGATAGGGGTCGCATTGCGCGCTGATCGATATGCCGTAGCGAAACAGCCGGTATTGCGTTTCCTGCGCCAGCGCCGAAGAGCTGCCGCCCAGTCCGAACACGGTGACCTGGCGCGCCTTGGCGATCAGTTCGGCGGCCTTCTGCAGCTGGACCGGGTCGAGCTGCCGTTCGGCCTCCTGCAGCGCCCGCCGCGCTTCGCCGAACACGGCGTTCCAGAACGGCATGCCGGTGTCGCTCTCCCTGGCCGGCGAGGTGTCCAGATAAAGCGCGCCGACGACCAGGCTCTGCGCCAGCTTCAGCTTGAAATCACGCACGCCCTCGCAGCCGATGGCGCGGCAGAAGCGGGTCACCGTCGGTTCGCTGACGCCGGCACGCTGGGCAAGGGCGGCATTGGAGGCATCGACCGCGTATTTGACGTCGTCGAGCACCACATCGGCGACGCGGCGCTCGGCCGGACGCAGCTCGGCATAGGAATCCTTGACCAGCGAGATGATGTCGGGAATGCGCCGGACAGGCTCGCGCCCGTCCGCCTCGCCGTCCGTCATCAGGCCTTCCCGGCTGTCAGCTTCGGTCATGAAGTGGTCTTCCCTGGTCCCTTGTCGACCTCTTACCATGCTGCACGCTGTCGTTCCATGCGCGTGACCCGCTGCAACTGCTGCGTGCCGCTGCGGCATGCCGCCGGCTTTACCGGTCTGCGCCATCCGTCTTCCGGCGCCGCTTTTCCCGAGTATGTAGGAAAGCAACACGCATTTCAAGACAAAGAAAAGACAATGAAAGCAGATATATAGAGGAATAGGCGGCCCTCAACGGCGGAACTGTCGCGCTCTTCGCTTGACACCAAAGTAGGATAGTTACAGACTGATTTTTGGCAGTCGATTGGACGCACTCTCCGAGGGGCGGATGAACGCGGGCGAAGCAACAGCGCCGAAGCTTGGTGTGCAGGCAGCGACCAAGATCTATCACACGGCATCCGGAGACCTCCTGGCGCTGGACCGCTGCAGCCTCGACGTCCACGCCAATGAAATCGTCTCGATCGTCGGCCCTTCCGGCTGCGGCAAGACCACGCTTTTGTGGTCGATGTCGGGCTTGCACAGCCTGACCGGCGGCGAGATCCGGCTCGACGGCGTCAAGATCAACGGCCCGCATCCCGACATCGGCATCGTGTTCCAGGAAGCGAACCTGCTGCCTTGGCGCAATCTTGACGCCAACATCCGCTTCCCCTTCGAGATCAAGGGCGAGAAGCCGGACCGCGCCTGGATCGCGCATCTGCTCCACCGCGTCGGGCTCGACGGTTTCGGCGGCAAGTTCCCGCGCGAGCTTTCGGGCGGCATGCAGCAGCGGGCCGCGATCGTGCGGGCGCTGGCGCCAAAACCCTCCGTGCTTTTGATGGACGAGCCGTTCGGCGCGCTCGACAGTTTTACCCGCGAGGAGATGAACCGTCTCGTCGAGGAGATCTGGCTCGACACCAAGACCACCATTGTCTTCATCACCCACTCGATCGAGGAGGCGATTTTTCTCTCCGACCGCGTGGTTGTGCTGAGCGCGCGGCCCGGCCGCGTCGCCCGGGAATATCGCGTGCCGTTCGCGCGGCCGCGCTCGCTGGAGATCATGGCGACGAAAGAGGTTTTCGACCTCACCAACCGGATCAAGATGGACATCGTCGGCGAGCGCGTCAGGCCGAAGGCGCCGGAGCAGGAACGCGTCGGCGCCGAGATCGTGAGGATCAGGCCGTGAGCGACGCCATCCCGGAATTCTCGAAGTCCAAATCGGGTGCCAAGTCCGGCGATGGGCAGGACGTCAGCCTGACCAATCTCTCGGCCTTCGCCAGCGGCCCCGGCATCAAGTCGGGCAAGGAGGTGGCGGCGATCATAGCTGTCGCCGTGATCATCATCGGCGGCATCGAATTGGCGCTGCGCCTGTTCCACGTGCCGCTCTACATCATGCCGCCACCAAGCTCGATCGCCTACGCGCTGTTCGACGAATTCCCGCTGATCGCGCCGCATCTCGGCTATACGCTGGTCGAGCTGGTTTCCGGCTTCGCCATCGGCGCCGTCGTCGGCCTGGTGCTGGCCGCCGTCATCACCCAGTTCCCTTTCGCCGAGAAGATCGTAGCGCCCTACATATTGCTTCTCGTCACCACGCCGATGCTGGCGCTGGTGCCGCTTTTGATCCTGCGTTTCGGCTTCGGCTATACGCCGCGCATCATCGCTGTGGCGCTGGCCGCCGGGCCGATGGTGATGATCAACGCCGCCACCGGCTTTCGCCGCGTCGACAGCGCCAAGATCGCGCTGGCGCGCTCCTACGGCGCCAGCACCTTGCAGATATTCTGGAAGATCCGCGCGCCGATGGCGCTGCCGATGATCCTGGTCGGGCTGATGATCGGCGCCATCTTCGGCCTGCTGACTGCCGTCGGCGCCGAGATGGTCGGCGGCGGCTTCGGCCTCGGCAACCGGCTGACCACCTATTCGTCGATGATCCAGATGCCGCAATTCTTCGCCGTGGTGCTGATCCTGTCGACGCTCGGCATCCTGATCTACGTGCTGTTCTTCCTGATCGGCAAGAAATGGGCGAGCTGGGAGGCTTGAGCGCGACCATAAGCGCCCGGGAGCCGGGCGACAGCCATCGATCAATAAAAAGGGCAATCAACAAAAGGGGAATGCCATGACTAACGAAAACTCATTCCAGACGGCGACAAGAACGGGCATCACCCGCCGCACCTTCCTGCAGGTGACCGCGGCCGGCGTCGTGACCGCCACCGCGCTCGGTGCATCGGGCTTGAAGGCCAGGGCGGCGGCCTATGGAAAATTCACCTGGATCTCGCCGCGCGGCACGCTCGAAGTGCTAGACGACTATCCCTATTGGGCAGCCAAGAAGGCAGGCTATTTCGACGGGCTCGACACCGACATGCAGCCGGGCCCGTCGGACGGCACGGCGACGGTGAAGTTCGTCGATGTCGGCCAGGCCGATATGGGCTTTCCCTCGCCCGGCGTGTTCTCCTTCGCCATCCAGAACGGCATGAAGCTGAAGTCGGTGTTCCACATGGGCGCGCGCGACACGTTCTCAATCGCCTTCCGCAAGGGCGAGGGCACGAACGACCTGAAGAAGCTGGAAGGCAAGACCATCCTGCTCGGCTCCGCCGCCTGGCAGTCGATCACTGATCCGCTGCTCGCCGCGCAAGGCGTCGACATCAAGAAGGTCAAGTATGTCGAGGCCGGCTGGCCGACCTGGGGCACGGCGCTCGCCGGCGGCCAGGGCGACGCGGCCTTGTCGTGGGAGGGGCTGCGCGCCGAATGGATTGCCAAGGGCCTCGACTTCGAATACTGGCTCGGCGTGAAGAACTCCAAGCTGCCGGCCAACACCTTCGTCGTGCGCGCGGCCGATCTGGAAGATCCCGACAAGAAGGCGTTCCTGGAAAAATATCTGCGCGGCTGGGCGATGGGGCTCGAATTCGGCTACCAGAACCCGCGCGCGGCGGTCGAAGCGGTGTTCGAGCAGTTCCCGACATTGGCCAAGAACCTCGGGCCGGAGCTCGGCACCACATCGATCCTGCAGCAGATCAACGTCTTCCGCGGCGACATGGACAAGCGCGGCGGCTGGGGCTCGCACGACATGGCGAGTTGGCAAGGCTTCTTCGACGAGATCCACAAGATCGGCCAGATCACCAATCCGGTTAAGGCCGAGGATGTCTGCACCAACGATCTCATTCCCGCGGCCAACGACTTCGACAAGGCCAAGGTCAAGGCCGATGCCGACGGCGTCAAGCTGTCGGAGGGCTTTGCCGCGCTCGATGTCGAGAAGATCAAGGCGCATCTGTTCGATTCGGCGGTGAAGTAGGGGCAAGGCATGGCTGCGCCGGCGCCGTTGCCCTGCCGGGCATTTCTCCCCGTATAGTGACGGAGAAAGACGCTGTCGTCGATGGCTTCGCCAGTCTCCCGCGTCTCAAGAAAAGGCGCGGAAGTTGCGGCCGTCTCCCTTCTCCCCATCACTACACGGGGAGAAGGTGCCGGCCGGCGGATGAGGGGCGGCGCAAGCTTCGATGACCGAGATCGGCGGCAAGAGCTTTGCCGCTCGCGATTCAATCAAGAATTGGGAGGCTGATTTGGCCGATAAGGTAAAAGTGCTGGTCGTGGGTCTCGGCAATATGGGCGCCTCGCATGCCAGCGCCTATCACCGCTCCGACGGCTTCGAGATCGTCGGCATCATGAGCCGCTCGATCAAGAGCAACAAGAAAATCCCCGCCGAACTTGCCGGCTATCCGCTCTACGAGGATTTCGACCTCGCGCTGAAGGAGACCAGGCCCGACGCCGTGTCGATCAACAGCTGGCCCAACACCCATGCCGAATACGCGCTGAAGGCGATAGCGGCCAACTGCCACGTGTTCATGGAAAAGCCGCTCGCCACCAACATCGAGGATGCCGAGAAGGTGGTGGCAGCCGCGCGTGCCAGGAACCGCAAGCTGGTGCTCGGCTATATCCTGCGAGTGCATCCATCCTGGATCAAGTTCATTGAGGTCGGCAAGACGCTGGGCAAGCCGCTGGTGATGCGCCTCAACCTCAACCAGCAGAGCAGCGGCAGCGCTTGGCACTGGCACAAGAACCTGATCGATTCGCTGATCCCGATCGTGGATTGCGGCGTCCACTATGTCGATGTCATGTGCCAGCTCACCGGCGCCAGGCCGGTGCGCGTGCACGGCATCGGCGCCAAGCTCTGGGCGGAGGCCGACAAGCAGAATTACGGCCACCTCCACGTCACCTTCGATGACGGTTCTGTCGGCTGGTACGAGGCAGGCTGGGGCCCGATGATGAGCGAGACGGCCTATTTCGTGAAGGACGTGGTCGGCCCCAAGGGCGCGGTATCGATCGTCGCCGGCCAGCAGGCGAGCAGCGCAGCGGAAGCGGCGGAGGTCTCGAACTCGGCCGACATCGACCGCCACACAAAGACCGACGCGCTGAAGATCCATTATGCGGCGGTCGACGCCGACAAGAACTTTTCGAAACCCGACGAGATCGTCAGCATGGAGGACGAGCCCGGCCACCAGGAACTCTGCGACCGCGAGCAGGCCTTCTTCCTGCGCGCCATCCGCGAGGATCTCGATCTGACCGAGCAGATGGACGCCGCCGTCAACAGCCTGCGCATCGTGCTCGCCGCCGAACAGAGCATCGAATTGGGGCGCACCGTCGAGCTGACGTGAGACAAGCGCGCTGCTGGGGGCAGCAGTTCAGGTCGGCGCCGCCCCTCACTCAGCCCTCTCCCGAGAAGAACGGGAGGCGGGTCGGTAGCATCAGAGCGCTTTCCTTCTCCCCGTCGTTACGGAGAGAAGGTGCCGGCAGGCGGCTGAGGGGCGGCGCCAACGTTGGCCCGAAGCGATAGCTCGGGCGGCGGCGCAAGGCACAAAACCGGGAGGAGAGACATGGTCACCGACAGCCTGCTGAAAACCTATGCGAACTCCGATGCGCTGGATCTTGCTGACTTGGTGCATCGGGGCGAGGTTTCACCTGCGGAACTGGTCGAAGCGGCGATCACGTTAGTCGAGAAGCTCAACCCGGCGCTCAACGCGGTCATCCATCGCCTCTATGACATGGCGCGTGCCCAGGCGCAGACGGTCGACAAGAACGCTCCCTTTGCCGGCGTGCCGTTCCTGCTCAAGGAACTGGCCTCGTCCTGGACCGGCGCGCCGAACACCAATTCCTGCTTCTATCTGAAAGACGTGGTCGCCGATTTCGACACCGAAGTGGTCCGCCGCATGAAGGCGGCCGGGCTGGTGCTGGTCGGCAAGTCGAACGCGCCCGAAAACGGCTGGTCGATCACGACGGAGCCAAAACTCTACGGCACGACGAAGAACCCGTGGAAGGAAGGCATCACGCCGGGCGGCTCGAGCGGCGGCGCGGCGGCGGCCGTAGCTTCGCGCATGGTGCCGATCGCGGAAGCCAGCGACGGCGCCGGCTCGATCCGCATTCCGGCCTCCTGCTGCGGCATCGTCGGGCTGAAGCCGTCGCGCGGACGCGTCAGCCTGGCGCCGTTCGGCGACTATTGGTATGGCGGCGCGTACTTTCTCTGCTGCTCGCGCAGCGTGCGCGACACGGCGGCCTATCTCGACGCGGTATCCGGCGCGCTGCCCGGCGATCCCTATACGCCGCCGGTCCCCGACGCCTCCTGGCTCAGCCTGTCGGCCCAGGCGCCGAAGAAGCTGCGCATCGGCTTCACCGTCACTCCGCCCAACGGCACGGCCATCGACGCCGAAGTGAAGGCGGCGGTGCTGGCGACCGTCGCGGGGCTTGAGCGGCTGGGCCATGATGTCGAGGAACACGACATGCCGCTCGACGCGGATTCCGTGTGGGCAACCTACACCAACATGACCTGCGTGCAGACGGCCGCGACATTCGACTACCATGAAACCGTGATCGGCCGACCGGTGACATCGGGTGATGTTGAGCCCGTGACCTGGGCGATCATCGAACGCGGCCGCGCCATCAGCGGCACCAGGCACATCTCCGATGTCGAGCAGCTCAGGCAGGTCGGCCGCGACATCGTCGGCAACCTTTCGCCCTACGATCTCTTCATCACCCCGACGCTGACGCAACTGCCGCGCCCGTTCGGCTATTACGATATGTCGGAAACCGACATCGACCGCTACAACGCCAAATGGTCGGATGCGGTGTTCGCCTTCCCCTTCAACATCTCAGGCCAGCCGGCGATCTCCCTGCCGCTCGGCTGGTCGAAAGACGGCGTACCGATCGGGGTGCAGCTCGTCGGCCGCTACGGCGACGAGGCGACGGTGCTGGCAGCATCGGCGCAGCTCGAACGGGAGATGCCGTGGAGGGATAGAAGGCCGCCGGTGAGCGGCTAGGTGCGCGGAATGGAGGGAGCCAATACCCCCGTCGCATTCTACGGCGCCGCCGCTATCCAATCCTCTCCAGCCGCCTCGGCAGCCGATTCATGGCCACGGGCCCGTCCGGCGTGATCAGGAACTGATCCTCCAGATTGAAGCTCGCCAACCCGTCGATGTAGAGCGGAATCTCGAAGGCCAGCACCATGCCGGCTTCGACCAGGACATCGCTGTCGGCCGCGATGAACGGCCATTGCTCCGAGAATACAGACTGCCCGACACCGTGGCCGAAATGGCCGCGGCGCCAGGAGCGCAGGCCTTGCCGCGCCAGGCTGTCGGTGGCGACGCGGTGCACATGGCCGAGCGAATTTCCCGGCATGAGTGCCGCCAACCCGTCCTCGAAGGCGCGCTCGGCGATAGCGTGCAGTCCTGCCTGATCGGCGGAAGGCGGTCCGAAGGTGTAGTTGCGCGACATGTCGGAGGCGTAGCCGCCGACCGTGCAGACCATGTCGCATTTCAGCGGATCGCCTGATATGGCCTTGGCGTCAGCGCCCTTGGCCCGGGCGCCGAGCGTCACATATTCCGCCGTCGCCACCGGATGGGACAGCCCAGTCGCAGCGTCGGAAACACCTTGCCGGTAGAGCGCGACGAGATCGGCCGGCCGCATGCCGGCCATCGCATCGACCTGCAGCCGCTCCAGCCCGGCTTCCGACAGGATGATGCCTTGCTGCAGGAGCTCGATCTCGCGTTGCGATTTGATCGCCCGCAGCCGATCCAGGACCGGGGAGCCGTCGACCATCCGGCACTGCGGCAGCAGCGCCTGCAGGGCCGCGAAATCGGCGGCCGGAACAAAGTCGAGGTCAATGCCGAACGTTGCGCGCTCCAGTCCGAATTCGGCAAGCAAGGCTTGCAGCTGGCGTACCGAGCCGGCGAGATCGAGGATGGCGGGCCGCGCGAAATCCGGCGCGCGGCCAAGCGAGACAAGGCCGGCCTCGATACGCTCCGCCAGGGGAAGGCCTTGGGCTGCCATCTCGACTGGCGCGGATTCGATCCAGATCGGGTGCGGACGCACAACCGCTTCGGGCGCGGCGATCCGCAGCTGCGCGGCATTGAAGTCCGCGACGACGACGCCCATCGGCAGGTCTTGTTTGGCCGGAATGACGGCGAAGCCGGCGCCGGCACGTCGGAACAGCCCCGCCGGGCCGATCGACGCGCCGGTCGCATAGTGGAAGGCCTCGGGCGCCGAGAGCACCAGCGCCTGCAGGCCGGCGCGTTGCATCAGTTGCGTCGCGCGCTGGCGGTCGACAAAGCCGGTCATGGTTCTCTCCGGATGGCTGAAGCGATATCGGAGCATTGCGGAAGCGGACAATCAAGCGGCACGATGCCGGTAGTCTCCGCCACAAGATGGAACTTGTCGTGGCCTGGAGCATTGCCCGGCGACGGAGGCAGGGGAGCGCGGCGAGCCCGCTACTTGATCGATTCCAGCTTGGCGAGGGCGGCGGTGAAGCCGGCCAGCGAAACCGGGATGGTGACCGGCTTGCGGGTCACCGATTCCATGCCGATGTTGAGATTGGTTCCCGATTTCATCGCCTTGATCAGCTCCGGAGGCAGCGGCGTGGCGGCATAGGCGCCGTTCTGGTCGCTGGTCTGGATGGCGATCGTCGTCTTCTGGCCCTGATCGATCTGGTAGCTGGCGCCGGAGGGCAGGAACAGCCCGTGCGGCAAAGCGAGCAGCATGGCGAGGGAGCCATTGCCGTTGTCGCGGCGCACGGTCACGGTCAGCACGCGCTGTCCGGTCTTGGCTTCGGTCAGATTCTGCGAAACCTGGCACTGGAGCTCGCTGTTCGCCGCGCCGCTTGAACAGTTCACTGCCCATGGATTGGCGTCGGCCGGCTTAGATTGAGCGGGCGGGGGCTGCGCCGGCTTGGCGTCCTCCGCAAGAGCCGGCGCGGCGACCGATGCGATCAGCCCCAGGGCGCCCAGTGTCGCGGTCAGATTTAACAGATTAGCACGCGCTAAAATGGCTGCCATGTTCTTTCATGCCCCGCATTTTTCTCGAAACGACAGGTATTTTCCTGCCGGCGGCTTGATACAATACTCCTGACTGTTCCGGAAGCCGCGCCCCGGCGAGGAGAGCCGGCAAAATTACTGTTGCGGTATTGTCACAGGTAAGAACTTTACGGCGCAACAACAGCAGTCACGACGTTGGGGACTCGCCATACAATAGAATTCGCGCAAGAATTGGTGCGGGGCGAGCAGTCCCCAAAGGGCGGCCAGGGATGGGAACTACCGAGACGTCTCGGCAGGTTGGGGGCATGGCAGCGCGCGGGGAGGATTTCCGCGTGCCTGTGGCCTATGGTCGTTCGCGCTTTGCAAGGCATCTCTGGAAGACGACGGCGCTTTCGACGCTGGCGCTGGCGTTGTCAGGCGTGGCCGCCTATGGCGAGGACGCCCTCTGGCAGCCGCAGATACGCGCTATCGTCGGCGCCGACAACAATGGCGGCAACGCCGCGCTCGAAGGCTTCATCCCGATCAAGCAGACCGCCGAATCGGTGCTGTTCCTGGACGTCAGGGCCAAGCACGATTTCAAGGACGCGTTCGGCCAGGACGTCGGCCTGGGCATTCGCCGCATCGTCAATCCCGACCTGATGCTCGGCGGCTACGCCTATCTCAATGTCGAGAACTACAACTCCAACCAGTTCACGTCAGCCACGCTCGGGGCCGAGGCCATCACCCCGCATTTCGACGCGCATGTGAACGTCTTCGTGCCGATCAAGGGCGACACGACGGACCATTCGGTATCCTCGACCCTGTCGATGGTCTCGAACCAGTTGATCGAGCAGATCTCGGTGCTCGACCATCGCGACTACGCGGCCTGGGGCATCGAGGGCGAGGTCGGCGCGCGGGTGCCGCTCAACCTTCCCGACAAGCATTCGCTGCGGCTCGACATAGGCGGCTATCATTTCGAGGATCCGCATGGCGATGACCGCGGCGTCACCGGGGTCAAGGCCGGCATCGAATATGAGATCGGCGATGTCTTCGGCACCGGAACGGCGCTGACCTTCACCGGCGAGGTGCGCAACGACAATCGCGACGACACCCAGTTCGCCGGCAGCGTGCGCCTGAGCATCCCGTTCAATCCCGGCCAAGGCGGCGCGGACAGCGGGCCGGAGCCGGTCTATCCGGTCAGCGAAGGCCTGCGCAAGCGCGTCAACGAGCGGGTGCGCGGCGACATCGGCGTCAGGATTCAGAGCCAGGATCTGCCCGGCGGCTCGACGACCCGCGTCGCCATCAACGCCGCCACCAATGCCGCCTTCGGCAAGTTCTACTACGCCGATGGCGGCCTGGCCGGCGCCGGCACGCTGGCCGATCCGACGACGCTGGATGACGCGGTGACCAAGGCAGGCGCGGGCGGTTTCGTGGTGGCGCTGGGCGGCAACGGCAACATCACCACCACCGGCACGACGCTCGCAGACGGCCAGACCGTCATCGGCGGCGGCCAAAGCGTCACCGCGAAGCTGTTCGGCGGTGGCACCGGCACCTTCAATCTGGGCGGCAGCGACGGCACCATCCAAGGCACCAACGTCGCCAACAACGTGATCACGCTCGGCAACGGCGACACGCTGAACGGCATCACCATCACCGGCGGCGCCGACGGTATCTTCGGCAACAACATCACCGGCGCCACGCTGACCAATGTCACGGTGACAGGCGGCGGCGGCAACGGCGCCGCCTTCACCGGCACCTCGACCGGCATCACCGGTTCCAATTTCACTGCAACCGGCAACGGCCTCGACGGCCTGCACATCGAAGGCGACGGCACCTACAATTTCGCCGGCACGACGCTGCTGCAGGGCAATGGTGACGACGGGCTCGATGCCAGCGGCCATGGCACCTACACATTCGCGACGCTCAACGCGAAGGACAATGCCGACCGCGGCATAACCGTTCAGGGCACCTCGACATCAGGCAGCTTCACCACTATCGGCGGCACCGTGTCGGGCAATGGCGGCGTCGGCGTCTTCATCGATCCGATCACCGCGCATGTTGTGCTGGATTCGATTACTCAGAGCGGCGGCACGTCGGGCGTCGTGCTCGATCAGGTGGCGGGCAGCTTCACCGTCAACGGCAGCACTACCGTTTCGAACACGTCAGGGCCGGCGATCGCCATTTCCGATTCGCCGGCGGCGATCCGCTTCGGCGATATCGATATCAGCGCTCCCGCCGGCGACGGCATCTCGTTTGCCGGCGTCAACGCGGCGGTTGTGGCCGGCAACATCGTCATCTCCGGCCTCGGCGTCGGCACCGGCCTCGACTTCTCCGGCAGCCATACGAACTTCACCGCGCAGTCGCTCAACATCGCCGGCACCAGTGCGGCCGGCTCGATCGGCATCGACCTCGCCTCGCCGAGTTCGGGCGGGGCAACGATCGTCATTACCGATGGCGGTGTGATCACGGGCGTCGACACCGGCGTGCGCTTCGGCATGGCCGGCTCGCTCGCCAATTCGGCCAATGCCGAATTCAGCTTCGGCGGCGGTTCGATATCAGGCATCACCGCCTCGCTCGACGCGCGCGGCCTCAACCAGACGCTCGGCCACTACGCCTTCGGTTCGACCACCTTCAGCGGCCCGCAACTGTTCGACCAGCAGAATGTCATCTTCGTCGGCGCCGCCGCGACCGGCTCGGGCACCGGCTCCTCGCTGCTCGACCTCGCCTCGATCGCCACAGCCGATGCCAACACCGACGGCTCCGCGATCTTCGTGCTGGTCAATCGCGGCACGATCGACGACGCCGATGGATTCTCGCTGAGCGCCGGGCAGACGCTGGCCTCGTTCGGCAACGGGCGGACCTTCTCGCTCGGCGGCATCCCGGTCAACGTCACGGGCGACAACGTCGAGCACGCCAGCGCCGTCTCGGACGCCGCCGGCGCGGCGACGCTGACCAGTTCGGCCGGCGCGGACACGGTCACGCTGGCCAACAACACCTCGCTGCTCGACTTCAACCTCTCGAACGCCAATCCCGGCGGCAACGGCATCCATGGCAACAACGTCACCGGCGTGACGATAGGCGGCGTCAATGTCAGCGGCGCCGGCCTGAACGGGCTGCTGTTCGAGGGCGCCAGCAATGTCAGCGCCAACAATCTGACCTCGACCGGTAATGTCGGCGACGGCCTGCGTATCGACGGCGACGGCAGTTATGCCTTCAACGGCACGACGGGGCTTTCGGGCAATGGCGGCAGCGGCCTGTCCATCACCGGCGACGGAAATTACGCGTTCCAGACACTGAACGCATCCGACAATTTCGACTTCGGCGTCAACGTTCTCTCCGCGGCCGGCACATTCAGCACCACGGGCGGCGCGATCTCTGGCAACGGCGGTGGCGGGGTCGCCATGTTCGGCGCCAATCTCGACGTCACGCTAGCTAGCCTGACGCAGGACGGCGGCCTGTTCGGCGCCATACTCATCGGCGTATCCGGAAACTTCGCCATTTCCGGCGCAACGACGGTCAGCAACGCCTCTCTCGGCGGCCTCGGCATCTTCGACAGCACCGCCGATTTCACTTTCGGAGCCGTCGACATCTCGGACATCACCGGCGTCGGCATCGACCTCCAGAATTCCGGCGGCGCGGTCACCTTCGGCGGGCCGGTCACCCTGACCCATATCGACAACCAGGGCATCCTCGCCACCGGCAGCGCCGGCACGATCACCTTTAGCGGCCCGGTCAACATGTCCGATCCCGGAGACGGCATCTGGCTGGAAAACAACACCGGCGCCGTTTCGTTCAGCGGCGCCGTCACCATCGACCAGCCGTTCGATAGCGGCATCGACGTCGTCGGCACCAACGGCAATATCAGCTTCGACGACATCGATATCACCGGCCTGTGCAATTGCTCCACCGCGCTCGACCTCTCGGGCAGCACCTCGACCTTCACCGCCGCCACGCTCGACATCAGCGGCAGTTCCGGCGGCTCCTCGATCGGCATCGACCTGTCGGGCACCAATGGCGGCTCGGTGAGCATCGGCGGCGGCGTCATCACCGGTGTCGACACCGGCGTCCAGATGGGCACCAACGGCCTGGCCGGAAGCACCGCCAACACGGCGTTCTCGTTCGGCGCGGCCGGCGGCGCGTCGATATCAGGCGTCATCGCCTCGCTCGACATGCGCGGCCTGCTCGCCGGCAGCGGCACCTATGCCCTCAACGGCACGCACCTGGTCGGACCGCAACTGTTCGACACGGCCGACGTCGTCTTCGTCGGCTCGACCAGCACCGGTACCGGCGACGGTTCCAGCGTCGCCAACCTGATCGATGCCGCAGCCGCCGACGACCTGACAACCAACGCCAACACGACCTTCGTGCTGGTCAAGACGGCGGCGGTGCAGACCACCGACACCGATGCCGACGGTTTCACGCTGGCCAGCGGCCAGTCGCTGGTCTCCTTCGCCAACGGCGCCACCATCAGCCTGGGCGGGCCGCCCGCCAACGTCACCGGCGCCGAGGTCGTCACGGGCGCGACGATGAGCGATCCGACGGGCTTCGGCGGCGCGACGCTGAACAACGGCGCCGGCAACACGATCGACCTCGCCAGTGGCAACACCGTCTCCAACCTCAGCGTCAACAGCTCGTTCCTGGCGATCGACGGCACGGCGTCGATCAACGGTCTCACCAGCACCGGCGTGACGATCCTGGGCGGGGTGATCGGGCTTTACCTCGGCAGCGCGTCGGGCGCGATCACTGTCAATGATCTGACCATCCAGGGGTCGGTGCCGAACGGCGTCGTGCTGGCCAACACATCCGCGACGGTCGACTTCACCGGCACCACCACGATCGCCGGCGGCAGCAACATCGCGCTGCTGGTCAATAATTTCGACGGCACCGCCAATTTCGCCGATCTCGACATATCAGGCGGCAGCGGTCTCGGCATCGCGATCCTCAACGGCTCGAGCGGAAGCCTGACCTTCGGGGCGGCCAGCTCCATCGCCAACACCGGCGGCAGCGCGATCGTTATCGGCAGTTCGTCGGCCGACGTCGCCTATGACGGCACGATCAGCCAGAGCAGCGCGGCGAAAGCCGTCAGGATCGACGGCACCACCGGCGGCCTGATCACATTCGGCGGCTCCATCACCTCGACCGGCACTGGCGGCCTCTTCGATATCGGGGAGACGATCGCCCCCACCGACACCGCGATCCGCTTCACGGGTCCGCTGACGGCGACCGGCGGCGGTGGCGCGTCGATCACCAGTCTTGGCAGCGGCTCGACATTCGAGGTCAGCGGCACGCTGTCGATCACCGGCGCGACCGGCGACGGCCTTTCGATCGCGGGCGTCACCAGCACCGCCAGCGCGGCCTTCGGCGCGGTCACGATCACCGGCGCTGGCGGCAACGGCATCGACATTTCCGGCAATGCCGGCCAGGTGAGCTTCGGCACGACCAATGTGACCATGGGCGCGGCCGCCAACATGGCCGGCATCAATTTCAGCGGCACCAACAACAACGTGAATTTCGGCACGACCACCGTCAGCGGCCTGGGCGCCGGCGCCAACCAGAAGGCCATCGACTTCGCCGGCTCGGCCACGACGGCCGGTTTCGGCCTGACGACCATCACCGGAAATGACGATGCGAGCTCGCGCGGCATCGACCTGTCCTCGACGACAGGCAACCGCACCATCACCTTCCTGACCGGGTCGTCGATCTCCGGCGCCGGCATCGGCGTCGACCTGTCGTCCGGCCAGACGACGGCGACCAGCGCCAATGCCAACTTCACCTTCGGCGACGGCGAATTCGCCGACGCCAACGGCCGCAATTCCACGATCACCGCGGCGGCGGGCAATTTCACCGTCAACACGGTGGGCCTCGCCGCGACCGGCAATTACGATTTCGACGACGTTGCCTTCACCGGCAACGCCAATCTGGCCAGCGCCGTCGGCGGGACCACCATGGTGTCGCAGAATGGCGGCGTCATCGCCGCCGGCACATTTGGGCTCAGCACGTCGGTCAATACCATCTCGGTTGCCGATGCCGATCTCCTGGCCGGCACGCAGACCTTTGCCTTCGTTGGCACGGTCGATCTCAGCGGCACGCCGTTCACGCTCGATTCCGGCCAGTCGATCACCGGCTTCGGCAACGGCAACGCCATCACCACGACCGGCACCATCCAGCCGGTGAACGTGCAGGGCAATCTCGGCGCCACCGGCGGCGACGTCACCGGCGACGCAGGCGTGGTCAGGAGCACGGGCAGCGATACCCTGCATCTGCTCGGCAGCAATCAGGTGCGCAACACCGACTTCGACTTCACCGGCGGCAGCGGCTCGGTCTTCACCATCGACCAGAGCGCCGGCAGCTTCAACAATGCCGGCGGCATCGTCATCGAAGGCGTCAAGGTCAGCAATGTCGCCGCCGGCCAGACGGCGTTCAAGGTCGCCGGCCTCGACACCAACTTGTCGATCACCAACAACAACGTCAACGTCGGCGGCACGCTGCTCGACGTCAACGGCGGCGCCGGCAATATCACCGTGACGCGCGGCACCTTGCCCAATGGCGGGCCGGCCGGCACGCTGACCGGCGGCGGCATCTCGATCGCCAATCACGGCGGCAATCTGATCAATTTCACGGACAAGGTGACCGTTGGCGGCAACGGCGTCTCGCTCACCAACAATCTCGGCACAACCATCAACTTCACCGATGTGGGCATTTCCACGAATGGCGCCACGGCGTTCAGCGCCACCGGCGGCGGCACGATCAACGTCCTGACGGGCACGGTCAATGCCACCAACGCCCAGGCGGTGGCGCTCGACGGCATCACCGGCAACATCAATTTCGCCTCGACCAGCGCGACGTTCGGTTCCGGCAGCGGCATCGACCTGCAGAACCTCGGCGGCACGTTCAATTTCGGCACAGGCACGCTGACCAACACCGGTTCGGGCACGGCCTTCAATGTCGGCTCGGCCACCAATGCGAGCGGCGGCAACGCGAACATATCCTACGCCGGCGCTATCGTCAGCAACGGCACCGGCGCGGCGGTCTCGATCCAGGAACTGACCGGCGGTTCTGTAACGCTGTCGGGCAATCTGACCGACGCCGTGAATACCTCCGCCGGCGGTAATGTCGTCGTTGCCGGCATCGACAACGGCACGGCGGCGACGGTCACCTTCTCCGGCACGACCAAGCAGATCAGCTCGGGCGCGACGGACGGCGTCAATCTCGGCCTCTTGGGCAATTTTCCGGCAGGTACGCCGACGCCCAACACGAACGGCACGATCAACTTCACCCAGGGCGGCCTGGCCATAACGACGACGGACGGGACAGGCTTCGTCGCCGGCTATGGTGGCACTGTCAGCGTGTCCGGCGCCGGCAACACGATCGCCGCCTCAAACGGCAACGGGTTGGTCATATCCTCCGCCGATGTGGGCAGCGATGGCGTCACCTTCGACAGCATCTCGGCGAAATCCAACAGCGATGGCGCCGGCGTCTTCCTGTGGGGCTCTGTCCTCGCTGGTGACGTCGACATCGGCGGCCTGAGAGATACCGGATACACAGGCGCCTCGCTGTTCGGCCTGAGCGGCACTGGCGAGGTTAATTTCACCGGCACGACCGATCTCGACGTCAGCTATACCGGGTTCGACATTGGTGGGCCTCAGGTAGGCACCATAAACATCGCCAATGTCGCGGGATCCGCCCTGACCATCGATGGCGGCCAGTTCGGCATCAAACAGAGCTCGCAGGGCGGAACCGTAAACGTCGGCGTCAACGGCAGCGCCAGCATCACAAACACCACCCTTGCGGCCCTCAGCCTCGGCGGCGGCAATGACCTGGCCTTTACCACGCTGACCTACAACGGTTCGATCACGATCGGTGCCGGCGCGGTGTTGAGCGCCAGCGGCGACGGCACCCGTCTGAACATGAGCGGGTCAGTCAATTCCACCACGTCATCGACAGCCTTCGACTTCTTTGGTCATGCCGATGGCATATACGATATTTCGAGCACCATCGACCACAGCGGCGGCAAAGGTGTCGCTATCGGCGGCTCCGCCAACGGCACAGTCACCTTCTCAGGCACGTCGAAGAAATTCGACACCGGCGCCAACGATGCCATCGTCAAAGCGCCTGTATACGTAATGGACCCTCAGACCAAGGGCACGCTGGCCTTCACCAATGGCGGTCTCGTCATCACCACGACCAGCGGCGCCGGCTTCATCGCCAGCACCACCGGCTCCGGCACGGTCACCGTCAGCGGCTCCGGCAACACCATCACCACCACGACAGGCACCGCGCTCAAGCTCGACGGCGCGAGCGTCGGGGCGGGCGGCATCACTTTCGGCTCGGTTTCGGCCAATGACGCGGCGACCGGCGTTTCGCTCAACAATGTCAGCGGCGGCGGGCTCGATCTCGGCGCGGTCGACCTGGAAGGCATCACCTCGCGCGGCGTCGACATTTCGGGCACGCTCGGCTCGACGTTGGACTTCGATAGCCTGAAGATAGGCCTCAATGCCCCGAGCGCGATCGGTCTCGATCTCAATGGCGCTTCGCTCGGCGCGAGCACCATCACGGCGGGCGATTTCGACGTCGACGGCGGCAGCTTCGCCGGCACGATCGGCATCGACATGGCCGGCACGACCGGCACCGGCACGATCCAGCTCGGCGACGCCGCCAACAACAATCCGGCGGGCCAGACCTCGACCATCGGCAATGTCGGCTATGGCGTCCAGTTCTCCAGCGCCACCAACGCCAGGCTGGTGTTCGGCGACGGCGCGGGCCTGGCCGAATCGACGATCGCGACCACCGGTGGCCAGGTCATCCACGCCACCGACACCCTGCCGACCAATGGCGACTACAATTTCAACGACGTCACCTTCACCGGCGACACGTCGAACCTGTCCGCGTACAAGGTCTACTACGTCACCACCGATGCCACCGGCGGCGGCGACGGCAGCTTCCTCAATCCAGGCACCTATGCCAACGCCCAGGCGTCCACGGCCAATGTCATTGTGCTGATCGACAAGAACGGCACCGGTAGCCAGGAAACGATCAACCTGAGCGGCACGTCGTTCCAGCTCGATGACGGGCAGGTGTTGCTCGCCTTCGGGCAAAACGATGCGGCCATCGATGTTTCGCAGCTCGGTGTCGACACCAGCAGCGGCGCGTCGGCGGCATTCCATTTCACCACGGTGCAGAATTCGCCGATCATCGCCGCACCGGCCGGCATCGACACGCTGCGGCCGATCCTGCAGAGCAACACTGCCGGCTCGGTGATCACCCTGGCGACCAGTGGTACAGGCCCGATCACCGGCGGCATTGAGAATCTCATCCTCCGCAACACCGGCACCGGCGCCGGTATTGCCGTCGATGCGTCGGCCGCGTCGAGTTTCTTCCTCCGCAACAACGACATATCAGCCGGCGGCAGGGCGCTCGACTTCTCCACATCAGGCGCGGCGTCCAACACGCTGCTGCTTTCGATCGATGGCAATTCGCTGCAATCGACGGGATCCGCGCTGGCCGCGTCCTTCGCCGGCCAGAACATCAGCGACACGCAGAACTCGATCGCTATCCGGTCCTTCTCCGGCAACACGGTCGTCGGCGGCACCGGCGGCGGCATCGCCTTCACCAATGTCCGTTTCGATTCCGACGGCGCCGGCGGCTTCGTCAGCGCCGGCACGCTCGACATCGGCACCACTGGTGCGCGCGTCCAGGGGAACGGCCTGAGCCTCACGGGCACCAGTGGTACGCTCGATCTCGGCACCTTCACCGTTGCCAACAATGGCGGCACCGGCGTGCTCGTCGACACCAAGGGCCCGCCCGCCACTACATTCACGCTGAACAGCAGCGACGGCACGGTCGATACCACCAACGGCGCAGCGTTCAATCTCGACCCGCTGACCGTAAACTTGACGGTGGCCAGCGTCACCGCCAGCGGCGGCGCCAGCGGCATCATCTTCGACGGCGTCACCGGCACGTTCACGGTCACCGGCGCGACCACCGTCACCGGCACGACGGGCGCCGGCATCAGTTCCAACGCCGGCAATCCCACTGGCACCTTCAATTTCAACACGGTGACGGTGAACAACACGGCCTCGACGGGCGGCGGCATCGGCTGGGAGAGCGGCACGCTCAACGTCGGCGGGCTCGCCGACATAGATACGACCAGCGGAGCTGGCCTGTTCCAGGGCGGCGGCACGACCAGCTTCAACGGCGGGCTGACAATCGACACCACCACCGGCGCTGGCATTACCGGCCCCGGCGGGACGATCAACATCATCGCCACCGCCGGCAGCGAAACGGTGAATTCCACCAGCTACAAGGCGATCGATCTCACCAATGCCACCCTCGACATCACGCTCGACTCGACGTCATCCGGCGGCGGCGGTGTCGTCCTGACCAATGTCACCGGCGCCGCCAGCCTCGGCACCGGCGCGCTGAGCGGCGGCGGTGGCACGGCATTCAGCGTCGGCGGTGGCACCGTAAGCACCACCTATGGCGGCAGCATCACCCAGGCGAGCAACACGGCTCTGGTATCGGTTTCAGCAGGCCATACGGGCACGCTGACCTTCTCGGGCACGCTGTCGGCAACCAACGGCACCGGCCTGCAATTCGACAATGCCGACGGCGCCTACAATTTCAACGGCACGACGACCTTGAATGGCGGCGACGCCGGCATCGATATCGTCAACAATTCGGGCGGCACGTTCAACTTCGGCACCAGCACCTCGATCGTTACCCCGAACAGCACGGCCTTCAACGTCGACGCAAGCGCGGCGAACGTCACCTATAGCGGCAACATCACCCAGGCCGGCAATGCCGCGCTAATCGCCATCGCCGGCCACACCACGGGAACGATCACCTTCCAGACCGGCACGCTGTCGGCAACCAACGGCACCGGCCTGCAATTCGACAATGCCGACGGCACCTACAATTTTAACGGCACGACGACGCTCGCCGGCGGCGATGCCGGCGTCGATATCACGACCGGGTCGGGCGGCACGTTCGGCTTCGGCACCGGCACCTCGATCACCAATCCGAGCGGTGTCGGTTTCCTTGTCAATGGCGGCACTTCAAACGTCACCTACAATGGTACGGTCGGCAAAACCCTGGCCGGCAAGATCGTCGATATCTCCGGGGTCACCGGCGGCACGATCACTCTGGCCGGTAATCTCACCGCCAGCGGCGACTTGGACAACGGCATCTTCGTCCATGGCAACACGGGCGGCACGTTTACCTTCAGCGGTGCCACCAAGACATTGACCACCGGCACCAACACCGCTGTCGAGCTGGCGACCAATACGGGCGCGACGATAAACTTCAGCAATGGCGGTCTTGCCATCACCACCACAGGCGGCATCGGCTTCAGCGCCACAGGCGGCGGCACGGTGAGCGTCACGGGGTCCGGCAACACGATTTCGACCGGCAGCGGCGCGGCGGTTAACATGGACACCGTCGCTGTCGGCGCCGGCGGCATGACCTTCGCTTCCACGAACACGAGCGCCGGCAGCGGCAGCGCCGTAATCCTCGACACCGTTACCGGCGGAACGGTCAACCTCGGCGGTGGCGCGCTGGTCGGCGGCGGCAGTGCCACGATCCGCATCGGCGACGGTGCGGGCGGCGCCAACACCGGCGGCACGGCGGCTTTCGCCTATGCCGGTACCATCGCCAGCGGAACCAGCCGTGCAATCGATATCCAGGACCGCGCCGCTGGCGCCGGCAATATCACGCTCTCGGGCAACATCAGCCACAATGTGGCCGGCCAGACCGGCATCCTCCTGGACGACAACACCGCCGGCACGATTACTTTCTCTGGTGCCTCCAAGTCGATCACGTCGGGCAGCGCGACAGCCGTCAACCTGACGGACAATGCCGGCGCGACGGTCAACTTCACCAATGGCGGCCTGGTCATCAGCACGACCAGCGGCATCGGCTTCAACGCCACCGGTGCGGGTCCGGCAGCAACCACCGGCGGCACGGTGACGGTGATGGGCACCGGCAACACGATAACATCCGGTACCGGCACCGCGCTCAACGTCGCCAACACGACGATCGGCGGCTCGGGACTGACCTTCCAGAACATTTCGGCCAATGGTGGTACTAACGGCATCGTACTGAACAATACGGGCTCGGGTGCATTGACGGTGACGGGTGTCGGTACTGCCGCCGGCTCGGGCGGCACCGTTCAGAACACAACCGGGCGCGGCGCCAGTTTCATCAACGCGAGCAACATCACGTTGAAGAACATGAACTTCACCAATGCCGGCACCGCTGATCTCGATGCCGACAATTCGGGACTTTCTAGCGGCGACAACCTCGTGACCAACGCCGCCATCCACCTTCAAAATGTCTCTACGGTGACGCTGGACCGGATCGCCGTTTCGGGTGGGGCCGAGCAAGGCATCAACGGCAATATCGTTTCGAACTTTACGCTGAGCAACAGCAGTATATCGAACGCCGGCAATGAGGCGGACGAGGACGGCATCCATTTCTACAATATGTTCGGCACCAGCGCGGTTACCAACACCACGATTACTGGCAGCGGCGACGACAACTTCAATTTGCAGACACAGTCGGGCACACTCGCCCTGACGATTTCAGGCGGTAGCTCGACCAGCGCCGTGCTTGGCAGCGGCTATCTGTTCGGCATCCGTGGAACCTCGAACGCTACGATCAACTTCTCGGGGGCCAATTCGAGCGGCAACTTCAGCGGCGGTATCGTGGCGGACGCCTTCGATACGGCAACGATGAACCTGAACGTCATCAACAGCACATCGAGCAGCAACAACGATCAGCTGTCCGTCAGCGCCGGCGACAACAGCGATGTGAGCCTGGTCGCCACAGGCAACACGCTGAGCAGTACAGCCGCGGGCGACTTCGTCGCAGTGAGCCTGCTCGGGTCGGCGTTCGACAACAGCTTTACTTTTGATGCTCGAATTGAAAGCAACACCATCACCGTCGCCAACGGGCTGATAGCGGACGGCATATCGGTGTTCAACGCTGGCGGTGGCGCCATGCGGGTGGGAATCAAAAATAACACGATCGACTATGCGGGCACGCAACGCGCCATATTTGTCCAGACCGGCCAAGACGGCGCCGGCAGCATCCTAGCCCAGATTACCGGCAACGCGATTGACATCAAACTAGATGGAGCCGGAAATGCAGTTGCTGGCATTCTCGTTCAGTCAGGCATCGCGTCGCCGTCGGGAGATGGTTCGTCCGTCGATCTGAACATAGGCGGCACCGGTGCTCTCGCCAACACCTTCACCCATTCGCTTGGCGGCAGCATGGCTGCTGGTGACATCCGGGTACGTCAGCGCAACAACGGGACGATCAATCTTAATGGCTACGCCGGGGGTGCCACGGATCTCGCCGCCGCGATCACTTATCTCAACGGCCGCAATACAGTTGTTTCTACGTCTACCACGACGGCCGACTCGACCGGATTTACCGGGCTTGCCACTCCCCCGTTCCCCTGATGCCGGAGCGGATGCGTTGAGGGCGACACTCCTCAGCTATGTCAAGATATACATCGCTTATCTGTTCATTTGTTGCGTAAATACTATTTATTATCGGCATAAATGTACCGTCCAAAAAAACCTAAGTAGACTTTCCTGTCGTTCTGTGTATTTTGCTAACATTTAGTGAGGGCGCGAGACATGGCCGAGCCATTTCTATCGGAAATCAGGATTATGTCATTCGTCTTCCCGCCCAAGGGCTGGGCTCTCTGTGACGGGCAGCTTTTGCCGATCAACCAGAACCAGGCGCTATTTTCACTGCTTGGAACCACTTTTGGCGGTGACGGTAGGGTCAATTTTGCACTGCCTGATTATAGGGGACGCACTCCAATCCACGTCGGAAGCAGCCACACACTTGGCGAACGCGGTGGCGCGCAAAGCCATACGCTATCGATTTCCGAAATACCGACACACGTTCACTTTGCCCAGGCCAGCACAGGTACTGGCAGTAGCCAAGATGGTGCTGGGAACGTTTTGGGTGTGGTTCCTGGGCGGCTGTATAGCGACTTCGCAAACGTGACGACGCTGAGCCCGAGCACGATTACCAGTGTCGGCGGCAGTCAGGCGCATCTCAACATGCAGCCGTTCCTGACGCTGAGCTTCTGCATCGCCCTACAGGGCATTTTCCCGTCGCCGAATTGAGGAAGCGCAGAAATGGCACAGCCTTATGTAGGTGAGATTCGCATGTTTGCCGGGAATTTCGCGCCGGCCGGTTGGATGTTTTGCGCCGGGCAGTTGCTGCCGATTTCGGAGAACGAGACGCTCTTCCAGTTGATCGGCACCACTTATGGCGGCGATGGGCAGAGCACATTCGCCTTGCCTGATCTGCAAGGCCGCCTGCCCATCCACCAAGGCGCCGGCTTTATTCTTGCGGAGACGGGAGGGGTAGAGGACGTCAATCTGACAATTTCTCAGATTCCTTCGCATAGCCATCCGATGATGGCGTCCATGAACATTGGTCAAGATACAAGTCCTAGCGGAAAGGTCGTTGCACAGATTGGTGGCGGTGCCCTGCCCTACATCCAGGACAGTACCGACACGAACATGGCCCAGCAGGCCGTAACGGCCATTGGTGGCAGCCAGCCACACAACAATTTCCAGCCGTATCTTTGTATCAACTTTATCATTTCACTTTTCGGCATCTTTCCGTCGCCGACCTGAGAGGACATCATGGCCGACCCATTCGTCGCCGAGATCCGTATTTTTCCATTCAATTTCGCGCCTAAGGGTTGGGCATGGTGCGATGGACAGCTGCTGCCGCTGTCGCAGAACACGGCGCTGTTCTCGCTGCTGGGCACCACCTATGGTGGTAACGGCACGTCGAATTTTGCCTTGCCCGATCTGCAGGGTCGAGCGCCGATGCACCCGGGACAAGGACCAGGTCTGTCCCTACATGACCTTGGTGAGCCTGGCGGTACGGAAACGGTCACCCTGCTCGAATCGGAAATTCCAAACCACACCCACGCAATGCGCGACCATGATATCGATCTGGGCGAACTCAATGCGCCGTCGTTGACGCGGAGCCTAGCCAAATCCGCTAACGCGACAATCTATACCTCAGCGACCAATCTGACCCAGATGAATCCTCAATCGCTTCCGCCCGCCGGCGGCGACCAGCCGCACAACAACCTGCAACCCTACCTCACCTGTAACTTCTGCATCGCGCTGCAAGGCGTCTTCCCGCCGAGAGGCTAAATTCCCCGCCAACAGGGCAGGACCGATATCATGGCCAAGACAGCAGAACCAAAATCGAAGGCCGCCGGGGCCAAGAAGCCGGCAGCCGCGCCAAGGGCCGCCTCCAAGGCTCGCGAGAGCGCGCGCTCGCGGCGACCCGGTACTGCGCCGGCCTACCAGCACATGCCCGCCGGCGGGTCCTTTTTCGAACTGTCGCGGCTGATGGTCGTCGGCATCGATTCCGCCAAGGGACAACTGATCCAGAAGGCGCAGACCTCGCCGAACGGACCATGGCCGTCGGCCTGGTCCGTCATCGCGCCCGGCGCCTGGGTGATCATGACCGCAGGGCTCACCAAGGACGGTCGCGTCGCCGTGGTTGCGCAGCCGTCGGGCACCACCAGCCTGTCCTTCATCACCGAGGATGCCAACCAGATCGGCCCGATCGACAAGTGGACCGCGCCGGTCGGCATCGGCGCTCCGCCCGGCGCCGCCAGCTACCAGAAGCTGTGCATGGCGCGCGATGCCGACGGCCGCATCGAGATCTTCCTCACCGACAATCTGGGCCGCGTCTGGTGGATCTACCAGAACCCGGATGTGATAGTTCAAGTGCAGAAGACCATAACACCGCCCGGCACGACGACGCCGATCGTCGTGACCGTCGACGAGCTCAGGCCGCCGGCACAGCCGTGGAGCGCCTGGATTCAGCTGACCGGCCAGCTAGTGGCGATCACCGCACTGCGCCAGGCTGACGGCCGCATCGCGCTGTTCGGCATCAACTCCGCCCTCCATCTCTATCGCTGCCAGCAGGCCAAGGCGCAGGCGCTGACGGTCGCCGACTGGACGCCATGGGTGCAGATCGACGCCGGCTACCCGTTCACGGAAATGGCGCCGATTGTCGGTCCGCTGGGCGCCACCAATCTCTTTGCCATGACGCAGCAGGGCCAGGTCCTGCACACCAAGCAATTGCCGGCCGGTTCCGACACCTGGACGGCCTGGGCGACGCCCGGCTACAGCAGGGTTCCCAGATATACGCTCTGCGCCGGCATCCAGGGCGACGGCGACATCGTGCTGGTCGCCTCCGACCAGCAGCATGTTCACTCCTTCAACGCCCAATACGACGCCACAACCCAGAACTGGTCGGGATGGCGCGATTTCAACGCCTCCGGCGCCAACACCCGCCTGTCGCTCGACTACAATGCCGATGGTCGTCTTGCCTTGTTCTCGATGATGATCCAGAACGACGGCACGAATGGTCTGTGGACCATCAATCAGATGGCCATGGACAGTTCGGAATGGGAGTGGACCTGGACGGCGCTGGCCACCAGCAACCTCAAGCAGATTGCCGTGGTGCGCGACCTGACGCCGCCGGTGTGACGTCAGGCAGCGTGACAGAAGCGAAACAGGCGCAGCGGCTCCCGGCCTGGCCGCGGTCGCGGCAGGCCGGCCTCACTTTCCGCCCCGCCACGGAGGCCGACATGCCGTTCCTGGCGCGGCTCTACGCCTCGACCCGTATCGAAGAACTGGACGTGACGGACTGGAGCGAGGCGCAGAAAGCCGCCTTCCTCGACATGCAGTTCCAGGCGCAGCACGCGCATTACCGCAAGCATTATCCCGAAGCCGACTGGCTGGTGATGGAGCGGGCCGGACAGCCCGTAGGCCGCCTCTACATCGAGCGCTGGCCGAGCCAGCATCGCATCATCGACATCGCCTTGCTGCCGGCCCATCGCCGCAAGGGCCACGGCTCAGCACTGCTGCGCGACCTCATCGACGAGGCATGGTCATCGGGCAAATCGGCCTCGATCCATGTCGAGAAGAACAATCCGGCCAGGCGGCTCTATCTCGAGCTCGGCTTCGCAGCGGTCGAGGACAAGGGCGTCTACGACCTGATGGCGTGCGCGCCGCCGCGGGGTGGCGATCCGTGAGTGCCCGGCCATTCGTTGGCGCTGCCCCTCATGCGCCGTTGCCGCCGATTTCGCCAATTGCCAATGGCGCAAGAAATGTGCCGAGGACGCGGCAGTCTTCCTTCTCCCCGTCACTATACGGGGGAGAAGGTGCCGGCAGGGGCCTCCGCCCAATCATAAGGCAACTGGCCTCGATGGACGTCCAAAAACAGGCCCTAATTGAACACCGCCTCATAAAGCCGCCCCGTCGCGTCGGCGGCCACAGGCACGATGAAGATATCGTGGGTGTCGCCATTGCCAGAGAAGCGGTAAGTCGCCTGCGGCAGCGCGGTTTCGCGCGGGCCCTTGAACAGCAGCGAAAAACCGCCGCCCGGGCGCGGGCTGAAGGCGATGCGATTGACCGCACTCAATTCGAGCGCGATCTGCCTGCCGCCGGCCTCGACGGTGAATGCCTGCCCGACCGCCTGTTCGAAATCCGATGCCGACGCCATGCCACCCCGCCTCAAAGCGCTTGCTGGAGCGGGCGGCCAAGCGCAGCCCCGCTCCGGCTCCTCATTTCCTCGCAATTCCGGACGCAAGACCGCTACGGCTCCCGGAATTTGGCCATGCGAGGCCACTGTCGCCGCTTCGCGGCAAGCTGTCCATAGAGCAATTCCAGGAAAAGTGTGTACGGTTTTCCCGGAAAAGGCGCGCAGCGCTTTCCCTGGGGAATTGCGCAAAAACAAGGAGATAGAGCGGCTCGCCGTTTCCGGGAACGGTGAACCGCTCCAGGGCCCCGTATGGTTGCGGGCGTCCTGCAAGGCGATTAAGGCGCAAAGGCCAAAATACAACAGCGCTTGTCCTTTTATGCGCGACGGCGACGCTGTAGGACTTTGTCCTGCGCGGGAACTGCTTCGAAGCGAGGCCGGCGCAACAAGACAGATCCCGCTTTGGGAATTCAATGCTGGACGGGCCGGCCCGGTTGGCCGGCGCGAGGAGGAGAACGGACACATGGCTGACAGCGGTGCGAAGACGGAAACGGCGGGCGAGGCCTTGCCGCTGTTCTATTCCAGGCCCGAGGCGCTCACTCCGGCGCGGCACGGCTCGCTCGGCCTGACGGCGCGCAGCGACTTCTCCTTCGCCCGCTCGGCGCATGCCATCCCGGTGGTGGCCTCGGAGATGCCGGCGGCGATGCGCTCCTACCCGATCGTTTTCATCGGCCCCGCCAAGGCGCCCGTCATCATCACCGGCCTGCGCCAGGACGAGAACCTGTTCGTCGACGCCGACGGCAAGTGGGCCGGGCCGCACTATATCCCCGCCTATGTCCGCCGCTATCCCTTCATCCTCGCCGACGATCCCAAGCAGCCCGGCCGGCTGACGCTGTGCGTGGACCGGGCGAGCGAGCGCGTCATCGACCAGCTGCTGGCGCCGTTCCGCGACGACAAGGTGCTGCCGTTCTTCAGCGGCAACGAGGCGACCGAGGCGACGAAGCAGGCGCTCGCCTTCTGCAACCAGTTCCAGATCGACTTCAGGGCGACCCGCGAGATGGTCGACAAGATCGACGCGCATGCCCTGTTCGCGCCGCGCCAGAGCAAGGTGACGCTGGAAGGAGGCGAGGTGCTGAACCTCACCGATTTCCAGGTGATCGACGAGGCCGCCTTCAACAGATTGAGCGACGAGGCCTTCCTCGACCTGAGGAAGTCAGGCGCGCTCAGCCTGCTCTACTGCCACCTTGCCTCGACCAACAGCTGGACGTCGCTGGTGCATCAGGCGTCGCTGCGAAAGGCGGAAGGGGCGAAGAGTCCCTGAACAGCCCCGGCCGAGATCCTTCGCGGCGCGGCTGGTGAACAAGGCTCGGTGCTAAGCCGCGGCCCGCCTGTCGTGCCGCCCTTCCCTGATCTCCTCCGTGAGCTTGTCGCAGAACGCATCGAGATCGCCGGGATTGCGACTGGTGACCAGCCCCTGGTCGGTGACGACCTCGCTGTCTTGCCACAAGCCGCCGGCATTGATCACGTCGGTCTTGATCGACTTGTAGGATGTGACGCGGCGGGTTTTGATGATCCCGGTCTCGACCAGAAGCCAGGGCGCATGGCAGATCGCGCCGACGACCTTGTTGGCCGACCAGAACGAACTGATGAAATCCAGCGCCTTGCGCTCGACCCGCAAGAGGTCGGGATTGATGACGCCGCCGGGCAGAACGATCGCATCGTAGGCATCGGCCCGGGCCTCGTCCAAGGTCTTGTCGACCGGAACTTCGCGGCCCCAATCCTTGTGGTCCCAGCCCTTGATCTTGCCGCTTTCGAGCGACACGATTTCGACCTCGGCGCCGGCCTGGCGCAGTTTGCTCAGCGGCACTTCAAGCTCGGACTGTTCGAAACCACTCGTCGCAAGGATGGCGACGCGCTTGCCGGAAATATCCTGCATCGTTTTCCTCCATGGTTGGATTGGATGCAGGGCTAACGAGCCTGAACCGGTACCGTTCCTCACTGTAACCTTATGTGACCGGAGCACGTGACCGGAAGGATCGCGACGAAAGACCGCGGGGCCGCCGCGGCCCCGGCGCCCTATCCTGTCGAGGTCCGCCAGAAAGCGAAAAAGCCGCGGGAAACCGCGGCTTTTCGTTTGCTTGATCCCTGAAGGGAAACTGGAGCGGGTGAAGCGATTCGAACGCTCGACCCCAACCTTGGCAAGGTTGTGCTCTACCCCTGAGCTACACCCGCTCGCACGGCTTTGGGCCGCAAGCCGGGCCTATATGGCTGAAGAGCGCGGCGATTGCAACAGGGAAATCGCAGGCTTTTTTCAATGCGCCGGAGGAGGCAGGCGGGGCCGCCGGCGGCAGCCGGAAGGATTCGGCGCCGCGTCGCGCGGCGGTCTTGTCTCGACCATGTCATTGGCCGTAAACGGCATGGCTGGAAAACCAGCCGAAGACGAGAACCCATGCCCAGGACCGAAGCCGAGCTCTTTGCCTTTCTTGCCGAACTCGGCATCGCCGTTTCGACGAAACGCCATCCACCGCTCTATACGGTCGCCGATTCGCAGGAGCTGCGCGGCGAAATCGCCGGCGGCCACACCAAGAACCTGTTCCTGAAGGACAAGAAGGACGCCTTCTTCCTGGTCACGGTCGGCGAGGACGCTGTCGTCGACCTGAAGCAGATCCATCATGTGATCGGCGCCGCCGGCCGCGTTTCCTTCGGCAAGCCGGAGATGCTGATGGAGCTTCTGGGCGTCGCGCCGGGCGCAGTCACGGTGTTTGGCCTGATCAACGACACGCAGCACAGGGTCAAGGTCGTGCTCGACGAGGCGCTGATGCGGCATGCGGTGATCAACGCGCATCCGCTGACCAATGAGGCGACGACGTCGATCGCATCGGGCGACCTCGTCAGATTCGTCGAGGCAACCGGGCACGATGCTGCTATCTTGAAAGTCTCGGCATGATCGCCACATGGATGGCGAAACCGGTTTCCAACCAAGGACAGTGCGCCGATCCGCTGGCGCCACCGAAAGGGCGACGACATGAGTGACAACAATCCGTTTGGCGGCTCCTTCGGCAATAGCGGCGGCCAGTATGCCACGACGGTGCAGTATGGCGGCGGCGCGGAACCGCAAAAACCTGCGGCTGGCGCCGTGCCCGCCGGCGACGTCATCAAGGATACCACCACCGCGGCGTTTGCCGCCGACGTCATCCAGGAATCGCGCCGCCAGCCGGTGTTGGTGGATTTCTGGGCGCCGTGGTGCGGGCCGTGCAAGCAGCTGACGCCGCAACTGGAAAAGGCGGTCCGCGCCGCCGGCGGCAAGGTCAAGCTGGTCAAGATGAACATCGACGACCATCCCTCGATCGCCGGCCAGCTCGGCATCCAGTCCATTCCCGCGGTCATCGCCTTCAAGGACGGCCAGCCGGTCGACGGCTTCATGGGCGCCATCCCCGAGAGCCAGATCGCCCAGTTCATCGACAAGGTCGGCGGCAAGGGCAATGGGGCGCCTGATGTGACCGAGGCGCTGGCGGCGGCGGCCGAGGCCCGCACGGCCGGCGACGTGCAGACGGCGGCCGACATCTATGACGCCGTGCTCGAGCAGGCGCCGGAGACGATCGAGGCGATAGCGGGGCTGGGCGAATTGCTGTTCGAGGCCGGTGACGTCGAAGGCGCCGAGGCGATGCTGGCGCGGGCGCCGGAGGCCAAGGCCGACGCGCCGCCGCTGGCCGCGCTGCGCGCCAGGATGACCTTGGCCGCGCAAGCGTCCGAACTCGGCAACCCGGCGGAGTTCGAGCGCCGCCTGGCCGAGAATCCCGACGACCATCAGGCCCGCTTCGATCTGGCCATGGTCCAGAACGCCAGGGGCGAGCGCCACGCGGCCGCCGACAATCTCCTGGCCATCATCAAGGCTGATCGCGGCTGGAACGAGGACGGCGCCAGGGCGCAATTGCTGCGCTTCTTCGAGGCCTGGGGCATGACCGACGAGGCGACGCTTGCCGCGCGGCGCAAATTGTCGTCGCTGCTGTTTTCCTGAGCCAGCGCGGCCGAATGGCCGCGCGGGGCTTGCACCCGGCGCCGGCCGCGCCAGATAGGACCAATCCGGCCCGCCTTTCCCTCGGGAAGCCAACAGCCCGGGCGGCGACAGGCGGATCGCGGCATGGACGCGCTTCCCGGGCGAAGCGATCGGAGGAACGAGGTGCAGGCGGGAAACGCTCACTACCGGCTCGGCAAGGATCTGCCGTCGACCATTCCGGTCTTTCCGCTCGAGGGCGCGCTTCTGCTGCCGGGCGGCCGCATGCCGCTCAACATCTTCGAGCCGCGCTACCTGCAGATGGTCGACGAGGCGATCGCCGGCTCCCGGCTGATCGGCGTCATCCAGCCCAGCCTCGACGGCGCCTTGCGCGACGATGGCGAGCCGGAGCTCTGTAATGTCGGCTGCGCCGGTCGCATCATAGCGCTTTCCGAGACCGGCGACGGCCGCTACCTGATTTCGCTGCAGGGCGTGTGCCGGTTCCGTGTCACCCATGAGCTGACGGTCAAGACGCCGTTCCGCCAAGGCAAGATCGCCCCCTTTCTCGCCGATCTCGACGAGGATCAGGCGGCCGCGGAGGTCGACCGGCCGGCGCTGCTGCGGGCGTTCCGCTCCTATCTTCAGGCCAACGATCTGGAGGCCGACTGGGAAAGCGTCAGCCGGGCCGAAAACGCCATGCTGGTCAACGCGCTGTCGATGATGGCGCCCTATGGACCAGCCGAGAAGCAGGCACTGCTCGAAGCGGCCGATCTGAAAACCCGCGCCGAAACGCTGATCGCCATCACCGAAATGGCGCTGGCGCGCGAGAACGAGGATTTTGGCTCGAGCCTGCAGTAGGATGTTGAGAGAGGGCACGATGGCGGCGGATGGGCGTGACGGAAAGAGAGCGAATGTCGACCCCAGGATGCTGGAGCTACTGGCTTGCCCGCTGACCAAGGGGCCGCTGGCCTGGGATCCCGAGCGCGGCGAACTGATCTCGCGGGTCGCCAAGCTCGCCTATCCCGTGCGCGACGGCATCCCGATCATGCTGCCTTCGGAGGCGCGGAGCATCCCGGCGGAAGACGTGCTGTCGCCGCCCCGACTGGGCGGGCCGGCCGGCTCGACGTGACGGGGCGGTCATTGAGGCCGGCGTTCTACGGCGCCCCCTCTGCCCTGCCGGACATCTCTCCCACGAGGGGGAGACCGGACGTCACAACGGCTTTCGCCAATTTTCAACGTCCAAAAAAGAGCGCTGCAGCCGAAGCTGCCAATTTCCCCCCAAGTGGGACCCAAGTGGGGGAGATGTCCGGCAGGGCAGAGGGGGGCGCTGTCCCGCTGCCTTATCAGTATCGGACGATTTCTTTTTGCCGCAGATCACGCCCTGGCCCTACTGAAAATTGCGCCCCCTGGGCATGACCTTTTCCGCCTTGTCCGCCAGCGTCGCGATATCCTGCCGGGCCGGCGCGTCCGGCTTCACCTCCTCCAGGAGCACCGTCAGCCAGGGCGTCAGATCCTCGATCTTCTCGGCGACGATGTGAATGACGTCCGATTCCGACTGCAATTTGCCGGTGACCTTGACGAAGCGCGCGCCCATGACGATGGGCCGGAAACGGTCGAAGGTCCGCTCCCAGAAGATGACGTTGGCGACGGCCTCGCCATCCTCCAGCGTCAGGAAGACCGCATTGCCCTTGCCGGGCCGCTGCCGCACCAGAACGAGCCCGGCGACCGAGACGCGCCGTCCGTCCCGCACGGAGCCCAACCTGGCATTGGGGATGACCCCGGCCCGGTCGAGCCGCTCGCGCAGGAAGGCGACCGGATGCGCCTTCAAGGACAGGCCGAGCGAGCGGTAATCATGGATGACATGCTCGCCGAGCGGCATTTTCGGCAGTTTCGTTTCGGGCTCCAGCTCGCGCAGGCCAAGGGCTGGCCGGTCGAACAGCGGCAGCTTCTCGGCGGCGCTCTTGCCGTCCAGCGCGCGCACCGCCCATAGTGCCGCGCGGCGGTCGAGGCCGATGGACCGAAAAGCGTCGGCCTGCGCCAGCCTTTCGAGCTCGCCGACATCGAGGCCGGAGCGCAGCCAGACATCCCGGACGGATGCGTAGCCTGAACCGCGCCGCTCGACGAAGGCTTCCATGCGCTCCTCGGAAAGTCCCTTGATCTGCCTGAAGCCGAGCCGCACCGCGTGCTGCGTCGCGATGACGCCGCGCATTTCGGCATGGCGCGGCAGGATGCGGGCCGGGTCGAAAGTCGTCTGTTCCAGCGTGCAGTCCCAGACGGAGAAATTGACGTCGACCTCGCGGATGTCGACGCCATGATCGCGCGCGTCGCGCACCAATTGCGCCGGCTGGTAGAAACCCATCGGCTGCGAATTCAGGATCGCGGCGCAGAACACGTCGGGATAGAAGGTCTTGAACCAGCAGGAGGCATAGACCAGCAGCGCGAAGGAGGCGGCATGGCTTTCGGGAAAGCCATATTCGCCAAAACCCTCGATCTGCTTGAAACAGCGTTCGGCGAAGTCCCGGGTGTAGCCCTTGCCGACCATGCCGTCGATCATCCGCCGGCGGTAATTGCCGATCGTGCCGGTGCGCTTGAAGGTGGCCATGGCGCGGCGCAACTCGTCGGCCTCGCCCGGCTTGAAGCCACCGGCCACGATGGCGATGTTCATCGCCTGTTCCTGGAACAGAGGGACGCCCAGCGTCTTGTGGAGGATCGCCTCCAGCTCCGGTTTCTGATACTCAGGCTGCTCTTTGCCTTGCCGGCGACGCAGATAGGGGTGGACCATGTCGCCCTGGATCGGGCCGGGCCGCACGATCGCCACCTCGATGACAAGGTCATAGAATTCTTTTGGTTTGAGACGCGGCAGCATCGACATCTGCGCGCGCGATTCGATCTGGAAGACGCCGATCGTGTCGGCGCGACCGATCATCTTATAGACCGGCTCCGCCTCTTCCGGCAGGGTGGCAAGGACATAGGGCTGCCCGTAAGGGTCTCGCGCCTGCGGATAATGGTCCGTCAGCAAGGTGAAGGCGCGCTTCAGGCAGGTCAGCATGCCGAGCGCCAGCACGTCGACCTTGAGGATCTTCACCGCGTCGAGATCGTCCTTGTCCCATTCGACCATCTTGCGTTCCTCCATCGCCGTCTTGACGATGGGGACGATCTCGTCGAGCCGGTCCCTGGTGATGACGAAGCCGCCGACATGCTGGGAGAGATGGCGCGGAAAGCCCATGATCTCGTTGGCGCGCTCCATCACATGTCGCGACACCGGATCGGTGCGGTCGAGGCCACCGGCCCGGGCTTCCTTCTCGCCAAGTTCGGAGGTCGACCAGCCCCAGATCGAACCGGACAGCGACGCCCTGACATCCTCGGACAGGCCCATCGCCTTCGACACTTCCCGCAGCGCCGAGCGGCCGCGATAGCTGATGACGGCGGCGGCCAGCGCGGTGCGCTTGGAGCTGTATTTCTCGTAGATATACTGGATGACGGTCTCGCGCTTCTCATGCTCGAAATCGACGTCAATGTCGGGCGGCTCGTTCCTCTCCTCGGAGATGAAGCGTTCGAACAGCGTGTCGATCCGCTCCGGCCCGACCTCGGTGATGCCGATGCAGAAGCAGACGACCGAATTGGCGGCCGAACCGCGCCCCTGGCAGAGAATGTCCTGGCTGCGGGCGAATGTGACGATGTCGTGGACGGTCAGGAAATAACGGGCATAGTTCAGGCGCTCGATGAGGGCGAGCTCCTCCTCGATGCGCTTCGTCACCGATTGCGGCACGCCCGAGGGATAGCGCCTGGCCGCCCCCTCCCGCGCCAGCCTTTCCAGCTCCGCCTGCGGGCCGAGGCCCGATTGCGTCGGCTCGTCGGGGTAGTTGTACTGAAGGTCGCTGAGCGAGAAGGTCAGCTCCTGCGCAAAGCGCAGCGTTTCGGCCAGCGCCTCCGGATGCCTGCGGAACAGGCGCGCCACCTCCAACGGCGGCTTCAGATGGCGCTCGGCATTCGCCGTGAGTTCCAGCCCGACCTCCGAAACGGGAATGTTGAGGCGGATCGCGGTCAGCACATCCTGGAGGGGGCGCCGTTCGGCCGTGTGGTAGAGAACGTCGTTGGTCGCCATCAAGGGCAGGCCGGCCAGCTCCGCCATCGCCGCCGCCTGCTCGATCCTGAAGCGGTCGTTTCCCGCATAATCGGGCGAAACGCCAAGCCGCAGGCTTTTGCCGAAACGATGCTTGAGCTCGCCAAGCAGGGCCAATGCTCCCTCGGCCCCCGCCGTCAGGTCGGGCAGGACCGCCAGCGACATCAGATCGCCCCATTCGAGAAGATCGTCGCGCCGCAGAAGGGTCGCGCCTTTTTCATTCTCCTCGCGCAGATTGGCTTGCGTGAGCATGCGGCACAGATGTCCCCAGCCCTTGCGGTTCCGCGGATAGGCGAGAATGTCCGGCGTGCCGTCGCAAAAGACCAGCCGGCAGCCGGGGTGGTAAGCAAGCGTCTCGACCTTGGCCTGCTGCCAGGCGCGCACCACGCCCGCCACCGTATTGCGGTCGGCGAGCCCGATCGCGGAGAACCCCATGAGCTTGGCCGCGACGACCAGCTCTTCCGGCTTGGAAGCGCCGCGCAGGAAGGAGAAATTCGACTGGATGCCGAATTCCGCATAGGGAATGGCGGTCAGCGCGTTCATGCGAAGACCCCGTGCAGGAACCAGCGCGGCGGGATTTCAGAGCCGCCATAGAGACCTTGCCGGTAGAGCCAGTAGCGGCGGCCGTCGGCATCCTCGATACGGAAATAGTCGCGTGTCGACGCCGCGTCGTCGCTTGAAAATTCACGCCACCATTCCGGCGCGATGCGTTCGGGCCCTTCGGCCCGGGCGACCCGGTAAAGCGCGCGCCGCCAGCGGAAATTCAGCGGCGGTCCCTCGGGCATTTCGGTGGCCGGCACCTCGATCGGCTCGGGCGAGCGGAAAAGCCGGATCGGCCGCTCCGGCGGGAAGATGGTCATCGGCGCCTGCATCCTGTCCGGTTTCTTCGGCGGCGTGGTGCGGCGCGGGCTTTCGGTGAAGGGGATGGTGGCGACGGCACGCTCGGGCAGGTGGCTTTCCACGGCGACCGGCTTGAGAACCGCCCCCTCGCCGAGCCGGGCGCGGATGCGGTCGGCGAACAGCGCGATATCGGCGCCGTCGTCGGTCGCTTCGCCTGTCAGGTCGGCTTGCGGCATGTCGAAGACGGCCGCCGCCAGCACCGAGAGCCGCACCAGGTCGAAGCCATAGCCGGCATCGATATGCTGCTCGAGGGCGGCCAGCCTCTCATGAAACAATTTCTGGATCAGCAAGGGTTCGCGCATAGGCCGCGACGTGCCGAGCGCGATGCGGCTGACGGCGCCGTCGACGCGGAACAAGAGCAGCGCCAGGCTTCTCGCGCCTTCGCCGCGCCGCTCGAGGTCGATCTTCAGGGTCGTCGCCAGCATGCCCACCAGCCGTTCTATGTCCTCTGTCAGCGTGACGGGCTCGGCCAAATGGCGTTCGACCGAAAGCGGCGCGACGGGCAGGCGCGGCGACACCGCCTCGTCGAGGCGGCCGAGCGCTTGGTCGAGGCGCAACAGCAGGGAGCCGCCGAAGCGGCGGGCGAGCGGCGCGCGCGGCGCGGCCATGACCGCGCCCGCCGTGCGCAGGCCGACGCTTTCAAGGCTGGCGCGGATTTCCGGCGCGATGCGCAGCGCCGCCAGCGGCAAGGGCGCCAGAAGCGCTTCCTCCTCGCCGCCGGCAACGATGCGGTCGCCGCAGAACCGCGCCGCCGCCCAGGCGGCGCCGGGCGTCGCGGCAAGACCGGCGCGAACGTCGAAGCCCTGATGGAAGAAGCGCGACAGGATCTCGTCCAGCATGGTGCGTTCGCCGCCGAAAAGATGGGTGCAGCCGGTGACGTCGAGGAACAGGCCGTCGGTCCCGTCGAGCGCCACCAGCGGGGTGTAGCGGTCGCACCAGTCGGCAAGGCCTTCGAGCAGGCGCCGGTCGGCTTCGGCATCGGCCTCCACTATGTCGATCGACGGATGCATGGCGCGCGCGTCGGCAATGCCCATGCCGGACTTCAGATGCAGCGCCTCAGCCCGCTCGTCGAGGGCTAAGATGCGCTGCGCGTTGCTGTCGCGATGGCTGATCACCAGCGGCCGGTGATCCGACGGCCGGGAACGCCAGGACCGCCCCAGGCGCTGCCGCAGGATCCGTTCGGCCGCGAGATAGGGAAACCACAGGGACAGGATTCTTTGCTCGTTCTTCCCCGGCCCTTCTTTCCCCAATCTTTCTTTCATCGAATACGCGTTCATCGGGGTTCCACTCCAATATGAATTGTCCTGGCAGGGCCATGCGGCTCTTGCCGATGTTGATGGTGAAGGCGGGGCGGCCGATCGAGCCGGCAAGCGGCCCGGCGACCATGTCGCGCGGCCCTGCCGGCGCCGGCGAGACGATGAGGCGGACGGGCGCCGCCGTCGGTTCGGGTTCGGCCGCCTGCCGCAGCAGGAAGACCGGCCGGCCGGCGCTCTGCGCGCGGGCGTGCAGCCGGCGCGTCGCGGTCAGGTCCAGCCGCTGCGGATTGCCGCGGACTTCAAGGATGACGGCGGCGAGCGCCGTCATGCGGGCCGCCTCCTCGGCGACCCACAGCGCATCGGCGAGCCTTGGCGCCTCGGAAAACAGCAATTGCTCCGGCTCGATGCCGAAGGCGGCGTGGAGGCCCCTTGCATAGGGAAAGCCCGCCTCGCGAAAAACCTCCTGGGTGCCGATCCAAAGCACCGGCAATCGCGATCCTTGCTTGAGGATCAGGCTGGGCTTGAGGATCAGGCTGGCGAGCGACAGGGCGAAGCCGGCGACGGCTCCGGCATCGCGGGTCTCGACGCCATGGATTTCGTTCAAGGCCGCTTTCGGCAGGCCGCCGCCCAGATCGTCGCCCAAATGGCCCCCCAAGAGGGCATCGAGCCGGCCGACGCCGGTGCGCAGGAAAGCATCCGGCCTGGCCACGGCGATGCCGCGCCGGACCACGGTGCGGTCCGCGTCGGCCATGCCGTCGTCGGAAGCCGCGCCGGCCGGCGCCTGCAGGCGCTCGGGCAGCGTTCCCTCGATCTTCGCGATCTGGCGGCGCAGGGCAAAAACAGTCTCCCGCGCCACGGCGGTCATCGCCATGACGGTCAGCTTCCACTCACAATTGTTCCTGTTATGTTCCTATTGATTCCAGAGGCGACCCCAAGAGTCAAGCAGACTCACGGGGAATTTATTCCTCTCCGGTAGGAGTGTCGCGTTTGGCCGGGAAAGCCGGCCGCGCCCCCAAGCCAGGCGAAACGGCCCCCGGCGCCATGCGCAATTCCCTGCTCCGGGTTTGAACCGGGGAAATCCCGCGTCATTTGCCGATTGTGGCGCGAAAGCCTATATGCCGGGATCAAAGGACAAAGCATGGCCCGCATCTACAAGACCCGCGTCTGGCATGACCAGCTTTCGCCGTCGATCGACGAGATGGAGTTCCTGGCGCTGGAGGCCTACGCCCATCTGCCCGAGGATTTTCGCAAGCTGACCGGCGAGATCATCATCCAGATCGCCGAATTCCCGACCGACGAGATCATGGACGACCTGTCGCTGGAAACGCCCTTCGACCTGCTCGGCCTGTTCGAGGGACGCGGCATTGCCGAGCGCTGGAACCCACAGACCGGCGAAGGCCCGAACCGCGTCACGCTCTACCGCCGCGCCATTCTCGACTACTGGGCCGAGAACGAGGAGACCTTGGGCGACATCGTCACCCATGTGCTGATCCACGAGATCGGCCACCATTTCGGCCTGTCGGACGACGATATGGAGAAGATCGAAGAGGCGGCCGAGTGACGGTTCTACGTCAGACCGTCATTTCACAATGAGTGTGACGAAATGTTTTAATACGTTCTGCATAGTCTGCTCCCCGGTATGTCCTGCCACTGCCCATTGCGCAAAATGTCCATCAATGTACATGCGTGCGAGCCCGTAGACGAGCGCCCTCGCGGCTATCTGGGTCTCTGCCATGTCGTCCGACCGGAGCATGTTTCGTCGCTGTGCTTCTGCCATTGACGCTTCCATCAGCGAACGCACCGCTTCGTTATCGTGACGCAGCGACTCTGAAGCATCCCAATCAATAAGATTGCGTGTCGAGATGATCTGGAAGTGGGTGGGGTTTCGAATTGCCCAGCGCAAATAGGCGATTCCAACAGCGGCAAAGCGTTCGATCGGATCGTCCGTCGCAACCTTCTCGACCGCATCCGTGATCTCCGAGCGGAACCGGCTCATTGCCTGCTCCGCGACAGCCGTCATCAATGCGGTCTTGTTGCTGAAGTGGCGGAACGGCGCGCCAGGGGAAACGCCGGCACGTTTTGCGGCTTCGCGCACGCTCACATTATCGGGGCCGCCTTCCTCGACCAGTTGAACCGCGGCATCGATCAGGACCTCCCGCAAATTGCCATGGTGGTAACCAGTGCGATGAGGCGCCTTGGCTTTTGCCATCTCTTTCCCTTCGTTCCGCGGAGCTGCTCCCGCCTCTGTAGCATGATTCCGCGATCTATGTAATCGCCGTTTACAATTCCGGCCAGAGCATGTAAGCAGTGATTACTGATGGGATCGGAACAGGCCTGCGGTCTTCGCGGCTCCCGAACTCCCGCTGAGGAGACGAACATGCTCGCCAGAACAGCCCCACCCCGCCCGCAATCGGTCATTTCGCGTCAGAGTCCAGCCGAAGAACTTCAGCAGGAGAATTTCGCGATTGTTCAGTCGAGCGCGACTGTGCCCAGCTTCACGCTTTATCGGCTTGCCGCCGTCGCCGGGATGGGAAGCGCGCTTATTCTTCTGGTCAACGCGGCTAAACGCAGCTCGCTCATCGCGACCACCGATCTGACGCAACTTCTCGCGCCAGTCGCCGAGATATTGGCGCTTGGCCTCGTCGTGGGCCTGTTTCTTGCATTTGGCCGGCGCGCGGGGCTGTTCGGCACTGTCGCGTTTGTCGTCAACTTCGTTGCACTGGCAAGTTTGGTAGGCGTGGAAGCAGTGATCAATCTGGTATTCTCGAAGCTTCCGCTCACAACCATCGTCGAGCTGCGGACCGGGCCGCTCGGTCTCGCTCTGGTCGCCAGTTCGGTTCTTTTTCTGGTTGGAACGCTGGCGTTTGTGATCTCTCTCGCCGTTGCAAGAGGCGTGCCGCGCATTCCTCTCGCTCTCTATCTCATTGGCGCGGTGCCGATCGCGCTTCGTGCGTTCGTTCCGGAGCTCGCTCTTGACCTGGGCTTGGCGACGCTTGCGGCATCGATCGCCTGGCTGGCGGCGTGGCTGTGGATGCGAGGGCCTACCAATCGCTGAGCTTGGTGTCCGGCCCGTATTCCTGGCCTTCGACATCCTTCACCACGGCCTGGCCGCAGCGCATGGTCTTGGTCTTCTTGTCGTAGGCGTAGGTGGGCGAGCCGAACAGGTGCCAGCCCTTGTTCAGCGCCGCCGTCACCTTGTGGCAGAAGCTGGCGTCGTCCGGAGCGGTGAGAAAGCGGTAGAGTTTCATCATTCAATTCCTGTCGTCAGTCCATCGCCCGCGATCGCCAATCCAACACGGCACATCATGCGCCGACGGCCGCCGCCTTCGCCAGCAGTTTTTCGGCCTGCGCCAGGTGCAGCCGTTCGACCATTCTTCCCTCCAGCGCAATCACGTTTCTGCCGGCATTCTCCGGAAGCGCAAAGGCCTCCTTCACCGCGCGCGCCTTGGCCACGGCCTCCGCCGACGGCGCAAAGGCGCGGTTCGCCGCCTCGATCTGGGCGGGATGGATGAGCGTCTTGCCGTCGAAGCCCATGGCGGCCGCCTCCGCGCATTCGCGGCTGAAAGCATCGAGCGCGCGAAAATCGTTGAAGACGCCGTCGAGGATATCGAGGTCGCCGGCACGCGCCGCCAGCACCATCTGCATCAGCCACGGCAAGAGATAACGCCGGTCCGGCGTCGTCAGAATGCCGATGTCCTTGGTCAGGTCGTTCGTTCCGGCAACGAAACAATCGAGCCGCGAGGCGGGATCGCGGCCAAGTTCGGCAATGGCGCCGGCATTGAGCACGGCCTTCGGCGTCTCGATCATCGCCCATAGCTTCACGCTGTCGGGAACGGAATTGTCGTCGAGCACGTCACCAGCCTCGAGCACGTCGCGGGGCGTGTCCACCTTGGCCAGCAGGATGCCGTCCGGCTCCGCCTTGGCCGCCGCCAGCAGGTCGGCGTCGCCCCATTCGCTGGAGAGCGCATTGATGCGCACAATCATCTCGCAGCGCCGGCCAATATGGTTGGTATCAGGACGATTGCTGAAGAGGCCGGCGAGCCTTTCGCGCGCCGCGACCTTGTCGGCCGGGGCGACGGCATCCTCCAGATCGACGATGACGGCGTCGCAGGCAAGCTGCGCCATCTTGGCCAGCGCCTTGTCGTTCGAGGCGGGGACATAGAGCACCGAGCGGCGCGGGCGGTAGGGATCGGTCGTCATGCCAAATCTATGCCGCCTGCCGCGGGTTGAAGCAAGGAGCAGGCGGCATCGCGCGGCGCTCTACCGACGCTACCTACATGGGGCTCGCCATCGCGCTGGCCCTCCTGAAAGCGCAGGATGGCACGATGCGGCTGGTTGACTCCGGGCGCGGCACGCGCTTCGACACTGTTTTGCCAACCGCGTGACTCCCATCCGCGGCTCGATTCGGAAAGGCCTGAAACGTGCGCTACGACATCGTCATCATCGGCGGAGCCATCGTCGGCTCCTCGATCGCCTATTATCTGCGCGAGGAAGGCTTTTCCGGCTCGATCGCCCTGGTCGAGCGCGACCCGCAATTTTCCCATGCGGCGACGACGCTATCCATGGCCTCGATCCGCCAGCAATTCTCGATTCCGCAAAACATCCGCCTGTCGCAATTCACGCTGAAACTGTTCCGCCGGCTGAAGGAAGAATTCGGCGCGGACGCCGACATCGGTTTTCGCGAGGGCGGCTATCTTATTCTCGCCGGCGAGGCCGGGCTGCCGATCCTGAAAGCCAATCACGAGGCGCAGGTCGCCGAAGGCGCCGACATTTTGCTGGAGGAAGCCGAACAATTGGTGCGTCGTTTCCCATGGCTGTCGGCCGAGGGCATCACCGCCGGCGCCTATGGCCGCAGCGGCGAGGGCTGGTTCGACGCCCATGCCATGCTGATGCTGTTCCGCAAGGCGTTGCGGGAGAAGAAGATCGACTTCATCAACGCTTCGGTCACCGGCATCGAGCGGCAAGGTGAGCGCGTTGCCGGCGTCAGCCTCGACAATGGCGAGCGGCTCGAGGCCGGCATCCTCGTCAATGCCGCGGGGCCGAACGCCGGCAAGGTCGCCGCGCTCGCCGGGCTGGCGCTGCCGGTCGAGCCGCGCAAGCGCAACGTCTTCGTCTTCGAGGCGCGCGAGAAATATGCCGACATGCCGCTGCTGGTCGATCCCTCCGGCATCTATGTCAGGCCGGAAGGCTCGGTCTATCTCACCGGCGGCGCCGAGCCGGAAGAGGGCGACGGTCCGGCCGACCCCGCCGATTTCGACGTCGACTGGCCGCTGTTCGAAGAGGTGATCTGGCCGGTGCTGGCGACCCGCATCCCGGCCTTCGAGGCGATCAAGCCGACGCGCGCCTGGGCCGGCCATTACGACTACAACACGCTTGACCAGAACGCGGTGATCGGCTCGCATCCCGAAGTCGGCAATTTCCTCTTCGCCAACGGCTTTTCCGGCCACGGTTTGCAGCAGGCGCCCGCCGTGGGCAAGGCGCTGGCCGAACTGATCGTCCATGGCGGCTACCGCACGGTGGACTGCTCCGCCTTTGGCTACGCACGCATTGCCGAAGGAAGGGCGTTCCGGGAATTGAATGTGATTTGAGGAGCGCCCTTTCCTTCTCCCCTTGTGGGAGAAGGTGGATCGGCGCGTCAGCGCCGAGACGGATGAGGGGTGTTCCAGCGGAGTGAGGCGTTGGCGTTCCCTGGAACACCCCTCATCCGTCGCCTTCGGCGACACCTTCTCCCACAAGGGGAGAAGGAAAGGGCGCTTCTAAGCCGCGGCTCTATTTCCGGCCTCGAAATAATCTTGCAGCCATGCCAGCACCCGTCCCCAGCCCTCGGCGTGCTCGGCCGCGGCCTCTTGCCGGCCGGCAAAACCGCCGTGGCAAACGGTAAGCCGCGTGCCGGAAGCGATCGGCTCCAGCAGCCAGGCGACCTTCGTCTCCCGCCGGCCGAGCGTCGGGTGGTCCCACCCATAGGCCCGCGTCTGGACGATCCGGCGCGGCGTCTCGATCTCCAGGAATTGGCCGCCGGCTGGCATGTCCTTGCCGTCAGCGGTTCTGACGACAACCGCCCAGCGGCCGCCAACGCAAAGATCGGCCGTCCACCCGACCATCCGGTAGGTGTCGGCGGATCCCCACCACAGTTCGGCTTCTTCCGTGCTCAGCGCCCGGAAGACACGCTCGGGCGGAGCACCGATATCGGCGGTGGCCAACACGGTCTCGCCATTGGTCATGGCGTGCGTGGCGGGCTCATGCGGCATGGCTGCCTCCCAAGAGATTGATACCTAAACGATCACCCTTTCGATGGCGGGCGCTCAAAGCCCTTGCCGGTCTCCAGCAGGCTCTTCAGGCTGGACAACACCAGCGGCCAGCCCTTGGCGACGTTTTCGATCAGCCTGTGCGGACCGTCGGCTTCGTGGGCGACGCTGAGCTTCATCAGGGCGCCGTCCTCCTCGATGGTGAAGGTGCAGCGCGTGTAGCCGTCCTCCTTCACCTCGGGCAGCCATTCGTTGCGCCACTTGATGACGAGACGCCGCGGCGGGTCGACCTCCAGGATCTCGCCCGAGTCGGCGATGCGGCCGTCGGGGAAGACCAGCTTCCAGCTCGAGCCCACTTTCCAGTCGCTCTCCTGATGGGAGCAGAGGAAGAACTGCCGGTTGAATTCCGGATCGGTCAGCGCTTGCCAAAGCTTCTCGGGCGTGGTGCGGATATAAGTCACATAAACGAAGGCGTTGCTCATCGGTCGTCCCTTTCAAGACGTTTCTTCAGGTCGCTGAGGGCGGCGAGCCGCCCCCGCTCGAACTTGCCGATCCAGCGTTCGGCGATCTCGTTGATCGGAACCGGGTTGAGGTAATGCTCCTTCTCACGGCCCCTGCGCACAGTGGTGACGAGGTTTGCTTTCTCGAGGATCGCCAGGTGCTTGGTCACCGCCTGGCGCGTCATGGCCATCTGTTCGCATAGCCCGTTCAGCGTCTGCCCGTTCCTGGCATGGAGGCTGTCCAGCAATTGCCGGCGGGTCGGATCGGCCAGCGCCCTGAAAACAGCGTCCATGCTCATGGCACTAATATGCAACCATTTGGTTGCATGTCAAGGCGACATGTCATGCCAACGGCTGCTGGATCCGGCCACAGGAGAAAAAATGTCAGCGCGTGCGGGAGAACCAGAAGGCGTCGGCCATGCGCATCATTCCGATGCGCTCGTAGAAGCCGGCCGCGTCGGGCACGGAGACCAGGCTGATGGCGACGGACGGGCCAAGCTGCCGCCGCGCCTCGTCCATCAGTCCCTTGCCGATGCCGAGCCCCTGCGCCGATCCGGAAACGGCAAGATCAGAGATGTAGCAGACCCAGGAGAAGTCCGTCACGGCCCTGATGACGCCGACCAGCGGCTTGCCTTCGATATCCAGTCGCGCGCTCAGCACCAGATTGGCGCCCGACAGCATCGCCCGCAGCCTGTCGGCATCATCGACGGGACGGATCTCGCCGAGGCCGGAATCCACCAGCACGCGGCGGAATTCGGCGACGTCGAGCGCGGGTTCGCGTGCATAGAGGATTTTTTCAGCCATCGCAGCCAGACTGCACCATCGGGCCGCGAATCCGAAGCCCTTTGTGCCGTACCCCGTGCCGACGCGCGCGAACACCTGCCTTTTATTTGCCGCCGGCTTTGTGTAAACCGGGCGCCAGCAATCCCCAGCAATGCCAGGAAGACGGGCAAAGACCATGGAAAAATTCACCAAGCTCACCGGCGTCGCCGCGCCCATGCCGATCGTCAATGTCGACACCGACATGATCATCCCCAAGGATTATCTCAAGACGATCAAGCGCACCGGGCTCGGCAGCGGCCTGTTCGCCGAGATGCGCTACAAGGACGACGGTTCGGAGAATCCGGATTTCGTGCTCAACAAGCCGGCCTACCGCAAGGCGCAGATCCTCGTCGCCGGCGACAATTTCGGCTGCGGCTCCTCGCGCGAGCACGCGCCGTGGGCGCTGCTCGATTTCGGCATACGCTGCGTCATCTCGACCTCTTTCGCCGACATCTTCTACAACAACTGTTTCAAGAACGGCGTGCTGCCAATCACCGTCAGCCCCGAGGATCTCGACAAGCTGATGGACGACGCTTCGCGCGGCTCCAACGCCACTTTGTCGATCGACCTCGAGGCCAAGGAGATCCGCGGGCCCGACGGCGGCGTGGTCAAGTTCGATCTTGACGACTTCAAGCGTCATTGCCTGCTGAACGGCCTCGACGATATCGGCCTGACCATGGAGAAGGCCGGCGCCATCGCTTCGTTCGAGAAGAAGAACGCCGAGCTGCGCCCCTGGGCCTGAGTGGCGCGGCCTGACGACATCGGCCCGGCCGTCCCTGGCCGGGTTTGCGGCGGCTGGAGGAGGAACAGTCATGACACGCCCGCTTCTTGCCAGCGCCTGCGCCCTGACCATGACCGTGGCGACGCTGGCCGGCGCGCATGCGCAGGCCGAGACGCCAGCGGCGCAGCCACCGGCGGTAACCGAGACGCCGGCCACCGATCAGGGAGCCGCCGACGTTTCCGACGACGACAAACAGGCGCCGGTCCCGTTCGAGGGCGGTCAGTTCACCATCACGCAGCAGGAACAGTATGGCGAGAAGGTGCTTGCCTATGACGGCAAGCAACTGGCCAGCAATTACGACGTCTTCTTCGACAGGATAGTCGAGGTCGGCGGCGTCAAGGTGGCGCTGTTCGATGTCGGCGACGGCGGCAACCAGTGCGGACCGGCGACGGTGATCGTCTGGAAACCGGAAGGCGGCGAGATCCAGAGCACCACCGTCGAGCAGGACGAGTGCGGCGCGCCGCCCACGGCCGTCTCCGACAACGCCATCTATTTCGTGCCTTATCTCCTGCCTGGCGATTCGAAACCGGCATTGCAGTGGTCGCCGACATCGGGGCTGACCATCTCGGGCAATCTGACCTACATGCCCGAACCCGGCACCGACTGGAAGGACATCGATCCGTCGAAATACGACAACATCATCGACGCCTTCCACAATGAGGCCGTCTACAAGGCCGCCGAAGCGTTGCTCGGCAAGGACATGCCCGACATGGCGACCAGCCTGCTGGTCGGCGGCGGCACCGAAAAGACCGCGTCCGGCGCCTTCTATGCCAGCGGCTGCGTTCCGCACGATTGCGGCGGCAATGACGGCTTCATGGCGGTCGACCCGGCCCAGCATAAGCTCTATTTCGCCCGTCGCGGCGACAATGGCGAGCCGGACGCCAAGCCCCCGGTGAAGACCTGGCCGGCCGACGTGAAGGCCGCGCTCGACAAGGCGATGAGCGCGGCGAATTAACACAATTCCGGCAAACGGTTTTCAGTCCGGAATTGCGCACCGGTGGCGGGCCAGCCCCCCTTTGTCCTGCCGGACATCTACCCCTCAAGGGAGGAGATCGGCCGTCACCTCTTCCTTCGCCAATTTCCCAACGTTGCCAAGTGAGCGGGGCGCCGAAACTGTCAATCTCCCCCCTTGAGGGGCAGTGCCCCGCCCACATCACCTGTCGCGCTCTAAATATGCAGCGCGTGTCCCAGCGCCTTCAGCGCTGCTTCCTGGAAGCCTTCGCCCTGTGTCGGATGGGCATGGATGGTGCCGGCGATGTCCTCCAGCCGCGCGCCCATTTCGAGCGCCAGGCCGAAGGCCGTCGACAGTTCCGACACGCTTTGGCCGACCGCCTGGATGCCCAGCACCAGATGATTGTCCGCCCGCGCCACGACGCGGACAAAGCCATCCTCGCCAAGCCTGGTCATCGCCCGTCCATTGGCGGCGAAGGGAAACATCCCGATCTTGATTTCGCCGCCGAGCGCCTTGGCCTCTTCCGGCGACAGGCCGACGGTGACCAGCTCCGGATCGGTGAAGCAGACGGCGGGGATAGCCCGCTTGTCCCAGCTGCGCTTATGGCCGGCGACGATTTCGGCCACCATCTCGCCTTGCGCCATCGCCCGGTGCGCCAGCATCGGCTCGCCGGTGACGTCGCCAATGGCGAAGATGCCGCGCATGGAGGTGCGGCACTGCTCGTCGATGCGGATGAATCGTCCCGCCATGTCGAGGTCGATCTGGTCGAGCCCCCAGCCTTCCGTCACCGGCTTGCGACCGACCGTGACCAGGATCTTGTCGGCGGCGATCCTCGCATCCTTGCCGTCCGAGGTCTCGACCAGCAGCGCATCGCCCTTCGCCGACAGGCCCTTGGCCTTTGCGCCCGGCATCACCTCGACGCCGAGTGCCGCGAGCCGCTTGATCACCGGCCGCGTTAGTTCGGCGTCATACTGCGCCAGCACGCGCGGCAAGGCCTCGACCACGGTCACCCCCGCGCCCATCTTGGCGAAGGCCATGCCGAGCTCCAGGCCGATATAGCCGCCGCCGACCACCGCGAGCTTTTTCGGCACCTCATTGAGCGCCAGCGCCTCGGTGGACGAAATCACCGGACCGCCGAACGGCAAGCCCGGCAGCTCGACCGGCGCCGAGCCGGTGGCGATAACCACCGTTTCGGCGCGGATCACCTGGCTTCCCGTCTCGGTTTCGACCGCGACCGTCTTGCCGTCTCGGAACGTCGCCCAGCCATGCACGGTCTTCACCCCGGCCTTCTTGAGCAGTCCGGCTACGCCGCTGTTCAGCCGGCTAACAATACCGTCCTTCCAGGCGACCGTCTTGCCCAGATCCAGCGCCGGAGCGGCCACCGAAATGCCGAGCGGACCCTTGCCGCCCGCCATCTGCGCGACCTTCTCGAATTCCTCCGCCGCATGGATCAGCGCCTTGGAAGGAATGCAGCCGACATTAAGGCAGGTGCCGCCCGGCTTACCGGTCTCGACGATGACGGTGTCGACGCCGAGCTGCCCGGCCCGGATGGCTGAGATATAACCACCCGGCCCGGCGCCGATGACCAGCAGCTTGCAGGAGATTTCTTTCATGTTGCGACCCTTCGATCCGAGGGAATATTCCGTCGCGATCCTTCACGCCCCCCTCTGTCCTGCCGGACATCTCCCCCACGAGGGGGGAGATTGGCAGCTTCGTCGCTTCGCTCATTCCTGCAACGATGGAGATTGGCGAAACCCGAGGTGACGTCCAATCTCCCCCTTGTGGGGGAGATGCCTGGCAAGGCAGAGGGGGGCGCTGGCCCGCCGTCATTCCCGTCATTCAGCGCCCCCTCTAATCCACAAAAATCAGCGCCGGCGTTTCCAGCAGCGTCTTGATACGCTGGATGAACACCGCCGCGTCCCAGCCGTCGATGACCCGGTGGTCGAAGCTCGACGACAGGTTCATCATCTTGCGCGGGATGAATTGCGTGCCGTCCCACACCGGCCGCACCATCATCTTGTTGACGCCGATGATCGCCACCTCGGGGTGGTTGATCACAGGCGTCGTCGCCACGCCGCCCATGGCGCCGAGCGAGGTGATGGTGATCGTCGAGCCGGAGAGCTCGTCGCGCGTCGCGGTTCCCGACTTGGCCGCCTCGGCCAGCCTAAGGACCTCGGCGCCGCACTCCCAGATATCCAGCGCTTCGGCGTGCTTGACGACGGGCACCACCAGTCCCGACGGCGTCTGCGCGGCGATGCCGATATGGATGCCGCCATGCTGGTGGATGATGCCGGCCTCGTCATCGAACAGCGAATTCAGATGCGGCTGGTCCGCGATCGCCTTGACCATCGCCCGCATCAGGAACGGCAGCAGCGTCAGCTTGGGCCTTTGCGCTCCCTTGGCCGCCCGCTTTTCCTTGTTGAGCGCGGCGCGCAGATCTTCGAGCGCGGTAACGTCGATCTCCTCGACATAGGTGATGTGCGGGATGCGCGACTTCGCCAGCGTCATCTTCTCGGCGATCTTGCGCCGCAAGCCCACTACCTTGATGTCCTCGACGGCATCGTTGCGGGCGAGGCCGGAGGCCTTGGCCATGTGCGGCCCCCGTGCCAGGAACGCCTCGATGTCCTCATGCCCGATGCGGCCCGCCGGGCCGGTTCCCGACACCTGGCGCAGATCGATGCCTGCCTCTTTTGCGCGCAGCCTGACCGCGGGCGATGCCAGCGGCTTTTCGCCCTCGGGGCGAGGCGCCCCCTTCGCGCGACCGACATCCTCGGGCTTGTCCCGAGGATCTACCGTGCTGGGTGAGTGAGACGCGTTTGGTCTCGAAGTGTCGGCAGATCCTCGGGACAAGCCCGAGGATGACGACGGTGCGAGCTTTGGGGGCGCGACATTTGGGGATGCCGGCACGAGGCTCGGGGGCGCGTGACCCGAGGAGGGCGTCGGCCCAGCGTTCGACGCCGCCGCCTCACCCGCCGTATTGCCCTCGCCGGCCACCTTCAGCCGCACGATGGGCGAGCCGATCGCCACAGTGTCGCCGATCTCGGCGCCCAGCCACACGATCTCGCCATCGACAGGGGAAGGGATCTCGACCGTTGCCTTGTCGGTCATCACGGCGGCCAGCATCATGTCCTCGCGCACGATGTCGCCGACCTTGACGTGCCATTCGACGAGTTCCGCCTCGGCGACGCCCTCGCCGACATCGGGCAGCTTGATGATGTGTTCGCCCATGCCTGGCTTCCCCGTTCTAGGCTTCCAATGTTTCCACAAGCGCCCGGCCGACTCTGGCCGGACCCGGAAAATAGTCCCATTCCTGCGCATGCGGATAGGGCGTGTCCCAGCCGGCGACGCGCGCCACCGGCGCCTCCAGATGGTAGAAGCAGTTTTCCTGCACCAGCGCGACCAGCTCCGCGCCGAAGCCGGAGGTCAGCGTCGCCTCGTGCACGACGACGCAACGCCCGGTCTTCTTCACCGACGCCACGATGGTGTCGAGGTCGAGCGGCAACAGCGTCCTGAGATCGATGATCTCGGCATCGATGCCGGTCTCCTCGGCCGCCGCCTGCGCGACATAGACCATGGTGCCGTACGCCAGCACCGTGACGGCGGAGCCGGCCCGGCGGATCGCCGCCTTGCCGAGCGGCACGGTGTAATGGCCGTCGGCGACCTCGCCCAACTCGTGCTTCGACCACGGCGTCACCGGTCGGTCATGATGGCCGTCGAAGGGACCGTTATAGAGCCGCTTCGGCTCGAGGAAGATAACCGGGTCGGGATCCTCGATCGCCGCGATCAGCAGCCCCTTGGCGTCATGCGGGTTCGACGGCACGACAGTCTTCAGCCCCGACACATGGGTGAACAGCGCTTCTGGGCTCTGGCTGTGCGTCTGGCCGCCGAAAATGCCGCCGCCGGTCGGCATGCGCACCACGATCGGGCAGGTGAAATCGCCGTTGGAGCGGTAGCGCAGCCTTGCGGCTTCCTGGGTCAGCTGGTCGTAGGCCGGATACATGTAGTCGGCAAACTGGATCTCCACGCACGGCTTCAGCCCATAGGCGGCCATGCCGATGGCCGAGCCGACAATGCCGGATTCGTTGATCGGCGCGTCGAAGCAGCGGCTCTTGCCGTATTTCGCCTGCAGGCCTTGCGTGCAGCGGAACACACCGCCGAAAAAGCCGACGTCCTCGCCGAACACGACGACGCGTTCGTCGCGCCCCATGGACACGTCCATGGCGTCGCGAATGGCCTCGATCATGGTCCGCCTCGGCATGGCTCAGACCCCCGCCTGCTGGCGCTGGCGTCTCAGATGCGGCGGCATCTCGGCATAAAGGCCCTCGAACATGTCGCGCGTCGACGGCTTGCCGCCGGCGTGCAGCGTGCCGTGGCTTTCGGCCTCCTTCTGCGCCGCGATCACCGTGTCGAGGATTTCGGCTTCGGTCTGCTTGTGCCGATCCTCCGACCAGACGCCGAGCCGGATGAGATGGTTCTTCAGCCGCACTACCGGGTCGCCGAGCGGCCAGGCGTCGGACTCGGTCTTCGGCCGGTAGGCCGAGGGATCATCGGAGCTTGAATGAGCGCCGGCGCGGTAGGTGACATATTCGACCAGCGTCGGCCCGAGATTCCGCCGCGCCCGCTCCGCCGCCCATTTCGCCACGGCGTGGACGGCCAGATAGTCATTGCCGTCGACGCGCAGCGCCGGGATGCCGAAGCCGAGGCCTCGAGCCGCGAAAGTGCCTGAACCGCCGCGCGCTATGCCTTGAAACGTCGAGATCGCCCACTGGTTGTTGACGACGTTGAGCACCACTGGCGCCTTGTAGGTGGAGGCGAACACCAGCGCCGAATGGAAGTCGGATTCGGCGGTCGAGCCGTCGCCGATCCAGGCCGCCGCAATGCGCGAATCGTTCGAGATCGCCGAAGCCATCGCCCAGCCGACCGCCTGGATGTACTGCGTCGCCAGATTGCCCGAGATCGAGAAGAAGCCGTGCTCCTTTGACGAATACATGATCGGCAATTGCCGGCCCTTCAACGGATCGGCCTCGTTGGAATAGATCTGGTTCATCATCGTGACCATCGGGTAGCCGTCGGCGATGAGCAGCCCGGCCTGCCGATAGGTCGGGAAGTTCATGTCGCCCGGGGCGAGTGCCTTGCGAAAGGCGCAGCTCACCGCCTCTTCGCCCAGATGCTGCATGTAGAAGGAGGTCTTGCCCTGCCGCTGCGCCATCTGCATGCGCGCGTCGAAGCTCCTCAGCGTCATCATGTGGCGCAGGCCTTCGAGCAGTTCCTCCTCGGAGAGCAGCCCGGCCCACGGCCCGACGGCTTCGCCATTGCGGTTCAGCACGCGGATGATCGAGAAGGCCATGTCGCGGATGGTGCGCGGATCGACATCGATCTCGGGGCGCGGTACCGAGCCGGCGGCGGCGATGGTCACGTTGGAGAAATCAGGCGTGCCGCCCGGCCGCACCTCGGGCTCCGGAACATGGAAGCGCAACATCCCAGCATCGGCCATGACCTTCGTCCTCCAATGTCGCCTGGCGCCGATATTTGCATATCCGCGCCGCCAGACCAGTGCCAATTCGCCGGGCCTTCCGCTCGACGGGCCGGCCGCGCCGACCGATCCAGCCTCCCGCGCGCCAAGATGAAGATATGTCGGCGTAATTTCTTGTCGATGTTGGGCGGCGGCGCGCAATTTGGCGCAAGGTTGCGGGGAGTTTCCGGCCAGATAAGGTGATTGGTCGGCAAGACTTGGGTTCCTCGCCCCGCTTTTTACGCCTCCGGAAACGCGGGTTCGCCCAGCTTGGCGCCCTTCCTCTCCCCCGTCGATCGGGGGAGAGGTGTCGAGCGCAGCTCGACGGAGTGGGGGTCGACCCTTCATCGAAGCGATGCTTCCGCCTGATAACCGTGCCCGAGTTTTCCTGCCCGCCGGGATTGCGCCTGTCTTTGCGGCGGCTGCGCGTTTGACGAATGGCTTCCCCCACTCCGTCGCTGCTTCGCAGCGCTACCTCTCCCCCTCCGGAGGGAGAGGAAGGGATGCCAAGCTTGACGAACCCACGCTGGAAAACGTTCACCCCGCGTTCGCATCATGCTAATCACCCCTTCATGGCACAGAAGAAAGCATACGAGGTCGATTCCTGGCTCGCGAAGCCCGATCCGCGCATGGCGATCGTCCTCATCTACGGTCCCGATCGCGGCCTCGTCTCGGAGCGCGCCAAGGCTTTTGCCGCCGCGACCGGCCTGCCGCTCGACGACCCCTTCTCGGTCGTCAGGCTCGACGGCTCCGAAGTCGAGCGCGACGAGGGCCGCCTGCTCGACGAGGCGCGTACCGTGCCGATGTTTTCCGACCGGCGCCTGCTGTGGGTACGCAATGCCGGCGGCCAGAAGGCGCTGGCCGACGACGTCAAGGCGCTGACGGCGGAGCCCGTGCGGGACGCAATCATCCTCATCGAGGCCGGCGATCTGAAGAAGGGCGTCGGGCTGCGCGCCGTCGTCGAGGCGGCAGACAACGCCATGGCGCTGCCCTGCTATGCCGACGAGGCCAGGGACATCGATGCCGTCATCGACGACGAGCTGCGCAAGACCGGCGCGACGATGACGCTGGAGGCAAGACAGGCGCTGCGGCGCAATCTCGGCGGTGACCGGCTGGCCTCGCGCGGCGAAATCGACAAGCTGCTGCTTTACGTCCACGGCCAAAAGGAAATCGGCCTCGACGACGTCAAGGCGATGTCCGGCGACGTGTCCGGCGCGTCCTTCGACGATGCCGTCGACGCGCTTCTCGAAGGCAAGGTCGGCGAGTTCGACACCGCCTTCACCCGCCATTGCCAGGCTGGCGGCCAGCCCTTCCTGGTACTGTCCTCGGCGATGCGACAGTTTCACGCGATGCAGTCCATGCGCGGCCAGATGGAGGCCGGCGGCCGCAATGCCGCGTCGGTGGTCGCCGCGGCGCGCCCGCCGGTTTTCTTCTCGCGCCGCAAGCTGGTGGAGAAGGCGCTGGAACGCTGGAGCGTAGAGGCGCTCGGCCGCGCGCTGGCCCGGCTGCAGACCGCCGTGCTGCAGACGCGGCGAAGGCCGGACCTATCGGTGGCGCTGGCAAGGCAGGCGCTGCTCGGCATCGCGGTGGAAAGCGCGAGACTGGCGCAGCGTTAGGCCCTTTCGGCGCCGGGCGCCTGCCTCCGTTGGTCAATTCATTGTCATGGCGCCCACCGGCTCAAAGGTCGGCAGCGCCTGTGGAAAGACCAGCACCGCCGCGCCATAGAGCAGCAGAGCGATACCCGATAGCTTCGCGATCCCATTTCCAGACGGCAGGGTCTTTTCCGCGAATATCAGCAAGGTGACCACGGCCATTGCGGCAACGTTCATGATCCCGAGAGGAAAGAGGGCGAGAAACAAAAGCCAGCAGCAGCCCAGGCAGAAAAGTCCATGCTCCAGACCCATGCGAACCGCGCCCCAGTAACCATCGCGCCATGAGGTCAGGATGAACCCGATCGGCGTGCGGCATTTGGCCAGACACAGATCCTTCAGTGGGGAAAGTTGATAGGCGCCCCCAAGCATCAGCAGCGCGCCGCCGATACGCGCGGCCGTCACTGTGGACAATCCCACATGCCCGGCAAGCATTTCCGCACCCGCCGCGCCGGCAAAGGCCATAACGCCCATCACGCCCCAGACCAGCATGTACCCGGCCACGAACACCCAGCTCGAGACAAAGGTCTCGCCCCGGCCCTGTTTGCCGGCCTGGACCCGGTGAAATGTCAGGATCATGGGTGCGGCCGTCGGAAACATCATGGCAATCATCATGATCATCCAGACGGCAAGAAACAGCGGCGCCTTCATGCCCATGGTGAGTGAGTACATTTCCATGCGCATGTCCGCGTCCATGCCCGTCTGCTGCCAGATAAGCAAGGTCCACGCCGCCGCCGCGATGGCGATCAGCAGCGCGAGAATGACGTATCGCTGCAACGTCTGCACCATGGGCGAAATACGTTCCGTACTCTGCGGCCAGCGCTACTGCTGCCCGGACCAATTGATCGGGGCGTAATGTCCGTTCCGGCGGGAATTGTCCCAGCTCATGCCATGGTCGCTGAATGTGCTGCCTTCCGCCCCCATCGCCAAGGCGAGCCAGTCGGGGTTGACGGGATGGCCGGTGGCCGCCCACATCTGCCCGTCCTCGCGCATCGTCGGCAGAGGCTCGACCGCCATCCGCATAACGCCGGCAATCTCCGCCGACCGCTTGTTGCCGTCCATCCGGTAGCTTATCGGCACCTTCCTGGCGCCGAGGTTCGTGCCGATCATGGGTGCCAGCACCGCCATGGGGCCGCCTGCGGCGCCAGTGAAGATGGCGCCCAGCGCCTCTGTCTGCCTGTCATCGGCCCGTTCGTCGATATAGGCGGCGGCCGTCCAATTGCCGTCTGCCATCGGACCCGGCGTGTGGGCAACCATCGCGACGCTGAGCCCGTCCAACCGAACATCGCCGTAGGTGCCCGTATCGATATGAAAAACCAGGCCGACGTCGCAAACGCCTTGCGTCGGCCTTGATGTCAGCTGCGCGTTGGTGGACAGCAGGCAAGGACACACGACATCGCAGCTACAGTTTTCGAAGTAACTTCCGGACAATTGCCAACGGACTGCCATTTGCACCTCCCCACTTGCGTCAGGCGCGTCGGCATATTGGTTTGGCGAGGCGGTGCCATTTCACGACTATTGCACGAATGGCAGATAGCCCTCGCCGCGACTGACCGGCACGCCAGGGCAATTAATTTAAGCCTTGTCTAATAGAGGTTACGCCGTTGCCGGGCACTGTCAAGCCGCGAGCGCCAGGGCTGGCGACAGGTGCCCTTTCGTTTGAGGCGCCGACGATTGGCAAAAAAGCGGCCCATCAGCTGACCGACGGCCAGCCCTCGTTGCGCTGAATCAAGCTCCCGCTTTTCCTAACTTCGCCGGCTAACTACCGCTCTTGTTTCAATCTCCGGCACAGCTCGTCAAGCTGCTCCAGTGTCCGGTACGCCACGCGAATCTCCCCGCCTCTGTTCGTGTGATCGATGGTCACGACCATGCCCAGTGTGCCGGTCATCAGCTTTTCCAGCGCCAGCGTATCGGCGTCTTTTTCCGGCGCGCTTTTCGCCTGCTTCGGCTTGGCCGGCGTCGGACCGGCCGGCATCTGCGCCAGCGCTTCGGCCTGGCGCACCGAGAGCCCTTCCTCGACGATGCGCTTGGCGAGCCCTGCCGGGTCCTCCGCCGTCACCAGGGTGCGGGCATGGCCTGCCGACAAGGCCCCGTCGACCAGCATGTCGCGGATCACGTCGGGCAGCTTCAACAGCCGCAGCGTGTTGGCGACATGGCTGCGGCTTTTGCCGATGACCTGGCCGAGATCGGCCTGGGTGTAGCCGTGATCGTCGATGAGCTGCTGGTAACCGAGCGCTTCCTCGACCGGGTTGAGGTCGGCGCGCTGGACGTTCTCGATGATGGCCAGTTCCAGCGCCGTGCGGTCGTTGACCTCGCGCACGATGACCGGAATCTCGGTCAATCCGGCGCGTTGCGCGGCACGCCAGCGTCGCTCGCCGGCGATGATCTCGTAGCGCCCGGCCTGGGCCGGCGAAGGCCGCGCCACCACCGGCTGCACCACGCCGTGCTCGCGGATCGATTGCGCCAGGTCGGTCAGCTCGGCGTCGCCGAAATGCCGGCGCGGGTTTTTCGGATTGGGCGTCAGGAACTCGATCGGCACCTTGCCGTCGGCACTCATGCCAGGCTTCTCCGGCGCGCTCGGACGGTCGATCTCGCCGATCAGCGCCGCCAGCCCGCGGCCCAGTCTTTTTCTCGAAAGGTCTTCGCTCATGTCGGTTCCAGATTGTTTCGGTATCGAATCGGCTTTTGCTCCATGCGCGGCCGCTTGTTAAGCGGCGCGCAATTTACGCTCGCGACGGATCACTTCCGACGCAAGCTGCAGATAGGCCTGGCTGCCGGAGCATTTGAGATCGTAGAGGATCGCCGGCTTGCCGTAGGACGGCGCCTCAGACACCCGCACATTGCGCGGAATGATGGTCTCGTAGACCTTGTCGCCCATATGCTCCCGCACGTCCTGCACCACCTGGTTGGCGAGGTTGTTACGGCCGTCATACATGGTCAGCACGATGCCCTGGATAGTGAGGTCCGGGTTGATCGAGCGGCGCACCTGCTCGACGGTCTCGAGCAACTGGCTGAGGCCTTCCAGCGCGAAGAACTCGCATTGGAGCGGCACCAGCACCGAATCGGCCGCGGCCATTGAATTCAACGTCAAAAGATTGAGCGACGGCGGGCAGTCGATCAGCACATAGCCGAAACCGGCCGAACGCGCCGACGCTGCGCGCAAGGCGTTACGCAGCCGCAGCACCCGGTCCGGCGCCGAGGCGATCTCCATCTCGATGCCGAGCAGATCGAGCGTCGACGGCACGATCGACAGGCCGGGCACCGCCGTCGGGATCGCCGCCTCCTCAAGCTCCAGCTCGCCGGTCAGCACGTCATAGGACGACACCGTACGGTCCTTGCGGTCAATGCCGAGGCCGGTGCTGGCATTGCCTTGCGGATCGAGGTCGACGATCAGCACCTTCTCGCCGATCGCCGCCAGCGCGGTGGCCAGATTGATGGCCGTGGTGGTCTTGCCGACACCACCCTTCTGGTTGGCTACGGTGATGATTCGAGGGCCGTTCTTCATCATGGGTCTATGCCAGGAATTCATTTTGGGTCGCCAACACGGATTCGGACAGGTCTTTGTTCAGACAGGTCGCACATTGGACAGTTCAAGGATGACGCCGCCAGGGTCGGTCATGCTTGGATGTTCTACCAGATCGAAGCTCCAGCGGTTAACGCTTTCTTGCACTTCGGCGCGGTAATCCCGGCCTTTGTGAAATAGCCCGCGCGCGCCTAATGTCAGCCACGGCCCCGCCAACTCAAGCAAGGTCGAAAGCGGCGCCAGCGCCCGCGCCGTGACGATTTGCGGTGCCTCGACAAGCGCATGGCTCTCGTCGATGCGACGCGCCACGACACGCGCCGGCAGCCCGAACTGGCCGACGACGGCTTGCAGGAATCCCGCTTTCTTGCGATTGCTTTCGACCAGGTCGATGCTGGCGCCGTCACGCTCGGCAAGCAGGAACGCCAGCACCAGTCCCGGGAACCCGCCGCCCGAACCGATATCGACCCATCGCCGCGCTTTGTCCTCGATTCGCCAGAGCTGCGCGCTGTCCAGTATGTGCCGTTGCCAGACATCGGCCGCCGTCGACTGCGCGACGAGATTGATGCTGCGGTTCCATTTCTGGAACATCTCCTCGAATGCCACGAGGCGGTCGAATGTTTCACGTGAAACGGGACCGGCAGCGTCCTGCAGGCTCTTCCAAGTGGCAGCGCTCACGCGACATCCCTTTGGCCGGCTGCGCTTTCGGAATGCCTGATATGAGCGACGATGATCGCCAGCGCCGCCGGCGTCATGCCTTCCATGCGCTGCGCGTCGGCAACCGAACGCGGCCGCCTTGCACGCATCTTCTGCTTCAGCTCGTTCGACAGTCCCGGAACCTCGGCGAAGTCGAGCGTCTCGGGGATGAGCCGGCTTTCCTCGTGCCGGATTTGGGCGACGTCGCTCTTCTGGCGATCGAGATAAACGGAATATTTCGCTTCCGTTTCAAGGCGTTCCGCGGTCCTGGCATCGATCGCACCGAAATTGGCATCGATTCGCGCCAGCCAGGCCACGTCGACGCCGGGATAGGCGAGCAGTTCATAGGCGGATCTGCGCACGCCGTCGCGATTGACCTCCAGCCCGTGGCGCGCCGCCTCGTTGGGGGTCAGCTTGACGCCGAGCGCCAGCCGGCGCGCTTCAGCTAGGCGCTGCTCCACCTCGCCAAATCGCAACAAGCGCTGCGCGGACGCGATTCCCAGCTTTGTCGCCAACGGCGTCAGCCGTTCGTCGGCATTGTCGGCGCGCAGCGAAAGCCGAAACTCGGCGCGCGAGGTGAACATGCGGTAGGGCTCGCTGATGCCGCGGCTGGTCAGATCGTCGACCATCACGCCGATATAGGCTTCCGTGCGGCTGAGCACGACCTGCTCGGCGCCTGACGCCCGCCTTGCCGCATTGAGCCCAGCGAGCAGGCCTTGCGCGGCCGCCTCCTCATAGCCGGTCGTGCCGTTGATCTGCCCGGCCAGGAACAGGCCGGCCACGCGCTTGGTCTCCAGTGTCGGATTGAGCTCGCGCGGATCGACATGGTCATATTCGATGGCATAGCCGGGCTGCAGCATCACCGCGCGTTCAAGCCCCGGGATGGTCTTCAAGATTTTGAACTGGACCTCCTCGGGCAGCGAGGTCGAGATGCCGTTCGGGTAGACCGTGTCGTCGTCCAGGCCTTCCGGCTCGAGAAAAATCTGGTGGCCTTCACGGTCACCGAACTTGACGATCTTGTCTTCGATCGACGGACAGTATCGCGGCCCGACGCCTTCGATAGAGCCCGAATACATGGCTGAGCGCCCGAGATTGGCGCGGATCAGCTCATGTGTGGCCGCGGTCGTGCGCGTGATGCCGCATTCGATCTGCGGCGTCTCGATGCGATTGGTCATCAGCGAGAACGGCACCGGATCGTCATCCGCCGCCTGGCTTTCCAGCGACGCCCAGTCGATGGTGCGCCCGTCGAGGCGCGGCGGCGTGCCGGTCTTCAGGCGGCCGAGCTTGAAGCCCGCGCGGCTCATCGTCACCGAAAGTCCAAGGCTCGCCTGTTCGTGCATGCGACCGGCGACGATCTTCTTTTCGCCGATATGGATCAGCCCGCGCAGGAAGGTTCCGGTGGTCAGGACCACCGCGCCGCAGGCAAGGCGCCGGCCGTCGGCCAGGATAACGGCGCGCAGGCACTCCGAATCGTCGATGTCGAAGTCGAGCACCTCGCCCTCAATCACATCGAGATCGTCCTGCTGCCGGATCGCTTCCTGCATGGCGAGCCGGTAAAGCTTTCGGTCGGCCTGGGTGCGCGGGCCGCGCACGGCTGGCCCCTTGCGCCGGTTGAGCAGGCGAAACTGGATGCCGGCGGCGTCCGCCACCCGGCCCATCAGTCCATCCATGGCGTCGATCTCGCGCACCAGATGGCCCTTGCCGAGCCCGCCAATGGCCGGATTGCAGGACATCACGCCGATCGTGTCGAAACGCAGCGTCACCAGCGCCGTCCTGGCGCCGGAACGCGCAGCCGCGCTGGCTGCCTCGCTGCCCGCATGGCCGCCACCCACCACAACCACATCATAGTGATCGGTCATTTCAAAAACGTCCTGGATTCGAAGTTGGTGGACAGATGTCCCCGCAGGATGACGGTGTCAAGAAACTTCGCGGGAGTTTCACGTGAAACAGGACGGCGAACCTTCAAAGGTCGGCGGCCTTCGTGGTGTGTTTCACGTGAGTCATGTGCGTCGACAGACGCCGCCCTCATCGCCCTGCCGGGCAGTTCTCGCGTCCAGAGACGGGAGGAGGTGCTTCCGCAACGCCGGTGACTCATTGCGACGTTACATTGGCGAACGCGGCGACACAGTGCCCCTTTCCTCGCCACTTTGCGGAGAGAGGACGACGGCAGGCAGGTGAGGGCAGCGCCGACGCTGGCGATTGGCCGGCGCGCAGCGGTTTCACGTGAAACAAAGCTAGATCGAAGCGCCCTCTGTTTCACGTGAGTCATCAGCCGGGCCCGTGATAAATACTTTGCCAAAGTAAGTGCCGCGCCTCATCCGCCTACCGCACCTTCTCCGTTAGTGACGGGGCGAAGGGAAGCCGCGGCCCCCTCCGCACCTCGACAATGTTCCACGTGAATCATTTCCCGATGCAGAACTGCGAAAAAATCACATCCAGCATGTCCTCGACATCCACCGCGCCGACAATACGGCCGAGCCGGTCGGCGGCCAGCCGAAGATCCTCGGCTCGCAGTTCCTGCCCCGCGTCCGGGCTCTCGGCCGCGCGCAGCAGGAAGCGGTTCGCCTCGCCGAGCAACTCGACGTGTCGGAGCCGGGAGGGCAGGATGTCACCCGCGTCGCCGACCTGTTGGGCCGCCAGCCTGCCGATGTCGGCTAGCAGCGCCGCTACGCCAGTCCCGTCCTTTGTCGAAATGACGCGATCGTAGCCGCCGGCGGCCGCTTGCCCCCGCACCAGATCGAGCTTGGTGCCCACGCGCAATGTCGCGATTCCCTCGCGTGGCAGAGCAACGGGATGCGGGTCGGCAATGTCCTCGAGCACGAGCAAGAGGTCGGCGCCATGCGCCTTGGCTCGCGCTTTCTCGATGCCGATCGCTTCCACCTTTCCGGCGGCATCGCGTAGGCCGGCGGTGTCGGTCAGCCTGACTCGCAGGCCATCGAGGTCAAGCACGATTTCGAGCAGGTCCCGCGTCGTGCCCGGCTCATCCGTTACAATAGCTGCATCGCGCCGCGCCAAAGCGTTGAACAGGCTCGACTTGCCGGCGTTCGGGGCGCCGAGGATAACGACCTCGAACCCCTCGCGGATGATTTCGCCGGCACGAAACCCGGCAATGTGGCGGTCGATCTCCCCGATCAATGTCCGGACATCGGACCAGACCGTATCCGAAACGGAACCGGGAATGTCGTCCTCGTCGGCGAAATCGATCTCGGCCTCGATCATGGCGCGGGCATGGATGAGCCGCCGACGCCAGCTCAGGTAAAGCTCGGCTTGGACGCCTTCGGCATTCTGCACCGCGAAGCGCCGCTGTGCTTCGGTCTCGGCGTTGACCAGATCGGCCAGCGCTTCCGTTCTCACCAGATCGACCTTGCCATTGAGGAAGGCCCGGCGCGTAAACTCGCCCGCTTCGGCGTGCCTGACGCCTTCGAAGCCCGCGATCGTCTCCAACAGCCTCGCCACCACGGCGCGGCCGCCATGCACCTGGAATTCCGCTACGTCCTCGCCGGTGAAGCTGCCGGGGCCCGGGAAAAAGATCACCAAGCCGCTGTCGAGCACGCTGCCATCGGGCGCCCGCAGCTTGCGCAGGCTGGCCACACGGTTCTTAACCATGCCGCCGGCAATTGTTTCGATAACGAATCGAGTCTTCGGCCCCGAAATACGGATCACGGCGACGCCGGCGGGCAGGCGCCCGCTGGAAAGCGCGACGATTGTGTCGGCCGAAATCATTTGCCCGCCTTGTTGGACCGCCCTAGCTTCGTTGTCCAACCCTGTTTCGCCGGATCGCCTCATCGTGACATTGCCTGCTCAAAATCTGCTTGCCGACGAAGCCAGCCCCTATTTGCAGCAGCACAGCGGCAATCCGGTGCATTGGCGGGCCTGGTCGCCGGCATCGCTTAACGAGGCGAGGGCGCTGGATCGGCCGATCCTGCTGTCGGTCGGCTATGCCGCCTGCCACTGGTGCCACGTCATGGCCCATGAAAGCTTCGAGAATGACGACGTCGCCGCCGTCATGAACCGTCTGTTCGTCAATATCAAGGTCGACCGAGAGGAGCGTCCCGACATCGACCAGATCTATATGGCGGCGCTGTCCTCCATGGGCGAGCAGGGCGGCTGGCCGCTGACCATGTTCCTGACGCCGGACGGCAAGCCGTTCTGGGGCGGCACCTATTTCCCTCGCGAACCGCGCTATGGCCGCCCGGGCTTCATCCAGGTGATGGAAGCGATCGACAAGGCCTGGCGGGAGAAAAGGGCAAGCCTGAACCAGAGCGCCGACGGGCTGACTGCCCATGTCGAGACCAGGCTCGCCGGCGCGCATGCCGGCACCGCGCTCGACCGCGACACGCTGGCCGCTCTCGCCAAAGGCATCGACGGCATGATCGACAAGGATCTCGGCGGCTTGCGCGGCGCGCCGAAATTCCCCAACGCGCCGTTCATGCAGACGCTGTGGCTGTCCTGGCTGCGCGACGGCAATGCCGGCCATCGCGACGCTGTCCTCTTGAGCCTCGAACGGATGCTGGCCGGCGGCATCTACGATCATGTCGGCGGAGGGCTCAGCCGCTATTCGACGGACGCGCAATGGCTGGTGCCGCATTTCGAAAAGATGCTCTACGACAACGCGCATCTCATCCGTTTTTGCAACTGGGCCTACGCCGCGAGCGGAAAGGATTTGTTCCGGGTCCGAATCGAGGAGACCATCGACTGGCTGCTGCGTGAGATGCGCGTCGATGGCGGTGCCTTCGCCGCCAGCCTCGATGCCGACAGCGAGGGCGAGGAGGGCCTTTTCTACACATGGAGCCGGGAGGAGATCGAGGCTGCGCTAGGCGACGAATCTCCGCTATTTTTCAATCACTTCACGCTCTCCAGCCCACCCGGTTGGGAAGGCAAGCCCGTCATCCACCAGACGCAGGCCCAGCAGACGCAAGGCATCGCCGAGCAGCCGCTTCTGGCCACTCTCAAGGCAAGGCTGCTGGCGGTCCGGGAACGGCGCGTCAGGCCCGGCCGCGACGGCAAGGTCCTCGCAGACTGGAACGGCCAGATGATCGCGGCGCTTGCCGAAGCGGGGCGCTCTCTGGCGCGGCGAGACTGGATCGATGCGGCCAAGTCCGCATTCGCCCATATCGCCGGGTCCGCCGAAGGAGGACGGCTGCCCCATTCCATGCTCGGCGCCAAGAAACTGTTCCCGGCCCTGTCGAGCGACTATGCGGCGATGGCCAATGCGGCGATCGCCCTGTTCGAAGCCACCGGCGACTGGAACTACGCCGATCGGGCCCGGCAATTCGTCGAGCAGCTCGACCGCTGGCATGCCGATGCCGACGGCACCGGATACTATCTCACCGCCTCCGACAGCACCGACGTGCCGATCCGCATCAGGGGCGATGTCGACGAGGCCATTGCGTCCGCCACCGGCCAGGCCATCGAGGCGCTGGTCCGGCTCGCCGCACTGACCGGCGATCTCGAGCTGCAGGAGAAAGCGACGAAAGTCGCCGAACACGCCGCCGGCCGCGCGGCGCACCAAGTCTATGGCCAGGCGGGCATCGTCAACGCTTCGGCGCTCGCCATCGAGCCGTTGAAGCTGGTGTTTGTGGAGGATTTGACGAATCCAGAGCTCGTTCCGGTAGCGAATCGCAATCCCGATCCGCGTCGGGTGGATGTTGTGCTGGCGGTCGGTACGCAGGCGAATCGAGCTTCCTTGCCGGGCGGAGTATTGCCGCCGACCGATAAGCCCAGTGCGTGGCTCTGTACGGGGCAGGTGTGTCTGCCCGCCGTGGCCGATCCAGGAGCTCTCGATAAACTGTTGCGTCGATCAGACTAAGCGCCGGCGGGACAGCGCCCCTCTGCGCTGCCGGGCGTCTCCCTCACAAGGGGGGAGATCGGATATCGCGGCGATTCCGCCGATTTTTCGACGTCTAAGAAAGGTGCCAGCGCTGAAACTGCTAATCTCCCCCTCGTGGGGGAGATGTCCGGCAGGACAGAGGGGGGCGCGAAGGAACTCGACGCCCATCCCAAAACCTCACGTATTCATCGAATCGAAGAAGTCCGCGTTAGTCTTGGTCTGCTTGAGCTTATCGATAAGGAACTCGATCGCGTCGGTGGTTCCCATCGGCGCCAGGATGCGGCGCAGCACGAAGATCTTCTGCAGGTCGGCGCGCGGCACCAGCAGGTCCTCCTTGCGGGTGCCCGACTTCAGGATGTCCATGGCCGGATAAATGCGCTTGTCGGCGACCTTGCGGTCGAGCTGGATTTCGCAGTTGCCGGTGCCCTTGAACTCTTCGAAGATGACTTCGTCCATGCGGCTGCCGGTATCGATCAGCGCGGTGGCGATGATGGTCAGCGAACCGCCTTCCTCGATGTTGCGGGCGGCACCGAAGAAGCGCTTCGGCCTTTGCAGCGCGTTGGCGTCGACGCCGCCGGTCAGCACCTTGCCCGAGGACGGCACTACGGTGTTGTAGGCGCGGCCGAGGCGAGTGATCGAATCGAGCAGGATGACGACGTCACGGCCATGTTCGACCAGGCGCTTGGCCTTCTCGATGACCATTTCGGCGACCTGTACGTGGCGCACGGCCGGCTCGTCGAAGGTCGAGGAGATCACCTCGCCCTTCACCGAGCGCTGCATGTCGGTCACTTCCTCCGGCCGCTCGTCGATCAGAAGCACGATCAGATAGCATTCGGGATGGTTGGCGGTGATCGAGTGGGCGATGTTCTGCATGAGGACCGTCTTGCCGGTACGCGGCTGCGCATTGATCAACGCGCGTTGTCCCTTGCCGATCGGCGCCACCAGGTCGATCACCCGCGGCGAGATGTCCTTGGAGGTCGGGTTGTCGATCTCCATCTTCAGCCGCTTGGTCGGATAGAGCGGCGTCAGATTGTCGAAGTGGATCTTGTGACGGATCTTCTCGGGGTCGTCGAAATTGATGGTGTTGACCTTGAGCAGCGCGAAATAGCGCTCGCCCTCTTTCGGGCTGCGGATCGGCCCTTCGACCGTATCGCCGGTCTTCAGTGAAAAGCGCCGGATCTGCGATGGCGAGATATAGATGTCGTCGGGACCCGGCAGATAATTGGCGTTGGCCGAGCGCAGGAAACCGAAACCGTCCTGCAAGACTTCGACCACGCCGTCGCCGATGATCTCGATGTCCTGCGCAGCCAGCTTCTTGAGGATTGCGAACATCAGCTCCTGCTTGCGCATGACGCTGGCGTTCTCCACCTCGAGTGATTCGGCGTAGGCGATCAGCTCTGGCGGTTTCTTGTTCTTGAACTCGGTGAGTTTCATTTCTTGCATTAGGATAGACTCTGGGTAGGCTTTTGGGAGGAAATCGGCGGGATGCGATAAATGCCGGGCGCGGCCAAAAGCAATGAAGGGCGGCGCATGACGGGAAGGAAGACCCGTCTTTTATCGTCGGCCGGCTGAAAGAGCAAGCCGCCTTTTAGCAGGTCGTGAGAGAGGTCTGAAGGTTCAGAACGGCTTGACGACGACCAGGATCACGATAGCGATCATCAGCAATGTGGGGATTTCGTTGACGATCCGCCAGTGCCTCGCGGGCTTTTCATTGCGGTCCTCGGCGAATTTTCGCACAGCGCCGGCCAGATAACCGTGGATGCCCGACAGGACCAACACCAGCGCGATCTTGCCGTGCAGCCAGCCGCCCTGGAAACCAAAACCTTTCCAGGCCAGCCACAGGCCGAACACCCAGGTGACGATCATCGCCGGATTGATGATGCCGCGCAGCAGCCGGCGCTCCATCACCTTGAAGGTCTCCGACTGCACCGAACCCTTCTCGGCATCGGCGTGATAGACCAGCAGCCGCGGCAGATAGAGCATGCCCGCCATCCAGGATATGACGGCAAGAACATGGATCGCCTTGGCCCAGAGATAGAAGCCGTCGGGCGCCGCCAAAAAGAGCAGCGCCGTCAGCAGGACCAAAGCGGCGATGCCGATCACCATGCGCATCATCGCCTGGCCCGTGCTGTTGGTGTTGCTCATCCCGGCCATCAGCGTGTCGCGCTCCTCACCAGTTTCACCATCGCCTCGACATGCGCCACCGGCGTTTCCGGCGTGATGCCGTGGCCGAGATTGAAGATCAGCGGGCCGCTTCCCAAGTTATCCAGGATTGCGCTGACGCCGTCAGCCAGCGCCTTGCCGCCCGTCACCAGCCGCAGCGGATCGAGATTGCCCTGGACGGCCCCTTCCCGCTGCAACGCCTTGGCTGTCTCCAGCGGCACCGTCCAGTCGATCCCCAGCCCCGTGACGCCGGTCTTCTCGCGATAGCTCCGGTAGCGCGCGCCGGCGCCCTTGGGAAAACCGATGATCGGCACATCGGGATGGACCGCCCGAACCTGCCTGACGATCTCGGCCACCGGCTCGACGCAGAACAGCTCGAAACAAGCGTCGTCGAGCACGCCTGACCAGGAATCGAATATCTGCACCACATCGGCGCCGGCCTCGATCTGCCTGATGAGATAGGCGGCCGAATGATCGGCCAGCACCTTGAGCAACTGACGAAACGCCGCCGGCTCGCGATAGGCAAACAGCCGCGCTGGCGCCTGGTCCGGCGTGCCGTGCCCGGCGATCATGTAGGTCGCCACTGTCCATGGCGCGCCGCAGAAGCCGATCAGGGTGGTTTCATCGGGCAGTTTCGCGCGCAATCGGCGAACCGTCTCGTAGACCGGTTCGAGATTCACGTGAAACACCGTGCTGTCCAGGGCCGCGATTTCAGCCGCCGTGATCGGCGTCAGCAGCGGCCCTCGCCCCTCTTCGAAGCGCACGTCGCGGCCGAGCGCATGCGGAACGACAAGGATGTCGGAGAACAGGATCGAGGCGTCGAAGCCGAAACGCTCGATCGGCTGCTTGGTCACCTCGAAGGCAAGGTCGGGATCATAGCAGAGGTCGAGGAACGAACCTGCGCGTCGGCGCGTCTCGCGGTATTCCGGCAGATAGCGCCCGGCCTGGCGCATCATCCAGAGCGGCGGCGGAAACACCGCCTCACCCTTCAGCACGTCCAGCATGATCCGTCTTGCAGGCATAGAGCGCTCGCCTCTCCCGGCTTTCCCTTAATCAAATATCTTATTTCTAGAGAATCTTCTGATTCTAAGAGTCTGTTGGTTGTGGTGGTTGTCACCTGTCCCGCTTTGGCCGTCAAAACACCAGCAAGCATATTGTCGCGCATTTCCAATCGCGGCTTGCAGGTTTCTGGGGACGATCCGGAATCTTCCATTGGACTCAACACGCTAGAGCAGCGATCCTGCAGGCTCGTCCTGTGGACGGACAAAAGGCAAAAATCTTCGTCCACGGACTTGTCCCCAGCCGCCCGACGAAGCCTACAGCGCATCGAATTGTGGACAAACCGGCATCTGATACAGTCGCCCTGGCCGGCGGGTCTTCCGAACGCTGCTTTATCCACATCCGCCCACAGCCCTAGGTAAAACCCTGTGAACAAACCCCAGAGCTTCTTCCACCTGCACCTGATCTCCGACGCCACCGGCGAAACGCTGCTCGCGGCCGGCCGCGCGGCTTCGGCCCAATACAAGGATGCGCGCGCCATCGAGCACATTTACCCGCTCATCCGCACCGAAAAACAGGTGGCCAAAGTGTTCGAGGACATCGAGGAGGAGCCGGGCATCATCCTCTATACCGTCGTCGACCAGAAGCTGGCGCGCGGCATCGACGAGCGCTCCGCCGCCATGGGCCTGCCCTGCGTCTCCGTGCTGGAGCCGGTGCTCACCGTCTTCCAGTCCTATCTGGGCACGCCGGCCGGCCGCCGCGTCGGCGCCCAGCATGTCCTCGACGCCGAATATTTCCGCCGCATCGACGCGCTCAACTTCACCATGGAGCACGATGACGGCCAGCTGCCGGCCAATATGGACGATGCCGACATCGTGCTGGTAGGCATTTCGCGCACGTCCAAGACGCCGACCAGCATCTATCTCGCCAACAGAGGCATCAAGACCGCCAACATTCCGATCGTGCTCGGCGTGCCGGTACCTGAAAGCCTGGTCAACGCCAGGACGCCGCTGATCGTCGGCCTTGTCGCCACCGCCGAGCGCATCTCGCATGTCCGCCAGAACCGTATCCTCGGCAACTCGAGCGCCTATATGCCAGGCGACTATGTCGACCGCGCCGCCATCAATGAGGAACTCGCCTATGCCCGCCAGATCTGCACCCGCCACGGCTGGCCGATGATCGACGTCAGCCGCCGCTCGATCGAGGAAACGGCGGCGGCCATCGTTGCCCTGCGGGGAAAGACGCGGTAGGTGCAGATGAGTGAGTTTTTCCGAGTTTTTCTGGCGGAAATCGGCGCTGCCCCTCACCTACCTGCCGGCATCCTCTCCCGTATAGTGACGGGGAAAGGGGCGCTGTCATCGATGGTTTCGCCAATCGCCAGCGCGGCCGGAAAGAACGCTTGCGCCGAAGCTGCCCTTTCCCGTCTCTTTACGGGGAGAAATGTCCCGCAGGACAATGAGGGGCGGCGCCGACTCTACAGATCAAAGCGCCTCATACGCCAACCGCCCGTGTTTGCATCCGAGTGAAAAAATGACCGAAAAAATCATCCTCGCTTCCGGCAGCCCATTCCGCAAGGCGATGCTGCTCGCTGCCGGCATCGACGTCGAGGCGGTTGCGCCTGACGTCGACGAGCGCGCGCTCGAGGCGCCCCTGCAAAGCAGCGGCGCCTCGCCCGAGGATGTCGCGCTGGTGCTTGCTGAAGCCAAGGCCACCGAAGTAAGCGAGCGCAGGCCCGGTGCGTTGGTGCTCGGTTGCGACCAGACGCTGTCGCTGGGCGACGAGGTGTTCCACAAGCCGGCCGACATGGAAGGGGCGCGCCGCCACCTGCTGGCGCTGTCGGGAAAGACCCATCAGCTCAACAGCGCCGCGGTCCTGGTCCGCGACGGCGAGGTGCTGTGGCGCCATGTCGGCATCGCCAGCCTCACCATGCGCAAGCTCGATCCGGCCTTCATCGGCCGCCATCTGGCGCGCGTCGGCTCAAGGGCGCTGTCGAGCGTCGGCGCCTACCAGGTCGAAGGCGAAGGCATCCAGCTCTTCGAGAAGATCGAGGGCGACCATTTTACCATTATCGGCCTGCCGCTGCTGCCGCTGCTGGCCGAACTGCGCACGCTGGGAGCGATCGATGGCTGAGGCGACCAAAAAGGCCTTCGTCACCGGTCACCCGATCAAGCATTCTCGCTCACCGAAGATCCACGGCCACTGGCTGGCCAGATACGGCATCGACGGCAGCTACCAGGCGATCGACGTGGCGCCGCAGGATTTCGTCGAATTCCTGGGCACATTGCAAGCGAGCGGTTATCTCGGCGGCAACGTTACCATCCCGCACAAGGAGGCGGCGTTCGCCCTGGTCGAGCGCCGTGATGAGGCGGCCCAGCAGATCGGCGCGGTCAACACGCTGTGGCTGGAAGATGGTCGGCTCTGGGGCGGCAACACCGACAGCCATGGCTTCGCCGCCAATCTCGACGATCATGCGCCGGGCTGGGCGTCCATTGGCCCGGCGGTGGTGCTCGGCGCCGGCGGGGCCTCGCGCGCCGTCATCCATGCGCTGAAAGAGCGCGGCATCCGCGATATCCGCATCGTCAATCGCACGCTTGCCCGGGCGATGGAATTGCGGGACCGGTTCGGCGCCGGTGTCTCGGCGCATGGCACGGAGGCGACCGGTGAACTGCTTGCCGATGCCGGCCTGCTCGTCAACACCACGGCGCTCGGCATGCAAGGCAATGAGGGGCTCGCCGCCGACCCGGCCCTTTTGCCGGACCACGCCATCGTCACCGACATCGTCTATGTGCCGCTCGAGACGCCGCTGCTTGCCGCGGCGCGGGCAAGAGGGCTGAAGACCATCGACGGCCTCGGCATGCTGCTCAACCAGGCGGTGCCGGGTTTCGAGCGCTGGTTCGGCATCAGGCCCAAGGTTACCCCCGAGTTGCGCGCGCTTGTCGTTGCCGATCTGGCGCCCAAATCATGATCGTGCTCGGGCTGACCGGGTCGATCGGTATGGGCAAGTCGACGACGGCGAAAATGTTTGCCGAGGCCGGCGTGCCGGTGCACGATTCCGACGAGACGGTGCATCGCCTCTATGCCGGCAAGGCAGCCCCCTTGGTCGAGGCCGCCTTTCCCGGGACCACCGGCGCAGGAGGCGTCGACCGGGCAAAGCTCGGCGCCCGCGTGCTTGGCGATGCGGCCGCGCTGAAAAGGCTGGAAGCGATCATCCACCCGCTGGTGCGCGCCGATGCCGACACGTTCTTGGCGCGCAACCGCGCCGCCGGCGCGCCGCTAGCCGTTCTCGACATTCCGCTTCTGTTCGAAACCCGCGGCCGCGACCGCGTCGACAAGGTCGTCGTCGTCACGGCGCCGGCCGACGTCCAGCGTCAGCGCGTGCTGGCGCGTCCCGGCATGAGCGAAGAGAAACTCGCCTCCATCCTGGCCAGCCAGGTGCCCGATGCGCAAAAGCGGCGCCAGGGCGATTTCGTCATCGACACCAGCCAGGGCCTGGACGCCGCGCGGGCCGCCGTCGCGGCCATCATCGCGAAACTGACCGGGGTGTCTGGTCACTGACGCTTCCCTTCTCCCACAAGGGAAGAAGGGAAAAACGGCATTGCCCATTGCCATTTTGTTCTGGTGTATGATTCTGCTCTCTGGAGCGACTGATTCGATGCGTGAGATCATTTTCGACACGGAAACCACCGGCCTCGACATGCGCGACGACCGCATCATCGAGCTTGGCGGCGTCGAGCTGGTCAACCGCTTTCCGACCGGCAGGACCTTCCACCACTACATCAACCCGCAGGGCCGCTCGATCCACGCCGAGGCGCAGGCCGTGCACGGCATCAGCATGGCGGACCTGCAGGGCAAGCCGTCCTTCGCCGAGATCGTCGAGGAGTGGATCGCTTTCACCGACGGCGCCAAGCTGGTCGCCCACAACGCCACTTTCGACATCGGCTTCCTCAACGTCGAGTTTGGCCGGCTCGGCCATCCGGCCGTCGACATCGGGCGCGTCGTCGACACGCTGGCGCTGGCGCGGCGCAGGCATCCGATGGGTCCCAATTCGCTCGACGCGCTCTGCCGGCGCTACGGCATCGACAATGCGCGGCGCACCAAGCACGGCGCCTTGCTGGATTCGGAGCTGCTGGCCGAAGTCTATATCGAGCTGATCGGCGGCAAGCAGACGGCTCTGATCCTCGATACCGTTGCCGTGCAGATGAACGGCGCGGGCGAAGTGGCCGACATCGACATCTCCGTCGGCGCGCGGCCGATCGCCCTGCCCCCGCGCCTGAGCGAAGCCGAGCGCGCAGCCCATGCCGGCATGGTCGCCACGCTGGGCGAGAAGGCGCTGTGGCTGAAGGTGATGGCCGCAGAGTGAACGGACAGCTGCGCAGGTAGCGTTCCTTCGCGCCCCCTGCCCGGCAGGCCAGAGGGGGATGCTGTCCCGCCTGCCTGTCCAACAAAAACCCGGCGCGAGGCCGGATTCTTCAATGCTGCGGAAGAGCCGCCGTCAGCTCACCTGGACCTTCGACGCCGCCTGGTCCTCGGCCAGCTTCTGCTGGAACATCTGCGCGAAATCGATCGGGTCGAGCATCAGGGGCGGGAAGCCGCCATTGCGCGTCGCCTCGGCGATGATCTGCCGGGCGAACGGGAACAGCAGGCGCGGGCATTCGATGAACAGGATCGGCAGCATGTGTTCCTGCGGGAAACCACTGATGGCGAAAACGCCGCCATAGACCAGCTCGACGTTGAACAGCACTTCCTGGTCGAAGGACGCCTTGGCGTTCAGCGTCAGATTGACGTCGAACTGCTTGTCGGAGAGCGGATTGGCGTTGACGTTGACGTTGATGGCGATGCCGGGCGCCTTGTCGCGGCCGCGCAGCGAGTTCGGCGCGCCGGGGCTCTCGAAGGAAAGATCCTTCACGTACTGGGCAAGGACGTTGAGCGAGGGCTGCGCCGTATTGCCGTTTCCGTTGGCGCCGACCGGCGCGTCATCTTTGCTGGCCATGAGCCTTGTGTCCTTTTGCCTGGGCAGCATTGCTGACCGAATTGAAATCGGGCGTTCGCTACCATGGCCGGCATGACAAGACAAGGTTTGCCGCCCTGCGAACCGAGGGGCTAGACCGTGTCGAGATTCAGGTCAGGCCGGCATCACCGGAATATCGATACAGTCTCAATCGTCTTTCAGGCGGCGCCATGGCGAGTTGTGGTCCGGCCCGCGCTTGAAATCGTCTTCGCGCGAATAATCGCCGTCGTCGAGGTCGATGACCCTGTCGCGCGGCCGGCCGCGGAAGCCGCCGGCCGAGAAATTCGTTGCCACCACGATGCGGCGCTTGAGCCTGCGCCAGGCAAGGTCGCGCACCGGCGGCAGGAACAAGAGAATGCCGAAAATGTCCGATATGAAGCCCGGGATGATCAGCAGGATCGCCGCGAGCACGATCATGGCGCCGTGCGCGAGTTCGCGGCTCGGATCGCGGCCGGCGCCCATCTCGGTGCTGATGCGGCTCATGACGCCAAAACCCTGATGCCTGAGCAGCAGCGCCCCGGCGATGCTCGAGGCGAGCACCAGGCCGACCGTCGCCAGCGCGCCGATCTGGCGCCCGACTATGACGAAGCCGGCGATCTCCAGCAGCGGAAGCGCCAGAAGAAAAACGGGAAATAACGAAATGCGCAAGTCTTGCCGATCCTTCCGATCGTTCTGGCGTTGGTCTGTTTTGCCTGCCAGCGGCCGCCGGCCGCTGGCGCCGAGGCTGTTAGATAGGTATGGCTGCCTTTGATTTGAATGATTGCGCCTTGCGTTCTATATGGTTTGCATGTTGAACGCTATGCGACCGCTGCCCTGTTGGCCGGGCGGTCCGGCCGAGGGCAGGATTGATTGGCGGAAGATATGGGTTTCTTCGACTTCGGCACGATTTTCTTTCTGATTGCGGCAGTTGTGATCTTTTTCCAGCTGCGCAATGTGCTGGGCCGTCGTACCGGCAGCGAACGGCCGCCTTTCGACCCCTATACCGCCGCCCGCACCGGCGACAAGGATGCGCAGAAACCCGAGAATGTCGTGTCGCTGCCGCGCAAGCGCCAGCCCGGCGAGCCGACCGGCGAGGTCTATGCGGCCATCGACGCCTTCGCCAAGCCCGGCACCGACCTCAACAAGGGCCTGCGCACGATCAAGGACAACGATCCGTCCTTCGACCCGAAGGGTTTCGTCGACGGCGCCAAGATGGCTTACGAGATGATCGTCATGGCCTATGCCGACGGCGATCGCAAAACGCTGAAGAACCTTTTGTCGCGCGATGTCTATGACGGTTTCGTCGCCGCCATCGGCGAGCGCGAGGCGCGGTCGGAAAAGATCCAGTCTTCCTTCGTCGGCATCGACAAGGCCGATATCGTCTCGGCCGAGATGAAGGGCGGCGAGGCGCATGTCACGCTGCGCATCATCAGCGAGCTGATTTCGGCGACGCGCGACAAGGCCGGTACGGTCATCGACGGCGACCCCGAAACCGTCGCCGAGGTCAAGGATGTCTGGACCTTCGCCCGCGACACGCGTTCGCGGGATCCGAACTGGAAGCTCGTCGCCACCGAAGAAGAAGACTGAATCCCCGACCGCGGCGGACCTGTCGTGTCCTTCCATCAGGCATTCAGCGAAAGATCCTTCGGCGATCTGCCCGGCTGGGATGACGACGACCATCTGGCAGCTTTCGAAGCCTTTCGCCGCTCTGCCTTCCATGTCCTGGCCAAGCCCTATCGCGGCGGCGCGCTCGGCGTCGACTTTGACGCCTTTGCCGGTGCCTATACCGAGGCGCGCGCGGCCCCTCCTGCCAGCCGGTCGGAGGCGCGGAGCTTCTTCGAGCGTCATTTCGTCCCCATGCTGGTGCGCCCAGAGACCGGCGCCGGCCTCGTCACCGGATTCTATGAGCCGCAGGTCGAGGCCTCGCCGGTGCGCACGGAGCGTTTTGCCGTTCCGCTGCTGTCGCGTCCCGCCGATCTCGTCGACATCGACGACGCCAACCGGCCCGACGGAATGGACCCCTATCTCGCTTTCGCGCGCCGGACGCCGGACGGGCCGGCCGAATATTTCGACCGCGGCGCGATCGAGCGCGGCGCGCTCGCCGGCAAGGGCCTGGAAATCGCCTGGCTGGCCGACAAGGTCGACGCCTTCTTCATCCATGTGCAGGGCGCGGCGCGGCTTCTCATGACCGATGGCCGGCGGTGCCGCGTCACCTATGCGGCCAAGTCCGGCCAGCGCTTCACCGGGCCCGGCAAGGTGTTGAGCGAGCTGGGCGAGATCCCGCTGGAAAACGTGACGATGCAGTCGATCCGCGCCTGGTTCAGGGCGCATCCCGACCGCGTCGACGAGGTCCTGTGGCAGAACCGCTCCTATATCTTCTTTCGCGAGGCTGATGTGGAGGACGCGGCGCTCGGGCCGATCGCCGCCGCCAAGGTGCCGCTGACGCCCGGCCGCTCGATCGCGGTCGATCGGCTGCTGCACACATTCGGCACGCCCTTCTACGTCGATGCGCCATCGCTGACGGCTTTCGAGGCAAAACCGTTCCGGCGCCTGCTGATCGCGCAGGACACCGGCTCCGCCATCACCGGGCCGGCGCGCGGGGACCTCTTCGCCGGTTCGGGCGATGCCGCCGGCGAGATTGCCGGCGTGGTGCGCAATCCGGCCGATTTCTACGCGCTGGTGCCGCGCCCGCTCGTCCCGGGGTGGAAGCCATGACCCGCCGCACCGACAGGCTGAGCGAGGACGACCGGGTGCTGTGGAACCTGGTGGCGCGCACGGCCAAGCCGCTGAAGGGCAAGGCCGCCGTGCCCGTCCCGGATTTCGACCTCGAGGCGAAGCCGGCGCCGACGCAACACGCCCGGCCCGTTGCCGGTCCGGCCAGCGCGGCGAAGCCGAAGGCCCAGCATGTCTCCCATGCGCTCGACGAGCCGACGCTGGACAAACTGTCGAAAGGCCGGCTGCCCATCGAAGGCCGGGTCGACCTGCACGGCATGACGCAGGACGAAGCCTATTCGCTGCTGTTCTCCTTCCTGCACCGCGCCCATGCCGGCGGCATCCGTTATGTCCTGGTCATCACCGGCAAGGGCTCGTCGTCGGGCGGCGACGGCGTGCTGCGCCGCGCGGTGCCGGCCTGGCTGTCGACGCCGGCGTTCCGGCCGCTGGTCTCCAGCCACGACCATGCCGCGCGCAACCATGGCGGCTCGGGCGCGCTCTATGTCAGGCTGCGGCGGGTCCGGTCGTGAGGGTGGGGTCGTGACCCCGTTCGGCGAGAGGCTGCGGGCGCTGAGGGCCGAGCGCGGCGTCACCCAGAAGGACATGGCCGCCGCCATCGGTGTCAGCGCCGCCTATCTGTCCGCGCTCGAGCATGGAAGGCGCGGCGCGCCGACCTGGACGTTGATCCAGAAGATCATCGGCTATTTCAACATCATCTGGGACGACGCCGAGGAACTGGCGCGACTGGCCGAAGCCTCGCATCCGCGCGTCAGGCTCGACACGTCCGGCTTGAGACCGGCCGCGACCGAGCTTGCCAACCTCCTGGCCGAGAACATCGAAAAACTCGAGGAGGAGGAACTGCGCCGCATCACCGCCTCGATCCGGGCGGCGCTGGGGCGGCGACGGTAGGTCGGGGTTGCCCGGCTCACGCGGCGGCTGAGCTCCCGGTCGCGAAACGGTGCCCGCCGGCAGCAGCCGGCGGGCAGCCGTGACGAGATCAGTTCTTGCCGGCCGTGCTGCCGCCATTGCCGCCGCGGCCGTGATCACCATGGCCGCGGCCACCATTGCCGCCGCCCAGGCAGTCCGATGCGCCGGCGGCGCCGCAACAGCGGCCGCTCCACAGGTCGTTAAGATTGGTGTTGGCGCAGCTTGGAATGGTCTGATCGGCCAGAGCGGATCCGGCCATGCCCGACACCGCGACAGCGGCAAGAAGGGTGTTGCGCAGGAAAGCAGTCATTTGAAGTCTCCATGGTTGGTTTCGGTTCACGGCTGTGTGTCGCCGGCCGGGCCGAAATGGTTCACGGAGGGTGTGGGAATTTTTTGGGGTGTGAGCGAGGCGCGTGACTGCAACGTCGGCGCCGCTCCTCATCCGCCTGCCGGCACCTCTCCCCGTATCGTGACGGGGAGAAGGGAGACAGCCGCGCCCGCAGCGTACTTCTTGCGACGTCGGCAATTGGCGAAGTCATCGATGACAGCGTCTTTCTCCTCGTCACGATACGGGGAGAAATGTCCTGCAGGGGAATGAGGGGCGGAGCCGACATCCGGCGGTTGGCCGCGCCGCCCGCCGCAGTCCTACTGCACGGACCCCACCAACACCTGCTGGCCGCCGCGGATCGAGACCCAACGGCCGGTGTTGTCGATCGCCTGGCGCTTGAGGAAGCGGTAGCCGGTCTCATCCCAGGCCTTGACCTTGTCGGTCAGATTGTCGAGCACATAGTCGCCCTTGTCGGTGCGAACCGTCAGCACCGAGTGTCCTTCGCCGTCGGGTTTGCGCACCACGGTGATGAGAAGATCGGCAAGCGATATGCCCATGCGGGACAGCAGGCGCCGCTTTTCCAGCACGTAGTCCTCGCAGTCGCCGACGCCCTTGGCGGGATAGGCCCAGACCTCGTCCTTGCCGTAGATGTCCATGTCGCTCATCGGCTTGACGGCGGCATTCACCCTGGCGGTGACCTTGGCCAGCTTGCGCCACAACCTGTCCGTCATCGCCGCCGGCGCAAGATTGCCGGGACGGATCGCGCATTCGCGGGCATTGAGCCTGCAGAAATCATAATGGCCGATGGGTTGCGACGCGACGCCGCCGGTCGTCATCGCTCCAGCCGCCAGGGCCGGCGCCACCCAGCCTCCCATCATTGTCGCCAGTCCGGCTACTGCGCACGCACGAAGCGTTCGCGCCATTGGTGAGGAATTCATTGTCCCCGCTCGCCCTTGTTATTAATGAAAGGTTAAGGGCGATCTACAGTCCGTGTCAATTACCACGATTGGGTGATTTGCGACATGGTTACCCGCGAGACGCATGGCAGCGGCGCCCGTGCGACAGGCCTGCCCGGCCTGTCCGGCGCGATCGGGCCGGCAATGCCGGCTGCCTATCTTTTGGCGGTGCGGACCAGCTTCGGTTTCACGGCGACCCGGTTCTGGCGGCCATAGCTGGTGATGAAGTCGACGATGCGCGGCACGATCTCGGAGCGGAAGCGCGAGCCGTTGAAGACGCCGTAATGCCCGACCGCGGGCTGCATGTAGTGCGCCTTCCTGTCGGCGGGAATGTTGACGCACAGATCGTGCGCCGCCCGCGTCTGGCCGAGGCCGGAAATGTCGTCGTTCTCGCCCTCCACCGTGAACAGCGCGACATTGCGGATGGCCGAGGGATCGATCGGCGTGCCGCGATGCGTCATCTCGCCCTTGGGCAAGGCATGCCGGACAAACACCGTGTCGACCGTCTGCAGGTAGAACTCCGCCGTCAAGTCCATCACCGCCAGATACTCGTCGTAGAAGTCGCGGTGCTTCTCGGCGCTGTCGCCGTCATGCTTCACAAGGTGCATGAAGAAGTCCTTGTGGGCGATGATGTGGCGGTCGAGGTTCATGCTCATGAAGCCCGAAAGCTGCAGGAAGCCTGGATAGACTTCGCGGCCGAAGCCCGGCACCGGCCAGGGCGCGCGCATCACGACATTGTCGCGGAACCAGTCTATGCCCTTCTCCTCGGCCAGAAGGTTGACCGCGGTCGGGTGGCGGCGCGTGTCGATCGGCCCGCCCATCAGGGTCATCGTCGCGGGAACGAAGGGGTCGCCGCGCGTTTCCATCAGCGCCACGGCCGCCAGCACCGGCACGGAAGGCTGGCAAACAGCCATCACATGCGTGTCGGGGCCCAGCACATGCAGCATGTCGACGACATAGTCGATATAGTCGTCGAGATCGAATTGGCCGTCGGCCGTCGGCACCATGCGGGCGTCGATCCAGTCGGTGATGTGCACGTCGGCATGGGGCAGCATGGCTTCGACCGTGCCGCGCAGCAGCGTCGCATAGTGGCCCGACATCGGCGCCACGATCAGAAGCTTCGGATCGCGCCGCCGCCCGGCGGGCACGGCGCGCTCGAAACGCACTAGGTTGCAGAACGGCCGCGACCAGACGGTCTTCTCCGTCACTGCCACGCTCTTCCAGTCGACCACCGTCTTGTCGAGGCCGAATTGCGGCTTGCCGTAGCGGCGCGTGGTGCGCTCGAACAGCTCGGCGCCCGCCGCGATCGAGCGGCCCCAGGACGTGTGCGACAACGGATTGAGCGGGTTGGAATAGAACAGCCGCACCGCATCGGCATAGAGACGGGCCGGCTGCAGGGCGGCGTGGTTCATTTCATAGAGCTGGTAGAACATCCGTTTACCCCGCTGCGGCCTGCGACCGAAGGGGCGGCGAGCAGCGCCTGGCCCTAACTGTCTCGCGGGGAAGTTAACAACTAATTGCTGCGATGCAATACGTCACGTGGCGTGATCTATACGCATTCTTGGTCCAAAGCTTTGGAAATCAGCCTTGGACGGTACAAGCCGGCTCATTGTGCAGGTGCGAAGGCGGCACGACGGCCCGGCCGCGAGGCCGGGCAACGTGGTCAGACGCGCGCCATGCAAACCGCGGTGTGGCCGGAACCGATGAACCCGAGCTGGCCGGCGGCACCCTTCGACAGGTCGAGCACGCGTCCCCTGATGAACGGGCCGCGATCGTTGATGCGCACCACGACGCTGCGGCCATTGTGCTGGTTGGTGACCCGCAGCTTGGTGCCGAAAGGCAGCGTGCGGTGGGCAGCGGTCAAGGCCGAAGGGTTCATCCGTTCGCCCGACGCGGTCCTGGAGTGAAGGGCGTACCAGGAAGCGCGGCCGCATTGGCCGGCGGCGGAGGCGGCTGGAGTGGCGGAGGCGCCGACCATCAGGCCAGCAGCGATCGTCACCGCGGTAAGCGCGGTCCGGTTGTTGTTATTCATATCTGGGGGAAGGCTCCGTTTTTGACAGACCCCAGCCGTTACGGAGACAATAAGGCACGAAATGCGGCAATCATCTGGCAGTTCCGTGGCATCGGCACACGTTTAGAGTCGCCCGGTAACAGTCTGTCAGTGATTTTCCGGTGATCCGCGATCAAGTCGCGATGATGTTCCAGTCGACAGCCATGTCTTGTTTGACAAGATCGAGCGGCAACATCCAAGTAGAAGATGCTGCCCTTGACCCGATTCCTTTGCCTCTTTCATCGCGACGGCGGCGATGCAACCGATCAACTTCGGAAGGAGAATCCGGCAATGAGACTGACCAAAAATTTGCTGGCGTTGATCGTGGTGGCCGTGGGCGCGCTGTGGTCGCTGCAAGGCATCGGCGTGATCGGCGGCAGCTTCATGACCGGCCAGTCGCAATGGCTCACCATCGGCATCGTCGTCATGCTGGTTGGTCTCGCCGGGCTGGTGTGGGCGAACCCTTCGCGCGGTTGAGCCGCTCTCACTGCGACCAGTACTGCCAGGCCCAGTAGAAGCTCTCATCTCGCGGCGGCAGGCGGTCACGCCCGGCCGGGAGTTGGACGGGCGCCGGCGAGCGCGGACCGTCCTCCCTTGTCGCCTTGTCCTCTATCGCCTTGTCATCGGATGTCAGGCCCAGCAGCCAGGTGCCGAAATGGGCGAACAGCATGGCGGTGGAATGGGTCATCCTCATCTCCGTTTCCGATCATTCGCGTCCGGCCCACGGCACAAGCGCGCGCTCGATCCTGCGGATGGCGAATTCGAGCACGAAGGCGATGGCCGCGATCACCAAAATGCCCATGACCACCACGTCGGTGACCAGGAACTGCGCCGCCGACTGGATCATGAAGCCAAGCCCGCGCGTCGCCGCCACCAATTCTGCGGCGACCAGCGTCGACCACCCGGCACCGAGCGCGATGCGCAGTCCGGTCAGGATCGACGGCAGCGCGCTGGGTAGGATCACGTGGCGGACCACCTGGCGCCTCGTCGCGCCAAGCGAACGCGCGGCGTTGATACGCTCCTGCGAGACGCCGCGGACGCCGGACGCGGTCGACAGGGCCACCGGCGCCAGCATGGCGATGGCTATCACTAGGACCTTCGATGGCTCGCCGATGCCGAACCAGATGATAACCAGCGGCAGATAGGCGAGCGGCGGGATCGGCCGCAGGAATTCCAGCAGCGGATCGAAAATGCCGCGCCCTATGGTGCTGATGCCGATGGCGAGGCCAACCGGCACACCGACGAGGAGCGCCGCGATGAGCGCCGCGAACACCCGCCCCAGGCTGGCGGCGATATGCTGGACGAGCGTTGCGTCGACAAAGCCGTCGCGGGCGACGACGACGAATTTGTTCCACACCGCTAAAGGCGAGGGCAGGAACACCGGCGACACCAGCTGCAGGCGGGCCGACAGCGTCCAAAGCGCCAGCACCAGAAGAATGGTGGCCGCGCTGACCATGCGCGCCGAAACGCCCTTGCGCTTCGGGATCGGGCGCGACCACGGCACCGACAGGCCGTCGGCCTCTTCGATCCTGGAACCGGAGCGTTCGGTGTAGGATGAAACGGTCATGCCGCCTCCCCCTCGAAGATGGCGTCGGTCAGTTCGCCGCGCGCCGCGGCGAAGCCAGGATCGGCCTTGATGGCGCGGATGGCCTCGCCCGATGCGTAGCGCCTGGAGAAGCCCGGCTCCAAGGTCCGCACCACCCGGCCCGGCCCAGGCGCCAGGACGACGATGCGGGTGGCGAGCACCAGCGCCTCGTCGGTGCCGTGCGTGACCATCAGCACGCCGACCTTGCTTGCCGTCCACAGGTCGAGCAGCGTCGTCTGCATACGCTCGCGCGTCAGCGCGTCGAGCGCGCCGAGCGGCTCGTCGAGCAGCAGGAATTGCGGCTCGGCAGCCAGCGCCCGGGCAAGGCCGACGCGCTGGCGCATGCCGCCGGACAGCTCCCAGATGCGCTTGTCGCCGGCATCGGTGAGCTTGACCAGGCCGAGCAATTCGTCGGCGCGGCATGCCCGCTCGGATGGCCCGACACCGCGTAGCCTGAGCGCGAAGGCGACGTTCTCGCGCGCGGTCAGCCAAGGAAACAGCGCGTCGTTCTGGAACACCACCGCCCGGTCCGAACCGGGTGCTGCGATCGGCCGGCCGTTGATCGTGGCCGTGCCGCGTGCCGGCGTGACAAAGCCGGCGGCGACATTGAGCAGCGAGGTCTTGCCGCAGCCGGAACGGCCGACAAGGACGACGAAATCATTCTTGGCGATATCGATCGACACCCGCTCGACGGCGGGTGCCGGCTGACCGTCATAGTGGACCGAGATTCTGTCGAGCACGAGATGCGACATGAGCCCTCGCAGGGAGTTCGTTGAAGTCCACCTGCCCGAAGCCGCGCCTCGTCAGCGGCTCCGGGACAGACGACACGCGGCGTCAAGAAAGACGTGCGCGTCTCATCGGGCGCCACCTGCCTGTCGTGGCATGGGGCGCTCCAACAGTCGGATCAGTTCGAGGCCAGCGCCTCGGTGACGTATTTCGATGTCACATATTTCGAATAGTCCGGCAGCACGGCGTCGACCTTGCCCTGCTCCTTGAGGAACGCGGATGCCGCCGCGATCGCCTTGACCGTGCCGCCGCCGAGGAACTTGTCGGAGGCCTGTTCTTCGAGTGTCGGGAAGACATAGCCCTTGAGCAGTTCAGGCACTTCCTCGACCTTGGCGCCGGTCAGCTTGGCGATCTCAGCCGCCTGCGGCGACGCTGCCGACCAGGCATCGGGCTTGGCCAGGTACTCGGCATAGGCTGCACCCGTCACCTTGACGAAGTCGCGCACCGCTTCCGGGTTCTTTTCGGCAAAGTCGGTGCGCACGATCCAGGCGTCGAAGGTCGGCGCGCCCCAGGCGGCGACCTCAGAGGAATCCAGCACCACCTTGCCTGATGTCTTGACCTGGCCGAGCGCCGGATCCCAGACATAGGCCGCATCGATGTCGCCGCGTGCGAAGGCGGCGGCGATTTCCGGCGGCCTGAGATTGAGGATCTCGACCGACTTCGGGTCGACACTCTCATGCTTGAGCGCGGCAAGCAGGCTGTAATGCGTGGTCGAGACGAAGGGCACGGCCACCTTCTTGCCGGCGAGGTCGGCGACCTTCTCGATGCCGGCGCCGTTGCGTGCGACCAGGGCCTCGGATGGCCCGATCAGGCCGACGACGAAGATCGTCTGGACCGGCAACTCGCGGCTCGCCGCCGCCGCCAACGGGCTCGAACCGACATAGCCGATGTCGACCGAGCCGGATGCGGCCGCGGCGATGACATCGGCGCCGGAATCGAATTTCCGCCAGTCGATGGCGGCCTTGGTAGCCTTTTCATAGGCACCATCGGCCTGCGGCACCTTGGAGGGTTCGACCACCGTCTGGTAGCCGATGGTGATCTTGAGATCGTCGGCAAAAGCCGGGCCCAGGAAGGCGGCGCCGGCAAGCGCCGCCGAAGACAGGAGAAGGATGCGTCGCGAAATGGTGGTGGACATCAAGGGCTCCATGAAACAGGGGAAAACCGGATTGCTTCATGATAGTCCGCTAATTCTATCATTATTGTAGAGTTAAATTCTTCCAGTTGCGGCGGATTTGTTGGAAAAAATCGTCGGTGACGGGGTGCTCGGACGGATTTGGCGGCCGCAACCGCCTTCATCGCCTTCGATGCCAATTCGCCACATGAACAGGATGGTGCTCGGCAAAACCGCCAGGCTTCGTCATCCTCGGATCTGCGCCGCGTCGCTACGGTCCTTGTCGGCCTTGACGAGATCCGGAAAATCCGACGACACTGGGGGCAAGCGCCGGCACACTCATCCGCGAACAACGGTTCGCATTTCTGGCATGATATCGAGAAAATCATGCCTCAAATGACCAGGAAATTAAAAACATGTTCCGCCTATTCGGATTTAAGTATAGTAAGCTTATGGACATAGAGACTTGGAGGCGGCGATGAGAGGTCATACCCATCCGTATCGCGGCGATCACCTGTGGCACCAGTCTCAGGCCGTCGCGCCACGTTTTGTGTCCCCGGAGTCACAAGGCGGGTCCAAAATGACCGCAGCGGCTTGAAAACCAAGCAAGATCAATCGCGATTGGCTTGTATATCATGTCACTAGAATTTATGTGTCATGGGTGCTTGAGCGCGGCGGGAGGCACGCCAGGCGTTTCGCAACGGATGGCCTCGAGCCATCGCATGACAGAGAAACGTTCGGATCATGCTCACCAAGAAAGGCAAGTACGGGCTCAAGGCGCTCGTCCACCTGGCGCGGATGCCGGCCGGGCAACTTGCCTTCGTCAACGACATCGCCACCGGCAACAACATCCCGAAGAAGTTTCTCGACGCCATTCTGGGCGAACTGCGCAATGCCGGTTTCGTGCAGAGCCGCAAAGGCAAGGATGGCGGCTATCGCCTGGCGCGGCCGGCGGAGGAAATCAGGGTCGGCCATGTCGTGCGCGTGCTCGACGGCCCGCTGGCGCCGATCCCTTGCGCCAGCCGCACCCAGTATCAGCGTTGCGAAGACTGTAACGAGGCGACATGCCAGGTCCGACATCTGATGCTGGAAGTCCGGCAGGCGATCGCCGAGGTGCTCGACCAGCGCAGCCTCGCCGAGATGCGCGACATCGGCCTCGACGACCTTGCGACCGACGATCTGCCGGTTGCGGTGAAGGCCTGACGCCGGCGCTTCGCACGGGGCCGGCATGAGCGGCCGCGGCAGCTCGATCATCATTGTCGGCGGCGGCGCCAGCGGCGTCGTGCTCGCCGCGCATCTGCTGAGACAGCCCAATCCCGACCTTCGCGTCACGCTGATAGAGAAGCGCCCGCATTTCGGCCAGGGCATCGCCTATTCCACATTGCTCTCCGCGCATGTGCTGAACGTCAGCGCCGCCGGCATGAGCGCCTATGCCGACGATCCCGGCAATTTCTGGCGTTGGCTGCTGGAACGCCACCTGGCAACGCCGGCGCAGGCGCCGGTCTACGCGCCGCGCAGCATCTATGCCCGCTACCTCGGCGAATTGCTGGACGATCTCGAGGCGCGCGAGAGGGAGACTGGACGCCTCCGGCTGATCCATGAGGAAAGCCTGTCGATCTCGCCCACGGCCTCGGGGGTCGAAGTGGCGCTCGCTAACGGCACCAGCGTCGTCGCCCATCTGGCGGTACTCGCCACCGGCCATGACGAGGTGCCGGCCATGGGGCAAGGCCATGCAGTTCGGATGGGATCGGAGGCCGACACCGCGCTCGATCCCGACCGGAGCGTCATGGTGCTGGGCACCGGCCTCAGCATGGTCGATGCATTCCTGGCGCTCGAACAGCGCGGCCACCGGGCGGAGATCGTCGCGGTGTCGCGGCGCGGCCTGCTGCCCTCGCCGCACCGCAAGGGCAATCCGATCAAGCTTGACGTCGCCGACATCCCGCTCGGTACCCAGCTTTCCTATTTCGTTGGCTGGTTCCGCGATCTGATCCGGGAAAACCAGAAGGCCGGCATCGACTGGCGCGACGTCGTCGACGGCCTGCGCCCGTTCAACCAGAAGATCTGGCAGAACTGGCCGGCCTCGGCCAAGCGCCGTTTCGTCGAGCACACCAAGGCCTGGTGGGATATCCACCGCCACCGCATGGCGCCCGAGGTCCATTCCCGCGTCACGCAAGCCGTGCAGTCCGGCCGCATCCGCCTCGTTGCCGGCCGTGTCGTCGACATCGCGGCTGGCCAGGAGTTCACGGTCCAGGTCCAGTCGCGCCACACCAAGCGGCTGGAGAGGTTCGAGGTCGCCCGCATCTATGATTGCTCCGGCATCGTCAGGGATATCTCGGCCTCGTCGAACAGCGTCGTGCGCTCGCTGGTCGACCGCTCCCTGGCGCGGCCGGACCCGCTGCGCATCGGCCTCGACGTGACGGCTAATTGCGAGATCATCGCCGGCGACGGCACGGTGTCCAGGAAGATCCTCGCCGTCGGCCCGCTGACCAGAGGCACCTTCTTCGAGATCGACGCCATTCCGGATATTCGCGTCCAGTGTGCCAGGCTCAGCAAGCAGCTGCTGGGCTGAGGCACGGCAACAGGCGTGTGACTATCGAGCCTGGCGCTCTACGGCGCCCCCCTCTGGCCTGCCGGCCATCTCCCCCACAAGGGGGGAGATCGGCAGTTTCGCCGACCGCACCATTCTTTCAACGTTGGAGATTGGCGAAAGCCGTGGTGACAGCCAATCTCCCCACGCGTGGGGGAGATGGCCGGCAGGCCAGAGGGGGGCGCTGTCCCGCCAACGTCCGAGTCCTGCACCACAGCGAAAACGCCGAACGGGAATTTCATTCTCCATCTAGCCGGTCGATTGGCACGATCTATCTTCTTTCCCACTGCAAAGGGCTGGAAAAGAGGATACGCTGCCGCCCTGCACGAGGCGGCCGCTTGATCATGGAGCATCGATATGAGCAGGCACAAGATCGCGCCCTCGGATAGCGCCCCTTTGGAAAGCGCCGCTTCGGAAAACGCAATGTCGCGCCTGCGGCCACCTTACGGATCGGTGCTCGACCTGATCGGCCAGACCCCCGTGGTCGAGCTGACCCAATTCGACACCGGCAAATGCCGGCTGTTCATCAAGCTCGAAAGCCAGAATCCCGGCGGCTCGATCAAGGACCGTATCGCTTTGTCGATGATCGCCGCCGCCGAGAAAGGGGGCAGGCTGAAGCCAGGCGGCACGATCGTCGAGGCGACGGCCGGCAATACCGGCCTGGGCCTCGCCCAGGTCGGTATCCCCAAGGGCTACCGCATCATCCTGGTCGTGCCCGACAAGATGTCGCGCGAGAAGATCCAGCACCTGCGCGCGCTGGGTGCGGAAGTGCGCATGACGCGCTCCGATGTCGGAAAGGGCCACCCCGAATATTACCAGGACATGGCCGAAAAGATCGCGGCCGAGCTGCCCGGCGCCTTCTACGCCAACCAGTTCGCCAATCCGGCCAACCCTGAGGCGCATGAAACCACCACCGGTCCGGAAATCTTTTCGCAGCTCGACGGCGATGTCGACGCGGTGGTGGTCGGCGTCGGCTCAGGCGGCACGCTGACCGGCCTTGGCCGGTTCTTCGCCAAGGCATCGCCGAAGACGGAAATGGTGCTGGCCGATCCGGTCGGCTCGGTGCTGGCGCCGCTGATCAAGACCGGCAAGATGGTGGAGGCCGGCAGCTGGACGGTGGAAGGCATCGGCGAGGACTTCGTGCCGCCCAACGCCGAGCTGTCGCTGGTCAAGAAGGCCTATTCCATATCAGACAAGCAGAGCATGCTGGCGGTGCGCGATCTCCTGTCCCGGGAAGGCATCCTGGCCGGCTCGTCGTCTGGCACGCTGCTGTCGGCCGCCTTGCGCTATTGCCGCGAACAGACTTCGCCCAAGCGCGTCGTCACCTTCGTCTGCGACAGCGGCAACAAATATCTGTCGAAAGTCTTCGACGATTTCTGGCTGGCCGAACAGGGGCTGGCCGAGCACGAGCAGCATGGCGACCTGCGCGACCTGGTGATGCGCACGCACCGCACCGGCGACACCGTCTATGTCGGTCCGGACGAGAGCCTGCTCAACGCCTATGGCCGCATGCGCCGCTCCGATGTCTCGCAACTGCCGGTGCTCGACGACGGCAAGCTGATCGGCATCGTCGACGAAAGCGACATTCTGGCCAAGGTCGACGGCCCCTATGAGGGCCGCTGGGAGCGCTTCAACACGCCGGTACGCTCGGCGATGACCCCCAATCTGCATACTTTGCAGGCCAGCCAGACGCTGGACGCGCTGCTGCCGGTATTCGACCGCAACGAGGTCGCCATCATCTTCGACGGCGACGAGTTCGTCGGCCTGATAACCCGCATCGACCTGATCAACCATCTGAGGCGCCGTGCACGATGACCGCATCCGGAAAGAACCGCCTGGCCTTCTCCACGCGCACCATCCATGGCGGCCAGAGCCACGATCCCCTGACCGGAGCGGTGATGGTGCCGATCTACGCCACCTCGACCTATGGCCAGCAGTCTCCCGGCGTGCACAAGGGCTTTGAATATGCCCGGAGTCAGAATCCGACGCGCTTCGCCTTCGAGCGCGCGGTGGCCGATCTCGAAAGCGGCTCGGCTGCCTTCGCCTTCGCCTCCGGGCTGGCGGCGATCGCCACCGTTCTGGAGCTGCTCGATTCCGGCGCCCACATCGTCGCCACCGACGACATCTATGGCGGCTCCTTCCGCCTGATGGAGCGTGTGCGCAGGCGCTCCGCCAATCTGGAGATCTCCTTCGTCGACTTCACCGACCTTGCCGCCGTCGAGGCTGCGATCCGCCCGGAGACGAAAATGCTCTGGGTCGAGACGCCGACCAACCCGCTGCTGCGCATCGTCGATCTCGAAGGCGTCGCAGCCCTCGCCAGGCGCAAGGGCATCCTCTCGGTCGCCGACAACACTTTCTGCAGCCCCTATCTGCAGCGGCCGCTGGAGCTCGGCATCGACATCGTGGTGCATTCGACGACGAAGTACCTCAACGGCCATTCCGACATGGTCGGCGGCGTGGCTGTTGTCGGCGACAACAAGGATTTGGCCGATCGCCTGAAATTCCTGCAGAACGCCATCGGCGCCATTTCGGGCCCGTTCGACAGTTTTCTCGCCCTGCGCGGCCTCAAGACATTGGCACTGAGGATGGAGCGGCACTCGTCGAACGGCCTCAAGATCGCTCAGTGGCTGGAAGCCCGCAAGGATGTGCGCCGGGTCATCTATCCCGGCCTCGCCAGCCATCCGCAGCATGCCGTTGCCGTCCAGCAGATGCATGCGTTCGGCGGCATGATATCAGCCGTGCTCGACCGCGACCTCGCCGGCACAAAACGCTTCCTCGAACGCACGCAACTGTTCACGCTGGCCGAAAGTCTGGGCGGCGTGGAGAGCCTGATCGAGCATCCGGCGCTGATGACGCATGGATCGATTCCGGCGCAGAAGCGCGAAGAGATCGGCATATCGGATTCGCTGGTGCGGCTGTCGGCGGGCATCGAGGATGGCGACGATCTGATCGCGGATCTGGGGCAGGCGCTGGGGGGCTGAGGGGCGGCACTCCCGCTGAGACAAGCCAGTCTCCAAAGCCAGCGCCAACCTCGCAGAAAGCCAGCCACAACCCCGTTGACCCCAAATCCCATCTGCCCGAGATGTAGCGCTATGGGCACGCGCGACACATCTCCCGATACGCCCCTCACCTTCGCGGTGCTGGTGTTCCCCGGCTTTCCGATGATGGCATTCTCGTCCGTCATCGAGCCGCTGCGCGCCGCCAACATATTGGCGAAGCGGGAATGCTATCGCTGGATAATCGTCGGGGCTACCCAGGGTGCGGTCGAGGCCTCGAACGGCGTCGTCATCCAACCGGGCTTCTATGCCGAGGATGCGCCCAAGGTCGACCGCATCGTCGTCTGCTCGGGCGGCGATGCCGATCATCTCGTCGCCGAGGATGCGGCAAGCTGGATCCGCCGCAGCTTGCGCAATGGCGCCCATATCGGCGCGGTGGCGGATGCCGCCTTCTTCCTCGCCCGCGCCGGCCTGCTCGACGGCCATGCCTGCACCTTGCACTGGACCAGCCAGGCGGCCTTCACCGAGGCCTTTCCCAACGTCGAGCTGAGGCGCGACCTCTATGTCATCGACCGCAAGCGTTTCACCTCGGCCGGCGGCGTCGGCAGCCTCGACATGATGCTGGAGATCATTACCCGCGACTACGGCGCCGAACTTGCGGCCGGCGTCGCCGAATGGTTCGTGCACAGCCAGCTGCGCTCCAGCGTCGACCGCAAGCTGATGCCGCTGCGCCTGCGCACCGGCGTGCGGAACGAGCTGGTGCTGTCGGCCATCGCCATCATGGAGGATGCTGTGGAGGAGCGGCTCGGCATGGCGGAGCTGACCGCGAGGCTCGGCGTGTCTTCGGACAAGCTCGAACGCTCCTTCCGCTCCGAACTCGCCATCTCGCCCAATGGCTATTACCGGCGGCTCAGGCTGAAGCGCGCCGCCGATCTGCTCGCGCACTCCACGCTCGCGGTGCGCGACGTGGCGCTCGCCTGCGGCTTTGCCTCGATGTCGAGCTTCGCCCGGGCGTTCAGGGAGGAGCATGGGCATCCGCCGAAACTGGCGAGACGGCATTAGGTACTTTCGAAGGTTGGCGGGGCGCCTGGCACCTGCATCTCTCGTTAGCGTAGCGGCATCCCGCACAACACACGCGGTTTTCCGCACAATGCACCCGCCCCTCCTGCGCCATGGTCAAGCCTTGCAACCCACCCAAGGTCAGCCCCCATGAGCATCGTCGTATTCGACCCCGACAGCACTGAAGACGTCGACTTCAAGGACCGCATGCGCCACCCCGCGGCGGCCGATCCGGCGGGCGGCATGTGGCTGTCCGACACCGAGCCGTCCTTCATCGATGCCGACGCCCTGCGTAAAGGCCGGCTTGCCAAGCTGCGCGGCTGGATGCGTGAGGCCGGCTATGGCGGCGTGGTGCTGTTCGATCCCTACAACCAGCGCTACGCCACCGGCTCGCGCAACATGTTCGGCTATTTCCTGCGCAATTCGACCCGCTATTTCTTCATCCCGACAGAAGGGCCGATCGTTCTGTTCGAATACCCGCAGAGCTACCATGTCTCGATGGTGCTCGACACGATCGACGAGGCGCGTCCGTCCAAGCTCGTCTGGTCGTCGGTGTCGGGCCGCGACGACGAGACCGCCGGTCCCTTCGCCGACGAGATCGCCGAACTCCTGAAGCAGCATGGCGGCGGCTCGATGAAGCTCGGGCTCGACCGCTGCAGCCACTTGCAGGCGCTGGCCCTGGAAAAGCGCGGCTGCGAGGTCCGGGATTGCCAGGGCGAGATCCTGGCGGTGCGCGCGGTCAAGACGCCGGAGGAAGTGAAATGCCTGCAGGTGTCGATGGCCGGCGCGGAAGCCGCTGTCTATGCGGTGCGCGAGGCGATCAAGCCCGGCGTTTCCGAGAACGAGCTGTTCGCCATCATGTATGGCGAGGTCATCCGCCAGGGCGGCGAGTTCATCGAGACGCGGCTGTTGACGTCTGGCCAGCGCACCAACCCCTGGTTCAACGAGGCCAGCGGGCGAAAAATCCGGCCGGGCGAATTGCTGGCGCTCGATACCGACACGATCGGCTGCTATGGCTATTACTCGGATTTCTCGCGCACCTTCCGCTGCGGGCCCGGCAAGCCGACCCCCTATCAGAAATCGCTCTACCGCATGGCGCACGACCAGGTTCAGCACAACATCTCGATCGTGAAGCCCGGCATGGCTTTCCGCGAGATCGCCGAAAAGGCATGGAAGATCCCTGACCGCTTCGTCGACCAGCGCTACACCTCGGTCATGCACGGCGTCGGCATGCATGGCGAGACGCCTTTCATCGCGCACGCCATGGACTACGAAACCTATGGCCGCGACGGCCATATCGTGCCAGGCATGGTGGTGAGCGTGGAAAGCTATATTGGCGAGAAGGGCGGCCGCGAGGGCGTCAAGCTGGAGGACGAGATCCTGATCACCGAGACCGGCACCGAGCTCCTGTCGCGTTTTCCTTATGAGGATGAATTTCTGGAGAAGCAGGTTTGATGTTCGCTGCTTGCCTCGGCGACGTATCGCAGCTGAAGAACGAGCGCCTCATTCCTTGGCGCCCCCCTCTGTCCTGCCGGACATCTCCCCCTCAAGGGGGGAGATCGGCAGCTTCGCTTGCGGCGCTTTTTCCTGCAACGCGGGTTATGGGCGAAAGCATTCGCGGCCGCCAATCTCCCCCCTTGAGGGGGAGATGCCCGGCAGGGCAGAGGGGGGCGCTTACCCTCCGGCATATGGAAGGATCGTGGACCGCCGCGCCCTTCCATGACGAGGGCTCACGCCCATGAAAACCCCCCTCTCCATCAAGTGCGGCACGGTTGCCGCTGTCTTCATCGACCTGCAGGAGGAGCACCGGCAGGACCCGCGCTACCTCGTCGAGGGCTTTGAGGCGATTCTCGCCAACGTCCAGCGCCTGCAGGCGGCGGCGCGGCAGAACCATGTGCCGCTTTACCACTGGGCCTATATTGTCGATCTCGACAAGCAGGACCGGCCCTTCCATCCCGTCGGAGAGGACGGCAAGTCCGCTTTCTCCGACAAGAGCGATCCGCTGACCGAAATCTGCCATGAGGTGGCGCCGGCCCAGGGGGAGACGCTGCTGATCAAGGCCGAGGCCAGCGCCTTCCGGTCGGGGCCGGCTACCGACCAGCTGAAGGCGCGCGGCATCGAATGGCTGGTCATAGCAGGCGTGTGGACCGAGGCCTGCATCGACGCCACAGTGAAGGACGCCGTGGCGCGCGGCTTTCGCGTGCTTCTGGTCAAGGATGCCTGCGGCAGCGGCAGTGCCGCCATGCACCAGACCGCCATCCTCAACCTCGCCAACCGGCTCTATGGCGGCGCCGTCACCGACACAGACGGCGCCTGCCGGCTGCTGGCCGGCGAGAGCGCCACCGTCTGGCAGGTCGAGGGCTCGGTACCGCTGCGCTTCAGCTTTGAAAACGCGGCCAGGCTTTACAGCGAGCTTTAAGGCAATGCCTTCCGTGGGCAGCAGTGAAACGACCAGGCGCGGCAAATACGCGACGCTGCTCGACCCTGCGCTGTGGGCCTATATAGACGGCATCAACGCCTGGTATCCGCCCGAGACGATCGACCTGCCGATCGCCAAGCAGCGGGCGATCTATGACAGGATGTGCCGAGCGCTTCGCCAGCCCTATCCGCCCGGGGTGACGGCCAGCGACGACCTCATCGCCGCCCCCGGCCGCGGCATAGCGGTGCGGCGTTACCGGATGCCAGGCACCGCGCCGGCCACGGTGCTTTATTACCATGGCGGCGGCTTCATCCTCGGCGGGCTCGACAGCCATGACGACATCTGCGCCGAGATCTGCGCCGGCACCGGATTTGCTGTGTTCTCGGTAGACTATCGGCTGGCGCCCGAACATCTTCATCCCGCCGCCTTCGACGACGCTCTGGCCGCCTTCGAATGGGCGGCGGCCACGGCGAGCGGGCCACTGCTGCTGTGCGGCGAGAGCGCCGGTGGCAATCTGGCGGCGGCGGTCAGTCATGCGACGCGCGCTCACGCGAAGAGGCCGACCGGCCAGGTGCTGATCTATCCCGGCCTCGGCGGCGACGAGACTGCCCGCTCCTACATCGAGCATGCCGAGGCGCCGCTTCTGTCGACTGGCGATGTCGCCTTCTACCGCCACGTCCGCTCGGCCAAGAGACAGGCGCCGGACGATCCGACCTTCTCGCCGCTGCGCGCCGCCGACTTCCCCGGCCTGCCGCCCACCGTCGTCTTTACTGCCGAATGCGACCCGCTGTCGTCGGATGGCGAGGCCTATCGCGACCGCATCCTGGCTGCCGGCGGCAGAGCGAGCTGGCGTGAGGAGAAGCGCCTCGTGCACAGCTTCCTGCGCGCCCGCACCACGGTGCCGGCCGCCGCCGAGGCGTTCCGGCGCATAATCGCGGCGATCGCGGCACTTGGCGCGGGCGAATGGCCCATCGAACGCTGAACCCCAGCGACGCAGCCCTCAATTGCGCCCGTAAAACGCGTTCTCAACATGCACCGGCCAACGCCAGGGCAGCACTGCCACCATGTCGAAGCGCATCGACAATCTGCCGTAGTCGGACTGGCGCGACAGCCAAACGTCGGCCGCAGCTTCGATGCGACGCTCCGATTCATGGGCGATCGCCTCCATTGCTTCCATCAGCGTGCGGCGCGCCTTGACCTCGATGAACAAAACCAGGTCGCCGCGCCGCGCGATCAGGTCGATCTCGCCGAACCGCGTGCGATGGCGGCGCGCCAGGATCCGGTAGCCCTTCAGCATCAGCGCGGCCGCCGCCAGCCATTCGCCGCGATGGCCGCGCCGATAGGCCTTTTGGCGGCTGACGCTCGGGAGCCTAGCCACGGTCCTCTCCAGAGACATCCCTGAGTTCCAGCAGCCGCCGATAGAGCGCCTGCTTCTGGCCGCCGGTCATCCTGGCCGCTTCCGCCGCCGCCTTCGAGGCCGGCATCTCGGCGGCGAGCGACAACAGCAGGCGATCGATGTCCGCAGGCGTCTCCGCCCTGGCCTCGGCCGGACCGACGCAGACGACGATCTCGCCCTTCGGCGTATCGGCCGCGGCATAGTGGTCGGCCAGCGCCCTCAGCGTGCCGGTGCGCATCTCCTCGAAGGTCTTGGTCAATTCCCTGCCGACGGCTGCCTTGCGCTCACCGCCGAGCGCTTCGGCCATCGCGCCGAGCGATTCGGCCAGCCGGCGCGGCGATTCGAAGAAGATCAGCGTCGCCGGCACCGCTTTAAGCGCTTCCAGCCGCGCCAGCCGCTGCCCCGCCTTGACCGGCAGGAAGCCGGCGAACAGGAAGGCATCCGAAGGCAGGCCGGATGCGGTGAGCGCGGCAAGCGGCGCGGACGGGCCGGGGATGGGCACGACGCGAATGCCCTGGTCGAGCGCCTCGCCGACCAGCCGGTAGCCGGGATCGGAAACCAGCGGCGTGCCGGCATCCGAGATCAGGGCCACGCTCTGCCCCGACTGGAGCGCCGCTATCAATTTTGGCCCGGCCTCGCTGGCATTGTGCTCGTGATAGGCCGTGGTGCGGCGGCGGATGCCGTAGCGGTCGAGCAGCACGCGCGACACGCGCGTGTCCTCGCAGGCGACCATGTCGGCGGCGGCCAGCGTCTCAAGCGCGCGCAGCGTGATGTCGGCGAGATTGCCGATCGGCGTCGCCACCAGATAGAGCGCCGGTTCCAGCGGCCGGGCCGTAATCTCGGTCTGTCCGATCACATAGCTGCGCTTGCCCGTCTCGCCAGTCACCGGTGCCTTCTCCGTCAGCGGCGCGCCCGCGTCCAATGGAGCCGCGAAGGACGTTCCGAAATCATCCGCCCTGTTTGGCACGGCCCGCGCCGGGTTGCAAAAGCGGCTGTAATGCAAGGCGAGCGCCATTCCTTCGCCACAGTAGGGAACGAAACCGGCTTTCGCAGATTTAGCCCCTGATTCCCCCGGGAGGACAGGATGGACAGACTGACGATACAGGACGCTTTCGAGCCCTACTATGCAGGCCGCAAGCGCTTTGCCGCGCAAGGAGACGGGAAGCCGCCCGCCACCACAGACGGCAAGCAGGGGCCCGCGCGCCGCCCGCCACCAGAGATCAAGCTACCCGACAACAAACCCGACAGCACGACGGAGCACTGACCGGACGATGCCCAATCGCTTCGATATTTTCATCACCCGTCTCGAAACCAAGAACGCCCGCCACGGCGCAGCACTACCCTCGATAAGCGACCAGCACCGCGCCCGCCGCGATAAGGGCGACGCCAAGCCAGTTCGCACTGGTGAGCCGCTCGCCGAGAAAGACCGCGCCAAACACCGCCACAAGCACGACGCTTAGCTTGTCGATGGGCGCCACCTGCGCCGCATTGCCGATTTTCAGCGCGCGGAAATAGCAGAGCCACGAGGCTCCGGTCGCCAGTCCCGACAGGCCGAGGAAAAGCCAGGTCTTTCCGGAGATCGAGGCCCATGATTGGAATTGGCCACTGGCGGCGAGGATGGCCGCAAGCACGACCAGGATGATGGCTGTCCGGATGAGGGTGGCGAAATCGGAATTGATCGTTTCGATGCCCACCTTGGCAAAGATCGCCGTCAGTGCCGCAAAAGCCGCTGACAGCAGCGCCCAGAATTGCCAGGAAAGCGTCAGGTTCATTTCGGGCCTCGCGATGTCCTGGGTCCAGATAACGTGAAACCCGCGCCTCCAGAAGCGCAATCTCCGGCTTCGGGATTGAGAGCGGTATCCCGCCTTCGTCCTCCTCGGATCTGCGCGCCGCTTCGCATTACTCCGCTGGTGGATGACTTCGCTGGTGGATGTGGGGGCCTACCGCGCCAGATCGGCTACCACCGCGTCGAGCACGATCATGCCGGCGGGCGTGGCGCGCAGGCGGGCGTTGCCGATCGGCGCCACCAGGCCTTCGCCCTGCAGCACCGACAGCCGTGCGCTCGACAGGCCGCGCCCGGAAAACGCTTCGTAGCGCGACAGGTCGATGCCTTCCGCCAGCCTCAGTCCCATCAGCAGGAACTCGTCCGCCTCTTCGGAGCGCGTCAGGGTCTCGCCGCCGGTGACGCCATGCCCCTTGGCCTCGACAAGATTGGCCCAGGTCTCCGGCATCTTCTCCGCGATGGTCACGACGCGGTGGCCGTTCTCGACGAAACGGCCATGCGCGCCGGGGCCGACGCCGACATATTCGCCATAGCGCCAGTAGGTCAGATTGTGGCGGCTTTCGGCACCCGGCCGGGCGTGGTTTGAGATCTCATATGCCGGCAAGCCATGAGCTGATGTCACCTCTTGCGTGAGCGCATAAAGGTCGGCGGCGTGGTCGTTGTCGGGGATGATGAATTTCTTCGCCGCGTGCAGCGCGTGGAACGGCGTGCCTTCCTCGATGGTCAGCTGATAGAGCGACAGATGGTCGGCGGCGTGGCCGATCGCCTGTTCGAGCTCCGATGCCCAAGCCTCCGGCGTCTGGCCTGGCCGTGCGTAGATCAGGTCGAAGGAGAGCCTTGGGAATATCTCCCGCGCGAGCCCGATCGCGTGCAGCGCCTCGTCCACATTGTGCAGCCGGCCAAGGAAGCGCAAATCCTTGTCGTTCAGCGCCTGCACGCCGAGCGAGACCCGGTTGACGCCCGCCGCGCGATAGCCGCGAAAGCGTTCGGCTTCGACCGAAGTGGGATTGGCCTCCAGCGTCACCTCGATGTCGTCGGGCACCGTCCAGTTCTTCGCCACAGCGTCCAGGACCCTTGCTACCGTTTCCGGCTTCATCAGCGACGGCGTGCCGCCGCCGAGAAAGATGCTGGTCACCTCGCGCGGGCCGGTGCGCTGGCGCATCGTCGCCAATTCCGCCTCGAAGGCGGCGGCAAAGCGCTCCTGGTCGACCGGCTGGTGGCGGACATGGCTGTTGAAGTCGCAATAAGGGCACTTGGCCGCGCAGAACGGCCAATGCACATAGACGCCGAAACCGGGGCTGCGGTCGAGCGGCATGGTGGCGCCGGGCCTGATCATGCCGAGCCTAACCTGGCCAGACCCAATCGAGCTTGGGCGAATTTCTGGAAGGCGCGGGCGCGATGCGACAGCGCCGTGGCCTGGCCGGGCTTCCAGCCATGTTTCTCCTCGGCGCTCATCTCGCCGAAGGTTTTTTCGAAGCCGTCCGGCAGGAACACCGGGTCATAGCCGAATCCGAGCTCGCCGCGCGGCGGCCAGACCAACGTGCCTTCGGCCTCGCCGCGGTAATATTCTGCCTCGCCGTCGGGAAAGGCGAGGCAGATGACGGCGACGAAGCGTCCCGTGCGCTGCGCGGGCGTGGCCGCGCCGACTTCCTGCAGCGCCACTTCGGTGCGCTGCATGGCGATGCCGAAATCCCTGCTGCCATCAGGTGTTTCAGCCCAGTTGGCGGTGTAGACGCCGGGCGCGCCGTCGAGCGCGTCGACGCACAGGCCCGAATCATCCGACAGCGCCGGCAGGCCCGTCGCCTTGGCCGCGGCGAACGCCTTTATATAGGCGTTCTCCTCGAAGGTGGTGCCGGTTTCGTCGGGTTCGGGCAAGCCGTAGTCCTTCGCCGATTTCGCCTCGAATCCGAACGGCGCCATCAGATCGGCGAATTCGCGCAGCTTGCCTTCATTGTGGCTGGCGACGACGATCTTTTTTCCGTCGAGTGAATGCATCAAAGTCCCCAGATTCTCGGCTCGGCGAATTCGATCGAATTGCCGGAAGGATCGCGGATATAGAGCGAGCGGCCGCCTTGCGGCCATTCGAATTCGCTTTCGATGGCGATGCCCTTCGCCTCCAGATGGGATCTCCAGCGGCTGATTTCATCGGCGGTCGCCGCGAAGCAGAGATGGCCTTCGCCCGATGTGCCGTGCGGCGGGACTTTCAGCCTCGCGTCGGGCGCGGGCGGGACCTTGGTCGCCTCGGCGTTGAAGATCAGCAGCACGCCGGCTCCGCAACGGAAGAAGAGATGGCGGCCCTCGACCTTGCCGAGAGGAGTGAGGCCGAGGACATCGGTGTAGAACGCTTCCGCTGCGGCTAGGTCGGTGACGTAGAGAGCTGATTCAAGAATGGCGGAGGGTATCACGAGGCGCCCCCCTCTGCCCTGCCGGGCATCTCCACCACAAGGGGGGAGATCAGCCGCCATCGCGGCTTTCGCCAATTACTTTCGTTGTAGAAGTGAACGGAGCGCCAAAGCTGCCAATCTCCCCCCTCGTGGGCCTGTTGCGTTATTAGGGTCGGAGCGCAAGAGGAGAAGTAAGGGCCAATGCGGGGTGCCCTTCGGCGCGGGTTT